>CAZPZF010000068.1:1831-14192 GCA_964590705.1 uncultured Spirochaetales bacterium | reverse complement strand
CGCCATGGACCTTCTCTACACCCAGCTCCTGGACGGCTTCTGCATCGTGTCCAGCGACAGCGACTTCACCCGCCTCTCCTCCCGGATCAGGGAGGACGGGCTCACGGTGTACGGCTTCGGCGAGAAGAAAACCCCGGCCTCCTTCGTGGGCGCCTGCGACAAGTTCATCTACACGGAGATCCTCCGCTACGTGGACGACGGGAACGCCCCCTCGGCCAGGAAGACGAGCAACGAACTGAAGAGCGACACCAAGCTGGTCAAGCTCCTCCGGGACGCCGTGGAGGACTCCGCAGACGAAAGCGGGTACGCGTTCCTGGCCACGATCGGATCGAACATCGTGAAGCGGATGCCGGAGTTTGACCCCAGGAACTACGGCTACAAGAAACTCGGGGACATTATCCAGGCGACCCAGCTCTTCCAGAGGATGGAACGTCCGGCCAAGAACGCGCCGGGAACCCATGTGTTCTTCAGGGACAAGCGGAGGAAGGACGCGTCGGAACAGGGCCAGGGGGAGACGGAAAGGCCGGAGGATGAAAGCGCCGGAGGAGGAGGAGGAAAGCGACGTCGGCATCCCGGCGGAAGCTCCCGCTGAAATACCCCCTCAGAGATCGAGGTACTTGTTCACCAGGTCGTCGACCTCGGCGCCCAGTTTTTCCCTGAGTTCGTTCCGCAGGCTCGTGAGGAGCTGGTATCGATCGGGAGCAGGTCTTGTCTCCGGCTCCTCGAGGAAGAGTTGGTACGGGCGGACGTGCAGGGCATCGCAGAGAAGCTCGATCGTGCGGCCGGAGGGGAATTTCTTTCCCGCCTCCAGGTCCCCGATGTATCCGATGGAAAGCCCGGACTGGACGGCGAGATCGAGCTGGGAAAGCCCCAGGTTCTTGCGAGCCTTCCTCATGTTGTCTGCCAAGATATCGTTGACGGTCTGCATACCCTTCCGCAGCGCTTCCACGTTCCCACCCTCTGAGGGGAGAGCGGAAGAGGCGCCGGGTTTTTATTGTAGAGGGAACGGAGACTTTTTACAAAAAGCCCTCGGAGAGAGATTTCGCTCTCTCAGAGCGAGTACTCTCGGTGATCGGACAGGGGTGGAAACGAGTCTCGGGAGCGTCGGTCGGACAGGAGCGCGCGTGGGCGGAGGAAGCTCCCTCAGGGCACGGTCGGGGAGAGCTGTTTCACGGACGCTGCAAGGCGATCCGGGATCTCCTCCGCGGGCATCGGTTGGTGGAAGAGGAAGCCCTGGAAGTAATCGCAGCCGCTCCGCACGAGGAAATCGAACTGGGACTCCTTTTCGACACCCTCGGCGACGATCTTGCAGCCGAGGTTGTGCCCGAGGTCGATGATCGTGTGGGAGATGCTGGCGGAATAGGGATTTCCGGGAATGTCGTCGATGAACGACTTGTCGATCTTGAGGGTATGGATCGGGTATGACTTGAGCTTGCTCAGGTTGGAGTAGCCGGTTCCGAAATCGTCAACAGAAACGAGGAACCCGAGCTTCGTGAGCTGGTTGATCCGCTCGATCCCCTCGCCTTCGTTCTCCATGAGCCCGGTCTCGGTGATCTCGAATTCCATCCTCTCGGGGCTGATCCGATGGGTCCGGAGGGTCTCGAGGATGGACGGGACGAGTCCGGGCCTGGAGAGCTGGAAAGGCGAGAGGTTGACCGCGATCCTTCCGAAATCATGGCCCAGTCTCCCCCACTCCAGGATCTGCGCGCACACCTTCTTGAGGACCAGATCTCCCAGAGGGATGATGAGTCCACATCTCTCGGCCACGGGGATGAAGACGGGCGGCGGAACAGAGCCGAGAACCGGCGAATTCGAGCGAGCCAGCGCCTCCATTCCCTGCAGCCTGCCGAAACGATCCACCTTCGGCTGGTAGTGAATAAGGAATTCGTCCGCCTTCAAGGCTTTGGTAAGCTCCTGCTCCACCTTGATCCGCAGGAGGGCCTCGCGGTTCATCCGTTCGTTGTAGAGACTGTACGTATTCCTGCCCAGATCCTTGGCATGATCCATGGCCTCTTCGCTGTGGGCGACGAGTTCCTCGGCGTTCGTGCCGTCGTAGGGATACATGCAGAAGCCGATGCTCACCGTGATCGGGATCTCCTTTCCCTGGATCCGGAAGGGGGCGACGAGCGATGAAAAGGTCTTCTGCACGATCCTGAGGAGGTCGTCCGGCGACTTCATATCTCCGAGGAGCACCATGAATTTGTCGCCCGTGTATCTGCCGACGAGATCGTAGTCGCGGTAGGTCTGAACGAGACGGCTTCCCATCTCGATGATCACCTCGTTGCCCGCGGTCATTCCGTACATGCCGTTGATGCTCTTCAGCTTGTCGATTCCCAGGCACATCACGGCGAACAGCTTTTTCCGTTGCTCCGCCCTCTTGATCTCTGTTTCTATCCTTCCCTGCAGGTAATCCTTGTTCACGAGACCGGTGAGGGGATCGTGGTTCTCGTAGAACCAGGCCCGCTCCTCAGCCCGGAGCTGGTCGGTGACATCCCGGAGGTTCACCACGATTCCGCTGATGACCGGATCGTCGAGCATGCTGTTTGCGACCGCCTCCACGGACCGCCAGGTCCCGTTGCGGTGCCGGTGCCTGAACCTGACATATCGAACCTTGTCCGTGCCGTCGCAGAGGCACCGGAGGACCTCGGCTAATTGGTCCCTGTCCCGGGGGTGGATGGCGATGAAGGGATCGACGCCGATGACGCTCTCGACCGGGTATCCGAAGAGTCTGGTCACCGATTGGCTCTCGTACCGTATCTTCCGGTCCCGCGAGATGATCATGAAAACCTCGAAGCTGTTCTCTATAAGCGTGCGGAATTTCTCCTCGCTCTGCGTGAGCGCCTTCTGCGTATTTTTAAGGCTGGTGATGTCGATGAGGGAGACGATGGTGTTTCCCCTCTCGGGAAGTCTCTCTATCCTCGCAAGGACATGCTTGACCTCTCCCCCCCTCACGCGGATCCTCGTCTCGTACTCGGGAGGGGCGGCCTCTCCGGCTTCGCGGGCCCTGTCATAGCCGAGCAGGAGGTCGAGATCCTCGGGAAGGATGAAACTGGTCCAGGACATGCCGATCAGATCGCAGACGCGGTAGCCGCTCAGGATCTCAGCCTGCCTGTTCGCCAGGATGATCCTCCTGTCGGCACCCATGACGATGGTGGCTGTGCCGACATGCTCGAAAAAAACCCGGTAGTGATCCTCGGTGAACTGCGCCTCCATTCCTCATGGCTCCTTAGAAAATCAAGCATTTAAGAACAACTTTGCGATTATTGATTCTTACCAAAGCCATCGAAGGGGGTTTTCTGCCCGCGTATGTCATTAGAACATAGAAAAGAGATGTTGTCCACGAAGAAAAACACGATCGGAGGATAAACCGGCGTAGACGCCGTCCGATCCCTCCGGGTAGAATCCGGTCAGGAGGCGAAAAAGATGAGGTATGCCATGGTTGACGAGCGGATCTTCGGGAAGTATCCGGGCTTTCGGCGGGGAATCGTGATCGCGCGGAACATCGACAATGGAACGGACTGCCCGGAATTGGAACGGATGCTCGCCGCGGCGGTTGAACGGGCCAGGCTCAACCCGGTGGATCCGAAGGAGGATCCGAGGATCGCCGCGTGGCAGGAAGCGCACCGGAACTTCGGCAGCAACCCGAACAAATTTCCCCCTGCCCACTGCTCACTCCTGAAGCGGGTCCAAAGACCGGAAAGCAGGCTCCCGTTCATCAACAAGGTCGTCGCGGTGATGAACCTAGTCTCGATCTCGGGCGTCCTCCCCGTAGGCGGAGACGACCTCGGGCGGGCCGGCGGATCGCTCCTGCTCACCTATGCCGAGGGGACCGAGTCCTTCATTCCCCTAGACGCGCCGGAAACGGAGGAAAAGCCGGGCCCCGGAGCGGGGATCTACCTGGGGCGGGAGACGGGGCAGGTCATGTGCAGGCGGTGGAACTGGAGGAACGGGTACGGAACAAGAATAACCGAAGAAACGCGGGAGCTCGTCATGAATATCGACGGAATCGGCGGGGACGCCGAGGAGCGAGCCTTGAAGTATCGTGACGAGGTGGCGGGGCTGCTAGCGGAGTTCTGCGGGGCCTCGGTGGAGACCGGCATGCTCTCCCCTTCCCGGCCATCCTACCCGATCGGCTGACGCGTCACCGCCCGCTTCGTTCCTCTCCCATGGCGAGAAGAATGGGTTTGTAACGGGCCGCGTCCTCCTCCGACGCCAGGACGAGGAGGATGTCCCCCTGGAGGATCTCGGTCTCTCCGCGCGGAATGAGTTCCGTGTCGCCGCGGTTGATCCCCACCACGAGGCTCCCCTCCGGCCACTCGATCTCCCTGATCCGCCGGTGTTCCGCGGGAGAACCGAGGGAAACAGGTATCTCGAGGACTACCTTTTTCTCGGTATTCCCCTTGTATAGCTGCGGATATCTCACGAGGAGCCTGGTCAGAAGCTCATCGTAGACCCCCCGGGATCTCATCAGGTCCGAGAGCGCGTACGCGGTCAGGCAGACCGTGACCAGTCCGAGGAAGTGGCTGAAATTCCCGCTCATCTCCAGGAGGAGGATGATACCGGTCACCGGAGCCTTCGTTACCGCGGTGAAGAGTGCGGCCATGCCGAATATCATGAAGTTGAGGGCGAACATCTCCTCCATGAAGCCGACCCGGCAGAGCACGGTACCGTAAATCTTGCCTATGAGCGCCCCGAGCATGAGGATGGGGAGAAAGATCCCCCCCGCGGTACCGGAACCGTAGCAGAAGCAGGTGAAGAGGAATTTAACCAAGAGAAGGATAAGGAGATACTTCACCGTAATGCTGGCCGTGCTCATCATGACGATGAGATCGTGGCCGCCGCCGGACGCGTCGAATATGAAGAAACAGACGGGAATCGAGACGAGGAGAGGAAGGACCGGCCTGGCCAGAACGGGGATCCGTAGCCTCACGTACAGTTCCTGGAACAGGTGGAGGCCCTTCCTGAAAGCTATTCCGCCGAACGAGCAGAGGATCCCGAGAAGGATGAGGAAGTGGTAGCGGTCGACGGGAAGGGCACGGATATCCGGAAAGTCGAACACAGGGGCCAGACCGAAGAACCGGCTTGAAACAATGTCCGCGGCGACCGACGCGGCCATCGAAGTGATGAGGAGAACGGGAGAGAAGTTCTTGTGCAGCTCCTCCAGGACGAACACCACTGCCGCGAGGGGGGCGCTGAACGCCGCGGCCAGTCCCGCCGCCGCACCGCTCGTGATGAGGTACTTGCGCTCGATATGGGGGTAGCGTGACATCTTCAGGAAACCCTTGCCGACAAAGGCGCCCAACTGGACCGACGGCCCCTCGCGGCCCATTGAAAGGCCGAGGCCGAGGCCTAGAACGCCGCTTACGAATTTGAATACGCATTCGGGAAACCAGGGAAAGCGGATCTGCCTTGTCAGGGCCCCCTTTACCTGGGGGATGCCGCTTCCCCGGATGAGGGGATACTTCAGGATGGACCACCCCAGGAAGAGGCCGACGCCGGACAGAAGAACGATCCAGAGGAGGAGCATCCAAAGCGGGCCCGCCGCCAGTTCGTCATAGATCCTCCTGCGGATGAAGAAGGCCTCACCGATGAGGAAGCGAAACCCAACGACCACCAAACCCGCAGTGAGTCCGACGAGGATACTCTCAAGGAACACGACAGGCCGGAATGTGTACCGGTCCCGGATGAGCCCCGAGATCCCGGTTTTCCTGTCCCGCCCGCCTGCGGTTTTCCCTTCCTTTTTTTCTCTCATCGCCTCGCCTTGGATCGAATCTGGGGTGAAATCATACCCAATAAGTACTCCGTATCGCGTATTGTATCAAGACGGCGACATCTGCTACAGTTCTCCGGATGTGGAACCTGGAAGGAAAGACGGCCCTCGTCACCGGAGGAGCCAGGCGCCTGGGAGCCGAAACGGTACGCGCCTTAGCCGGCCGCGGCGTCAATTGCGTAATCCACTATAGAACGGCAAAGGCCGAGGCGGAAAGACTCGGCGACGAGATCCGGAACCTGGGAGTCTCCGCCTTTCCGGTCTGGGGAGACCTCTCGACCGGAGAGGGCGCGACGGAGGTCTGGAAGAGATCCCTGGCCGTCGCGGACCGGATCGACATCCTCGTCAATTCCGCTTCTTCCTACGAGGAGGAAACCCTTGACGGATTTTCCATCGAGGGTCTCGCCGCTGCCGCCGCCCTGAACGCGTACGCGCCCCTCATCCTCACCCGCGCGCTCTCCTCTCAGGGAATTGAGGGGGCCGTGGTCATGCTCTTGGATGCCCGGATGAACGATTACGACAGGAACCATATCGGCTACCATGAGAGCAAGCGGCTTCTCTTCTCCCTCATGCGCATGCTGGCGGTGGATCTCGCGCCGCGCGTGCGGGTCAACGGAGTGGCTCCGGGCGCTGTACTGCCGGAAAAGGGGAAGGAAGACGCGGGGACGGATCATCTCGCGCGCACGAACCCGCTCGGGAGGGTCGGTACAGCGGAAGAGGTCACGGATGCCATCCTCTTTCTCCTTGCAAACCGGTTCATCACCGGGCAGGTCGTTTTCGTGGACGGGGGAAGACATATCAGGGGGAATTTTTATGGATAGAGAACGGGTGGCGGCCCTCGTACGGGAGCTTCTCACGGAGCTCGGCGAGGATCCGGACAGGGAAGGGCTTAAGAAGACCCCCGCACGGGTCGCGAAAACATGGGAGTTCCTCACCCGCGGGTACTCCATGAACCGCGACCAGGTCATCAACCAGGCGATCTTCGAGTCGGAGGCGAACAACATGATCATCGCCCGGGACATCGAGATCTACAGTCTCTGCGAGCATCACATGCTTCCCTTCTACGGCAGGTGCCATATCGGATACATCGCGAAGAGGAAGGTGATCGGGGTGAGCAAGCTCGCCCGCATCGCCGAACTCTATGCCAGAAGGTTGCAGATCCAGGAACGGCTCACCGCGCAGATCGCACACGAGGTGATGCGGGCGGTTGACGCCGAAGGGGTGGGCGTTGTCATGGAATGCAAACACCTCTGCATGATGATGCGGGGGGTCGAGAAGCAGAACTCCGTGATGACCACATCGACCGTGCTCGGCAGCTTCAGGACGCATGAGGCGACCCGTCTCGAGTTCCTCAACCTGATCCAGCGGCCGGTGTGAGTCCGCTTCAGGAAGTCCGCGCCTATTCCTGTTTCATGAAGAACTGCAGAAGCTGGATGAAGTAGTAGATTCGCTTGTATATCTCCACGATCTTTTCCTTGATCTCGTTGTTGGCCGCGAGGTTGATCTCCTTCCAGTTGATGATTAGTTCGGGAGGTTTCTTCGCGAGATCCTCGAGCACGGTCTTCAGATGCCGGCCCATCAGGATGAGATTGGAGGAAGAGTCTTGGATGAGCTTGAAGGCGAAGTCGTTGATTTCCTTGAGCTGCTGCCGGAGGAATTTCACGTTGCTCTTGTCCCTGTCGACCTTGATGAGGGTGTTCTTGAGCGAGATTCCCCGCTGCCCTTCCTCGGAGAGGGACTCGTCGAATTTCACCAGCTCGTCCGCCGCGGTCATCAGGTTGTGGAAGGCCTCCGAGAGCTGCTGAGAGGTGAGGTTCGTCGACCATTTCCCCCTGATGAGGAGGATGTCGACCACTTCCCTGATATCCTTCTTGAAATAATCGAGGAGAAACGCTTTGAGATAGTTGAGGGGAACGACGTGGGTGAATCCGCCGAGCATCTTCTTACTGAAGACCATGTTCCCTTTATCCGTGTAGAATTTGGTCCTGGCGATGGTCGTGGTCCCAAAGACCGCCTTGGCGAGGGAGGCGATTTTGTCGGTCTTCTTCTCCTGAAGGATCTTCTGGATGGTCAGTTCGGTCTGAGTCTTGATCTTGGTAAGATATTCCTCAACGATCTTTCCCTTCGCCCGTACCCTGGTCGGCTTGTAGTAGGGATCCTTGTCGATATGGCGGACCATGAGCTCGAAAACCTGACTCTTCTGCGCCTCCACGAGGAGCTTGAGGACCTTTTTCCACCCGGCTTGACCGACGATCTCCGACCCCCCCCTGAATTCCTTGAGAACCGTCAGAAGCTGATCCCAGGGAGCGTCCTTGTCGATGAAGGGGAGGAGTTCGAGGAAGTCCTTGAGGTCATCAGAAACATACTCGCCGTTGATCGCCTCGAATCGAGGGTTATAGAAGAAGTCCCGTTCGGGAATATTGGAATCGAATTTTTTCAGCATGAAGAAGAAGTCGAAGTTGGCCATGTCCAGAAACAACGTAAGGAGGTTGAAGAGTTCCTCCACCTGTTTCACCATCTTCGAATCGAAAGCCGCGAAGAACGCGACGAGCTGGTCCTTGAGCTGGCCTGAGAGGGTTTTAGTGTCCGTGGTGTTCGCCCGCATCCTGATCGATTCCTCGGACAGCTGCTCCTTCAGTTCCTGCTGTTTTTCGGTCAGGTTCGTCTCGACGAGGATCACCTTGAGCATGTTCGAAGATTCGACGCGGTCGATAAGAAGCTGGACAGGGCCGAGCACCTTGTAGATCTCGTAGAAGAACTCGGCAAAAGCGGGCAGCGCCTCCTCGGAGCGGACATTGTAGTACCTGTGCTTCTGCTTCTTCAGGGTTTTTCCGATGTCTCGGATGAGTTTCTGCTTCTCCCGTTCAGGATCCCCGGCTCCTGTGAGCATGGCCAGGATCCTCTGGAGAAACCCTTCCTTGGACTCTCCCTTCTCCCCCTGAATCGCGGGGCCGCCTCCTCCTGTTTCAGCGCTCATGGACCTATGGTAGGAAAAAACACCCCTGCTGTCAATTCAAATAAAAGGATGGTACACTGGCGTAGAACCGGGGAAAAGGAGGACCCATGGCTCCCTGGGCCGAACGGATCGTAGAACAGCTCGAAAACCGCGGCTTTCTCTCCCCCCGTTTCCTCGATACGGCAGCGCTTTCCGACCGAGATCTCGCCGGGTGGGAGGAGATGGGACATGAGGTGGCCCCTCTTCGGGAGCGCGGTATCGTCCTCGTCACCGGAGTTCCCTACCGAACCGCGGGCCCCGTTGATCTCTCGACACCCGATTCGCCGCATGGAACATTTGCCCCCTTTGCGTGGAGGAACCATTACCGCGGCGCGGCGACCGCGCTGAAGGAGACGCTACGCCCCGTTCAAGAGGCTCTCGGCCGCTCCCCTAAGGGCATCCGCGTCTTTTCCAACTCACGGCTCCCGGAAAAACCCCTCGCCGCGCTCGCCGGCCTCGGCAGCTACGGAAAGAACAGTCTCATCCTGACAAGGGAATGCGGTTCGGCATTCATCATCGCGGGAGCCATTCTCCCGCCGCTCGAACCGCTCTCCGCCCGTGGATCGGCCGGTACGGCGGTCTTTTCCGGCCTTCCCCCGGGGACCCTCTGCGGATCCTGCGATCTCTGCGTTCGAACCTGCCCCGCGGGGGCCATCACCTCTCCCGGAATCATCGACCGCTCCCGCTGCTTTCAGTCTCTCTCAACCATCCACATCCTCCTCTCGGAGGAACAGATGGCCGCGTGGGGGAAACGAATCTACGGGTGCAACGCGTGCCAGGATTCCTGTCCGTACAACCGGACGCCCCGCCAGGGAAGCGCCGTGGGCTTGGACAAGCCGGGCTGCTCGCTCCCGCTGGCCGATCTCCTCTCCATCGAAACGCCCGCGGAACTACGGTCCTTCTTCAAGGGGACGGTTCTGGACATGGGCTGGATCGACCACAGGGCGATCCAGCGGAACAGCCTCATCGCCGCGGGTAATTCCAACGCCGGCGGCGAAAGGCTTCGATGCGCGGTTTCACGCTTCATCTCCTCCCCGGATCCGATCCTCCGCCAAACTGCGGCCTGGGCTTTAAACCGGATGCCCGGACCGGCCCTTCCGCGCGGCGGCTGCCCTCCCGGAGTTCCCTCGGCTTGACAACCCGCTTCCCCCTGGATACGGTGGCCCCATGAACGAAGCCGCATCGGCCGATGACCCTCTTTCCGGAACAGCCGCGGACCGACTCCTGTCCGACCTCGGCAGACGGATCTTCTTTCCCAAAGGGATCGTGTTCCAGGCCGCTGAAGCCGGAGAGCGCGCCTCCCGCTTTAACTGCACCGCGGGCATCGCGATGAGCGGCGGCGCTCCTCTCGCGCTTCCCTCCATCCTCTCCCAGGTTCCTGGCCTATCCGCCCGAGAGACGGTTTCCTACGCGGCCACGTTGGGCGTTCCAGAACTTCGCGAGGCGTGGAAACGTGAATTGATCCGGAAAAATCCGAGCCTTTACCCCGCGGGGATATCCCTGCCCGCGGTACTTCCGGGGCTCACGGCCGGAATTTCGACTGCCGCCGACCTCTTCGTGAACCCAGGTGACGACGTTTTCCTTCCAGATCCCTCGTGGGATAACTACCAGCTGATCTTCCAGACAAGAAGAGGAGCCGTCATCCATCGGTATCCGCTGTTCAGCCCCCCGGCGGGCCCGCTCGGGGAACGAAACCTCGGCATACGGGGCATGATCGAGTCGATCCGGACACGCGCCGAACGGAAGAAGGCGGTCCTCCTGCTCAACTTCCCGAACAATCCCACCGGGTACAGCCCGACTATTCGTGAGGCGCGGGAACTGGTGGACGGGCTGAGACATCTCGCGGAAGAGAACCGCGACATCCTCGTCATCGTCGACGACGCCTATTTCGGTTTGACCTACACCGGGGACGCATACGGCCAAAGCCTCTTTGCCCCTCTCGCGGGGATCCACCCGCGGATTCTCGCGGTAAAGGTGGATGGGGCAACGAAAGAGGACTATACCTGGGGGTTCCGGATCGGTTTCATGACCTTTGCGTTCAAAGGGATCCTGCCCGCCCAAGCCGAGGCGCTGACGGAAAAACTCTCGGGCATGATCCGATGTTCCTGCTCATCCTCATCTCGGATCGGCCAGAGCCTCCTGCTGCGCGCCATGCTCGGCCCCGAGTACCGCGCGGAGAAGGAACGGTTCTTCCGCGTCCTCTCGGAAAGGTTCCTGAAGGTGTCGAAGATCGTTTCGGAGCGCTGCGATCCCTCGATCCTGGAACCCCTTCCGTTCAACTCCGGATACTTCCTCAGCTTCCTCTGCAAGGGTTTTTCCGCGGAGGAGTTGCGGAGAGAGCTCCTGGAACGGGAGAGGATCGGCGTGGTCGCGCTCGGCGAGGATCTGATCAGGGTCGCGTATTCGAGCATCGAAACCGAGGGAATAGAGGAGTGCTTCAAGGCGATCTTCGAAACGGCGGAGCGTTTCGCGCGCCGTGGGCTCAGTCCTCGATGAGCAGCTGGCCGATCTTGGCCAGTTCGGGAAGCTTCTTGTAGAAGGGGCTCGCAGGGTTCTCCTTCTTATCCGCCTCGATGAGTTTCAGGTAGAGTTCGTTCACCTTGTCTGCCAGGATCCGGACATTAACGGGGAAGTTGCTGGCGGCCATGGACTGCAGGATCTTGTCGCTTCCGGAGAGCGTCGCGTCGTTCACGAGCTGCCTGAGGTTCGGGACCACGTCCCTCTTCAGGCGCGATACGAGGTTGGAGACAGCCAGGATGTCCTCGTAGAGATCCTCGATCCGGTATCCCTGAATCCGCAGAAGATCGGGAAAATTCGTAAGACGGTCGATCCGCTCCCAGGAGTCCTTTCCGAGGGGAAGGGAGGCGAGGGCTTTCCTCAGGAACCTGCTGCTGATGTTGTTCCGGTAATGGGTGCCTATATCGTCGATGAGCCCGTAGAGATTGCCGTCCTTGATCACCATGTTCCCCTCCGCGGTCGAACCGAGATTCTATAACAGTAGTTTCTTTCCCTGCCATGTGTTCCGCAGGATCATCGCTTTTCTCACTGTATCATAGATGCGGCCCTTTTTCCAGAAAGAAGCGGGCGCCGCATCCACGGATGCGGGAATGTCGCAGGTCAGGCGCATCACCACGGTTTCCGCCCTGAGCGCTTCCAGGGCCGCAACGCAATATTCCACGTGGCGGGGACCGCAGGGAGGGACGATCTCGCCGGCCAGATACTGGGCGGCGAGGGGGGTTCCCATGGGGATTCTCAGATTGTGGATCTTGATCCCGTCAGGATCCAGGCGGTTCAGGAAACGGATGGTCTCGAGGATCCGCGCAAGGCCCTCGCCTGGCAGCCCGAAGATGAGGTGCGCCGCGCACCGGATCCCCCGCTCCTTGAGGATCAGCCATGCCCGTTCGAAGTCCCGCACCGTATGGCCCCGCCGTATCCGGAGGAGGGTGTCATCGTGGGCGGCCTGGAGCCCAAGCTCCAGCCCGCGCGGTTCAGCGCCATTGGCCACGGGGAATACCGGCCGGCCACAGACAATAAGACGCCTGAGGGCCGGGCCCAGAACCGGCGGGTGGAAGTGTTGATCGTCCGCTCGCACTCGC
>CAZPZF010000068.1:0-1821 GCA_964590705.1 uncultured Spirochaetales bacterium | reverse complement strand
GCGGACTGGAGCCCAAGCGCCACCCAGACGTCTATTCCCCTTTCCTGATAGGAGGCGAGGAGATCCCCCTTTCCCGGATCCACGCAGTCGGGCCGCGTCGAGACGACGAGCCCCCTGAACTCCCCCCTAGAGAGCGCGAAGTCGTAGATCTCCCTGAGAACGGGCACGGGGGCATTGGTTCCCGTGTAGGCCTGAAAATAGAGGATGAAACGTTCGGCCCCGTACCTTCCCTTGAGAAAGCGCAAGGTTCTCTGGATCTCCTCGCCGAGGACATCTCTGTCGAAGCGTCCCGAAGCGGGCCTGTCCAACAGATAGGCGGCCCGGGCGCCCGTCCCGTCGCAGTACACGCACCCGGGGGAACCCCGACCCCCGTTCCGATTGGGACAGGAGAAGCCGGCGTCCACTGCGACCCGATAGGTCCCCGCGCCGTAGGTCTCCCGGAGGTATCTCGCGTAGCTTCGGAAAGGTTCGTCCGTATCGGCCACGGGAGGATTTTCACAGAAATCGAACGGATTGACAACAGGTATCGACTTCCGTAGAGTCAATGGGATGAAACTCCGGAGCGTGTCAGCGATTCTCGCAGCCATCATCGTCCTATCCTCCTGTTCGCGGATCGCGGGAAGGACCGCGACCCTTTGGACGAACAGGCCGGAATTCGCGTATTACGTGGAGCTTTTCAACGCGGAACAGGAAGACTGCAGGATCGTGATCGAATACCGTGAGTATCCCGGCAAGGCCCTCGAGAACGCCGAGACTTCCCCCGATCTGGTGGTGGGTGAGAACCTACGGAGCGTTTCCATCATGAAGTACTTCGGCTCCCTGGAGGGCTTCATCGGAAGGGCCGGCATCCCGGTGGACAAGATCTACCCGGCCCTCTACCAGACCTGCATGCAGGAGGGGAAACCGGTCATCCTCCCCGTATCCTTCAACCTTCCGGCTCTCATGTTCAAGGAAAACGGCGTGGGGGATCTGGACTCCTTCTTCCTTTCACTCGAAAGCATCATGGAGCAGAGCAAGGCCTTTAACATCCGCTCCAAGAAGGATTTCCCCGTGATGGGCTTCTCGCCGCAGTGGGATCCGGAGATCCTCTACATTAAAGCGGTTCTCCTGGGGGCGGATTTCCACGAGACCGCGCAGGGCCAGCTCGCGTGGAACGAGGAACATCTTCGCGACGCGGTGAAATACATCCGGACCTGGATGCTCGACGTCAACGGAGGTCCCGGCCGCGAGCAGGAATTTACCGACAAATACCTCTACGATCCCAGCTACAAGCTAATCGATTCCGGCAGGATCGCCTTCTACTATACGACCCTGCGCGATTTTTTCGGCATCCCGGCAGAAAAGCGGAAGGAGATCGACTACCGCTGGATCGCCAAGGAGGGGAAGATCCCGGTTCTCGAGGATATCCTTTACATGGGCATTCCGAAGCAGGCTCGACACGCGGAAGCTGCCCGCGCCTTCATCGCGTGGTTTCTCTCCGAAAGCACGCAGGAGATGATCATGGAGAAGGTTCAAGAACAGAGGCTCAGGATATTCGGAATCGCCGAAGGTTTTTCCTCCCTTCAGCACGTGAACGAGGGGACCTTCCCCCGTTTTTACCCGGCTCTCGTCGGACACATCCCGCCCGCGGAGTACCTCAGGATTCCGGGAAGCCTTCCTCCCGAATGGAAAAAGATGAAGGAGGAGATCCTGATCCCCTGGCTCGTCAGGGAGACCACGGGAACCGGCTCCGGCGAGGGATTGGACAAGGATATCCGGACCTGGATACTGCAGAAACGCGGCTGAGTATATTGTTGCGCAGACACCTCGCTTTCCCTATAC
>CAZPZF010000067.1:0-14244 GCA_964590705.1 uncultured Spirochaetales bacterium | reverse complement strand
GAACGGGAGACGCCATCGGTTTCGACGAGGAGGGCTTCACCGTCAGGAACTGCCTGGTGAACGGAAAGAAGACCTCGTTCTCCGCGTATCTGAAGGAGAAGGGGATCGACACGAAGCTTCCCCTCGTGGCCGACTATTGCGGCACCATGGTCAACGTGAGCATCCAGGAGGTGCGGCCGGACGAGGTCGCGCTGTACGCGCCCGTTTTCAAGGAGGTGGAGTACCGGATCGCGAAACCGGTCACGGACTACGTGAACCAGTTCAAGGCCGCCCTCCCCAAGGGAATCAACCCGATCTTCTCCTGTAACTGCATCCTCAATTTCCTCTACTCCGATCTTGAGGGGAAGAAGACGGAGAAGATGTACGGGCCTGTCACGTTCGGCGAGATCGCCTACCAGCTTCTCAACCAAACCCTCGTGTACCTGGTCATCGAATGACGGCGGGGATGGACGCGGCCGTCCTCAAGGCGGCCGACGCGCCTGCCCTCGACGACCCGTACGGAGCCGTGCAGAGATCCCTTGATGACCCCATCGGCTCCGCTCCCATCGAACGGATCGTCTCCTCGAAGGGAAAGGCGCCGGGCGATCTCCGCGCATGCATCGTGGTTTCCGACAACACGAGACCCGTACCCTACCGAGGCCCGGGGGGTATCCTGTGGCCCGTCATCGAGCGGCTCACCGCAGCCGGAGTGCTTCCTTCCCGCATCCTCGTGCTCGTGGCAACGGGAACGCACCGCGGGCTGGCCACAGAGGAACTTCGCGCCCTGATCGATCCCCGCGTGTTCGACGTCGGCGTAGAGATCGCCAATCACGACTGCCGCGACGCCGCGAACCTCCGCTACCTCGGAAAAACGTCCCGGGGAAGCGAGATCCTCGTCAACGCGGGATACGTGAAAAGCGACATCAGGATCCTCACAGGCCTCGTGGAGAGTCACTTCATGGCCGGGGCTTCGGGCGGACGGAAATCGATCTGTCCGGGCATCGCGGGAGAGCGAACCATCCACGGCTTTCACGGCCCGGCGATCCTCGCCGACGAACGGTCGGCAGATCTCGTCCTGGAGGGAAACCCCTGCCATGAGGAGGCGCTCGAGGCGGCGCGCGCCGCCGGCGCGGATTTCATCGTGAACGCGACTCTGGACAGGCGGTTCAGGCTGACAGGGGTATTTTCCGGCCATCTCGAGCTGGCGCACGCGCGCGCCGTGGAGTTTCTCCGGAAGAGCGCCGTCATCCCCGTGAAAGAACGGTACGATGTCGTGCTCACCCACGGCGGATTCGTGGGGATCAACCACTACCAGACGGCCAAGGCGGCCGTTACGGCCGCGCGCGTGGTCAAACCGGGGGGATACGTCATCCTCGCCGCGGACAACACGGAAACGGAGCGGGTCGGATCCGCCGGGTACCGGAAGGCGCTTCGGGTGTTGAAGGAACGCGGCTCGGCGGGATTCGACCGGCTCATCGTCTCGCCCGAATGGGAGTTCGTCCAGGATCAATGGCAGGTCCAGATGTGGAACAGGCTCTTCCGCGTGATTCCGCAGGAGCATTTCTTCTACTACAGCCCCCAGTTCACGAGGGAGGACTATGACGCGTGTCCAGGCCGGCCGTTGGCGGAAATAGCGGACTGCGCGGGGAAAACCCCGCGTCAAGCCCTGGCTGCAGGCCTCGCGGCGCTCCGCTCGTTCCGGCAGGAGCCCCGCGCGGATTCCGCGGCTTTCCTCCCCGACGGTCCGAACGGGGTACCGTGGGGATAATCCGTCACTCCGCCAGAATCCGCGCCGGTTTCCTCTCCGCGATCCGAGAAAGGGCGGCCGACGGATCCCTGACCTTTGCCAGGAAGATCATGGCCGCGATGACGTAGGGCTTGTATCCGGCCTCGTGGTAGGTGTCGTTCCGGAACCGGTCGAACACGGAGGCCGCGACCTCTCCTTCCTTGCAGCTCACGCCCGAGATGTCCGCGGGAAGGCAGTGCATGTACATGGCGTTCCTCGTGAGTCGCATCTTCTCCTCCGTGGTCTCCCAGGACAGGAAGCGGCGGTTGTTGGCAAGGCATTGTTTTTCCAGTTCGACGAGCCCTTGGGTGTCCCCGGCGGTGAGAAGCTCGGTGCGCCTCTGCATGACCGAGTACGGGGCCCAGCTCTTCGGATAGACGAAATCCGCCCCCGTGAACGCCTCCTCCATCGATCCGACACGGCGATACGAACCGCCGGAGGATGCCGCGTTCTTCGCGGCGATCTCCTCGACCTCAGGAATGAGTGTGTATCCCTCCGGGTGGGCCAGTACCACGTCCATGCCGAAGCGGGTGAACAGCCCGATGATCCCCTGCGGCACGGAGAGAGGTTTCCCGTACGAGGGGGAGTAGGCCCATGTCATCGCGATCCGCTTTCCTTTGAGCGCGTCGATGCCCCCAACGGTGTTCACGAGGTGGAGGAGGTCAGCCATGGCCTGGGTGGGGTGGTCGATATCGCACTGGAGATTGACGAGGGTCGGCCTTCCGGGGAGGACGCCGTCGCGGTACGCCCGTTCCATGGCCGAAGCGAACTCCCGCATGTAGGCGTTGCCAGCGCCGAGGTACATGTCGTCACGGATACCGACCGCCTCGGTGAGAAACGAGATCATGGCCGCCGTCTCGCGCACCGTTTCCCCGTGCGCGATCTGCGACTTCTTCTCGTCGAGGTCGGAAACCGCGAGCCCTAAAAGATCGCAGGCGCTGGCAAAGCTGAACCGAGTCCGGGTCGAATTATCCCGGAAGATGGAAACCCCCAGCCCCGAGTCGAAAACGCGCGGCGACACGTTCATGCCGCGAAGCTCCTTCAGGATCTGGGCCGTTTCCAGTACCGCTGCCACCTCGTCAGCGGACTTCTCCCAGGTCAGGAGGAAGTCCCCTCCGTACATTCCGCTCGTATCCAGTTTTTCGAGTTTTCCGATCCGTTTTCCGATATCCGCGCGGTTCATGTTCCCTCCTGTCCGATGGTTCCAAGGGCACGCAGGATCTTCTCCGGCGTGATTGGCCAGTCCCGTATCCAGACGCCGACCGCGTCGTGGATGGCCACGGCCACGGCGGGGGCGGTTCCGTTCATGCTGATTTCAGACACGGACTTTCCCCCGAAAGGTCCGAAAGGATCGTCGGTGGGAACGAGGATCGCCTTGAAATCGGGGGGGATGTCCCCGATCATGGGCACCTTGTAGTCCGTAAAATTGGGGTTGAGGCACCTGCCGTTTCCGTCCAGGCGCATCTCCTCCCACAGGGTGTGGCCGAGCGCCTTCATCACCCCGCCGTAGATCTGCCCCAGCGCCAGTTCCGGGTTGATGGGGGTGCCGCAGTCCTGCAGGGCGTAATACTTCTGCACGCGGATCTCTCCGGTTCTCCGGTTCACCGCCACCTGGCAGAAGTGGGCTCCGTATGGAATGGCCGCGTCCTCGGTTGTGTAGCCCGCGGAAACGGAAAGCTCCCCCTTTCCCGTGCCTCCCTGGGTGAAGGCGGCGATCTCCGCGTACGTGATCTCGCGGGATCCGCCCCTGACTTTGCCAGGCTCCGCGATGGAGAGGAGCGCAGCCGGTTCGCCGAGCATCTGCGCGGCTGTTTCGACGATCAGGGTTTCCATTTTCTTTGCGGCACGTATCGTCGCGTTTCCGGAAAAGAAGGTCCCGCTTGACGCGTAGGCGCCCGTGTCGAAGGGGGTGGTGTCCGTGTCCCCGGTGAGGATGGTGACGGCGGTCATGGGAACCTTGAGCGACTCGGCGGCCACCTTGGCGACCACGGTGTCCAGGCCCGTGCCCAGATCCGCGCCCCCGTTCTTCACGAGGAAGGAGCCGTCCCAGAGCATCTTGATGTCCGTGTTCGAGGCGTCGAGACCGGGAAGGCCGGAACCTTGCTGGATGATTGCGAATCCCTTGCCGATGGAAACGTCGGGGTCGCCGCTTTCCTCCCTCCTTCCCCAGCCGATGAGCTCCGCGCCCTGCCTGAGGGCCGGGCCGAGTCCGCAGCTGGAAACGGTCTGGGCCGCGCCCGGCCGTCCCTCGCCAAGGCACTTGAGGATCTCGAGGACGGAGCCTTCGCGGACGCGGTTCTTCTCGATCAGCTCCAGCTGGTCCATGCCGAGTTCCGCGGCAAGTTCCGCGGCCGCGGTCTGAAGCGCGAAGGAGCCCTGAGGCGCGCCGTAGCCCTGGTACGCGCCGGCTGGAGGAATGTTGGAATAGCAGGTGGTCACGCGAAAGGAGACGTTCGGACAGAGGAAGAGGGGCAGAGACTTGGAGCACGCGTTCATGGGAACCGTGAGGCAGTGGGATCCGTAGGGACCCGTGTTGGCCCGCACGCTCATGCGGATCGCCGTGATGGTTCCATCCCGCTTCGCGCCGTGCTCTACTCCGATATCCATGGGATGCCTCGTGCGCGAGGCGATGAACTCCTCCTCGCGGGTGAAGCGGAACAGGACAGGCAGGCCCGTGATCCATGTGGCGTAGGCGCAGACATCTTCCAGCACGATGTCCTGTTTCGCGCCGAATCCGCCGCCCACCCGTTCCTTGATCACCCTGACGCGGTTTTCGCCGATGCCCAGGATATAGGAGACGATCCTGCGGACATGCCAGGGAACCTGGGTCGACGCATGGATGACGAGGCGGTCCCCGTCCATCCGGGTAAAGACGACATGGGGTTCAAGCGGCGTGCACTGGACCTGGGACGCCGAGTATTCGCGCATGATGACGACATCCGCCTCCGCGAACCCGCGATCGACATCGCCGATGCCTCCCTGCACGCTCGCCGCGATGTTCCGCGAGGGATCCCCGCCTATCGGAAATTGGTAGATGATCTCTCCTTCGGGAGAGCCGGCAGATCCGGCACTGTCAGGGTCTGCATGGCCCTGTCCGTTACAGGCGGCGCCGGTGACGTTGGCGCTGCCCGAGCTGATGTCGCCGGCGCTATCGCAGCCGGCAGCCCCGGCCTGCGTTTCGGGTTTCCCCGCGATCCGGAAAGGCCCGCCGTGAACGAGCGGGGCTCCGGGGCGCAGCGCGTCCTCGAAACTGAACACGGGCTCGATGGGTTGGTAGGTCACGGAGATGAGCGAGACGGCCTCGTCCGCGATCTCGGGCGTACGCGCCACCACGGCCGCCACCCGGTCCCCGACATGCCTGAGTTTCCGGCCGAAGAGCCGCCGGTCGTACGGCGAGGGCTCGGGGAATCCCTGCCCCGCCTGGTTGTAGTGAACGGACGGGGTGTTTTTATAGGTCAGTACCGCGACCACCCCGGGGAGGTTCTCCGCTTTCGATGTGTCGATGTCCGTGATGTACGCGTGGGCGTACGGACTGCGCAGCATCCTGAGGTGGCAGGTATCCTGGCCTGCCGCGTCCTCGACAAAGGCGCGTTCGCCGCGGGCGAGCTTCCAGCCGTCGATCTTTGCCGCGCCCTTGCCGACGATCGCGAGATCCTCGCGGAAGCGGGGAACGCTGTTTTCTCCTGTCTTCGGCTGTGGCGCGCAGGATGAATCCGGAGCGACCCCTCCTTTACCGCGGAGCTTTTCGCGGGCAAGCCGCACCGCGTCGAAGATCTGCCGGTATCCCGTACAGCGGCAGAAGATGGCGGAGAATGCGTCGCGTACCGCCTCCTCGTCCGGTTCCGGATTCCGGGAGAGGAGGGACTCCATGGCGACGACCATTGCGGGCGTGCAGTACCCGCACTGGACGACGCCGGATTCGATGAGCGCCTCCTGCACCGCAGAGAGGACGCGGTTCCGGTTGTATCCGTCGACGGTGCGGATCTCCGCTCCCTGCAGCTGTACGGCCGAGAGGAGACAGGAGTTGACGGTCTTTCCGTTCAGGAGGACGGTGCACATGCCGCAGGTGCCCTCTCCGTCGCATCCGTTCCTGACATTGAAGAAACCCATGCCCGCGAGAAGCTCCCTGGCGCTGATCCAGGGGTCCGTCTGCACATTCTTGGGAATCCCGTTGACGGTGAAACTGAGGTTCATGGATTCCCTCCTTCCCCTACCGCGATCCTCAGGGCGTCCAGAATCAGCTCCGCGGCCATGAGGAACTTGAAGGTCTTGGAGCCGCGGATGTCGTCCACCGGCCGCGCCGTCTCCTGGAGCATGGCGAGGAGAGTCTCGCTATCGGGGATGGAATGAGAACTCCTGAGAAGATCCTCGATGGGGGAGATCCGCTGAACCCGCGGCCCGAGCCCCCCGATAGCCACGACAGCCTTGGAGAACGGATGCTCTGGGGCCGGAACGAAACTGACCGCCGCGCTCACCACCGCGAGGTCGTTGGTCGTCCGGGAGTATTTGCGGTAGCAGGTTTTTATTCCCGAGCCGGGTCCGGGAACGCTGATATGGGTGATCAGGACGCCCGGAGGCATCCCGTGCGCGGCGTAATCGGGAAGTCCGGTGGGAAGCGGATCCGCGGGGGAATTCGTCTCGTACCGCGCATGCAGGGCCATGAGCGCGGGCAGGAGACTGGAGCAGGACTTGCCCGCGCCGATATTCCCCCCGATGGTAGCCATGGCGCGGATGTTGCGGTTCGCCATGCCGAGGGCGCCGGACTTTAGAACCGCGGGCACCATCTCTGAGTCGATCAGCTCCTGCATGGTCACGAGGGCCCCGATCCGGATCCATCCGTCGCCGGTCATCTCGATCCCGCGGAGAGGGAGAGAGGAGAGCGAAACGACGTGGGAAGCGGTGCCCAGAAATCCGCTGGAGTTGATCTCGGTGCCGCCGGCGAGGAAGAGGAGATCGCCCCGGAACCGCTCGCAGAGCGCCGCGGTTTCTGCCAGCGTCGCGGGAAAATGATACTCAGCCCTGTATCCCATACAAACCTCCGTGCCTCAGGCCAGGAGCCTGCGAGAACACGCGGAAGCGCGTTCGATGATCTCCTCCTCGTCCATCCCCGTGAGCCGTCCGTTCCTGACGACCGTCTTTCCGTTTACGATGGTGTGGGACGCCCGATGCCCGATTCCGCAGAAGAGGAGTGAGGCGATCGGGTCCGACTGCGAACCGACGTACTCGATGCCCCCGGTGTCGAAAACCGCGATGTCGGCGCCGTACCCTTCCGCGATCCTGCCGATCCGATCGTATCCGAGGATCGCCGCGCCACCCTCCGAAGCGATCCGGTACACATCAGCGGCCGTCAGGGCGTCCGCGCCGTACCGCACCCTCTGGAGCAGGAGCGCCTGCCTCATCTCGCCAAGGTAGTCGGAGGAATCGTTGGACGCGGAACCGTCGACCGCGATCGAGAGGGGAATGCCGAGCGGGAGCATCTCCCGGATCCGGGTGATCCCCGAGCCGAGGCGCATGTTGGACGAGGGGCAATGGCAGATACCGGTGCGCGTCCGCGCGAGCAGAGCGAGTTCCTCATCAGTGAAGAATACCCCGTGGGCATAAGAGACGTCCGGCCCGATGAAGCCGCAGTCCTCCATGAGCGCGAGGGGACGTTTGCCGAATTTCCGCTCGCAATAGGCGTCCTCATCCGCGGTCTCCGCCAGATGGGTGTGAAGACGGACCCCGTGCCTGCGGGCGAGATCGGCGGTTTTACGCATGAGATCGGGTGAGACAGAGAAGGGGCTGCACGGGGCTAAGCTGACCCGCCGCATGGAGAGGGGAGAGGGGTCGTGATAGGCGGCGATGACCCGCTCGCTGTCCGAAAGGATCGTGTCCTCGTCCTGGACGACAGAGTCGGGGGGAAGGCCGCCGTCCTTCTTCGAGAGGGACATCGAACCCCTGGTGGGCGCAAACCGGATCCCGGTTTTCGCCGCTCCCTCGAACTGGAGTCCCATGAGATCGTCGGTGAAACCGCGAGGGTACAGGTAGTGATGATCGGTCGTGCAGGTGCATCCGGTCTTGAGAAGCTCGGCCGTGGCGAGGATGGTGGACCAGTACACGGCGTCGGGAGTGATCTTCTTCCAGATCTCGTAAAGGAACGTGAGCCAGGTAAAGAGCTTCGCGTTCTGAACCGCGGGGTGGTTGCGGGTCAGGGTCTGATAGAAGTGATGGTGGGTGTTCACGAAACCGGGTACCACGACGGAGTTCGAACAGTCGATGATCTCGGCCTCGCCCGTCGATGAAACCGGAATCTTGATTCCGCGGCCGATCCGGGAAATGATGTTGCCCTCGATAAGGATGTCGAGGCCGGAGCTGGACGGAGGACCGGGTGCGGCTGATGTTTGTCCCTCGGGGGCGTCAACGAACGGCTCATCGGCGCCCAGACCGCGGACAGCCAGACAGTTTCGCAGAAGGATCATTCCGTACCTCCCAGACAGAGCTCGCGGACAAAGGCGGAGGCGACGCGCAGCGCGGTTTCCTTCCGGTACCGGGAGGTGGATCGCTGGTCGTCGATCGGGGAGAGGAGGGGACCATACAGGAGGCGAACCGCCTGATCGATTTCGTGGCAGCCGCCGCGGAGGGAATCCCGCAGGAATTCCTCGGCTTCCCGGTTTCTCACCGTGACAGGCGCGCACGCGCCAAAGGCGATCCTGACGTCTCCGTTTCTAAGCGCGAGGCCGAGGAAGGAGATCTTCGAAAGCGCGTTCGCCCTGCGCGTTCCCACCTTCCGGTACCGATAGAAACGGACATCGAGGAGGGGAACGTGGATCTCCGTGAGGAGCTCGTGAGCCTCCAGAATCGTCCTGCCCGGCCCTGCGATGAAGCTCCGGATGGGAACAACGCGTTCACCGCTTGCCGACGCGAGGCGGAGCTCCGCGTCGACGGCGTAGAGGAAGGGGAGGGTATCGCCGGCCGGAGACGCGTTGCAGACATTTCCGCCGATAGTCGCGCTGTTCCGTATCCCGGGCCCGGCCATCTGCCTCGCCGCTTCCTTCAGGGCAGCGGGAACGAGGGGGTGTGCGAGGAGTTCAGAGAGGGTGACGCAGGACCCCACCCGGAGCCAGCCTCCGGCTTCCTCGATGACGCGCAGTTCGGGAACGCGGCCGATGGAAAGGATCGCGCCGGGCAGGGCCGCTGGTGTTTCCGCCGGTCCTCGATATTTCACGAGCAGGTCGGTGCCGCCTGCCAAGGGAATTCCGCCGGTTTCGCCCCTCATCCGAAGGGCTTCGGACAGGGTGCGGGGGATAAGGTCCTTGCCGGATTCATGGATACAGGCGATGGAGGCTGAACCGCCCGATAGCGCGGGAAAGGGATCCGCGAGGGCGCCGGATGTTCCACTCCGCCGGAGCCGCTCCGCCGCCTCTCGTATCCCTGTAACAATGGCGTCGTACCCGGTGCACCTGCAGAGGTTCCCGGAGATGGCCTCCCGGATCTCGGCGTCGGACGGCGACGGGTTCGAGGAGAGGAGCGCGGCCGCTGCCATGACGAAACCGGGGGTGCAGAAACCGCATTGGACGGCCCCGCTCTCCTCGAAGGCGGCCTGGATGGCGCGGAAGCCCTCCGTTGAACGAAGTCCCTCGATCGTGAGGACTTGCGCTCCGTGGAGCTGGCAGGCGGAGAGGAGGCAGGAGTTGACCAGCCTTCCGTCCAGGATGACGGAACAGGCACCGCACTCCCCCTCGCCGCAACCCTCCTTGACACCCGTGAGACCGAAACCGGAACGCAGGATGTCGATGGCCCTGGCCGCGGGATCTGCCTCATGGGACACCTGTTTTCCGTTCAGGACGAATGACACGAGCATGCTCTTTCCTCCTGGCCCTGACACTGGCAGATGTCCTCGGGTCGGATGGGGATCGAATTGACTGGCCTGCCGATGGCGTCGGACACCGCCGCCGCGACCGCGGGCGCTGCTCCCACCAGGGGAAGCTCTCCCGCCCCCTTCGCACCGAAAGGTCCGCACTCGCCAGGCGTTTCGACAAGGGACACGGAGAGGGGGGGGAGGTCGAGCGAGGTGGGGATGGCATAGTCGGTCATGCTCGCCTGAAGGATCCTTCCCGCGGGAGCGTCCATGACCTCGATGGTCGCGTATCCGATGCCCTGAGCGATTCCGCCGGTCATCTGGCCGACTGCGATCCTGCGGTCCAGCGGGGTCCCTATGTCGTAGGCCCCCCAGAAGCCGGTGACCTCTATCTCTCCGGTAAGGGGATCCACGGCGACCTCCGCGCAGTTGGCTCCCCAGGAGTAGGTCGGATAGGCGTCTCCCGTGAAGCTCTCCTGGTCCCACTCGATCCCCTCGGGTTGCCGGTACCGCTCCTCGACGATCTCTTCCGTCCCAGGCTTCCACGCCGCCTTGAGCGCGGACGCCGCCCGAAGCACGAGTTCGCCCACGATCATCGCGGTCCGGGAGGCGACGGTGGGGCCGGAATCGGGCACCGCGTCCGTGTCGGGAAGGGGACATTGTACGCGGTCAAGGGGAAGGCCGAGGGCTTCCGCCGCGACCTTGCGGAGGGTCGTGTGCGCCCCCTGACCCATCTCGGTGCTCGAAACGAGGATCACGACCGTGTCTTCCGCGGTTTTCCGGAGACGGACGACGGCCTTGATCTTGTCGCGCTCACCGCTTCCCGTGAAGCCGCAGCCGTGCTTGAAGAGGGAAAACCCGAGTCCTCGCAGTCTCCCTTCCACAAGGACCCCTCCGCGCGCCTTCCGGTCGCGGAAGCCGGATATCTCCCCGAGCTGCGCGATCAACGCGTCGACGGGAGGCTCTTCGTGAACCGTGCCGCTTGTCAGGGTGGGGCAACCCTGGGTTTGCGCGTGGGCTTTCTTGAACTCGAGCGGGTCGATCCCCAGCGCGACGGCGAGGTTGTTCATGTGCGTCTCGATGGCGAAGAACGCTTGAGGGGCGCCGAAGCCGCGGAAGGCGCCGGTGGGAACCCGATTGGTTGCCACGACCTCTCCCGTGACTGATACGGCTGGGATGTCGTAGACACCCGTGGCCGCGAACAGCGCACGCTGGAGGACCACGGAGGAGAGGCCCTCGTAGGCGCCGCCGTCCAGGACGATGGCGATCTCCATGGCGCGTATCCGTCCGCGGGCGTCGACGGCCGTGCGGATCGTGGTCCGCGACGGATGGCGTTTCGTGGTTGTGGCGATATCCTCGGCCCGGTCCAGGACGAGCTTGACGGGTCTGCCGGTCCGGAAGGCGCCCACCGCGGCGATGCCGGCCAGTATGGTCGGATACTCCTCCTTGCCGCCGAAGGCTCCACCCGTCACGGTCTGGACGATCCTGACGCGGTCTTCGGGAAGGCCGAAACTTTCAGTGAGCGCGTTCTTGACGTAGTAGGGACACTGCATGCTCCCCAGGATCGAAAGCCTGCCGTCCGTGAAATCGGCCATGACGGCCTGGGGCTCCATGTAGATGTGCTCCTGGTATCCGGTCCGGAAGGTCTCCGTAACGATCCTGGCCGCCCCTTGAAAAGCCGCTGCCGGATCGCCCCGCCCGATGCGGTACGATACGAAGCGGTTGTCCGAACCGACGATGACCTGTTCGCCCCGTTCCGCCTCTTCGATGGAGAGGACGGGGGGAAGATCCTCGTACGAAACGCGGATCTCTTTCCGAAGATTCCTGAGGAAAACGGGATCTGGGCCGACGAGCAGGAGGATAGGCTCCCCCACGTGGTTCACCGTATCCTCGGCGAGGAAGGGCCAGTCGTCGTTGAGCATGCGCGCCCTGGAAGAGACGGGAAAGTCCTCGGCGCCGAAAACCGCGTACCCGGAGGGAAGAGGGGGAACGGATACGGAGAGGATCCGGGCTCGGGGTCTGTCCGATCTGAGGATGACTCCACGCAGGGCGTCGGGCCTGGCCAGGTCAGCCAGATAGAGGGCTGCGCCCGCGCATTTGTCCGGTCCGTCTTCGCGCGCGACAGGTTCGCTGATCGGCAGGGCCATTACGGTTCCTCCTCTGTGCCACGCCTTACGGCAGCGAAACGCCGCGCATCGCGGCGTCGATATCCTTGAGCCCGCTTCCGGTCACGAGGATCACCACTTTGGACGAGGGGTCTATATCCCCCTTGACCTTGCGGAAGCCGGCGTAGGCTGCCGACGATGAGGGCTCGGCGAACAGGCCGGATGTCGACGCGAGCCGGTGCTGGGCGTCCAGGATTTCTTGGTCGGAAACGGTCACCGCCTTTCCCCCGTAGGTCGTCAATTCGCGGAGCGCGTAAAAGCCGTTGCGCGGAACGTCGACGGAAATGGAGTCAGCGATGGTCGCGGAGGGAACCGGTTTTCCGAAACCGCCGGAAGCCAGTGCCCGGGCGATGGCGGAACTCCCCTCCGCCTGAACTGCGTAGATCACCGGCATCCTCTCCATGAGCCCGATTTTCATGAGATCCTTGAAACCCTTGTAGATGCCGGCGAGGATGACGCCGTCGCCGGTCGGAACGAAAACCGCGTCGGGCGGGCCGGATAGCTGAAGGAAGATCTCGATGGCCGCCGTCTTCTTGCCCTCGATGGTGAGGGGATTGTACGCGGTATTGCGGGAGAGACCTCCGGTCTCCGCGCTGTACGCGAGGGAGCGGTCGAACGCGGCGTCGTAGGTGCCGTCCACAGGGGTGACCTCCGCGCCGTACTGAAGGGACTGAACCATCTTCGCCTTCGGCGCGCTCTTGGGGATGAAGATCTTCACGTTCAGATGGGCGGCTGCGCCGACTCCCGCCATCGACGATGCCGCGTTTCCCGTGGACGCTACGACGATGTCGCGTATCCCGTGCCTGCGGGCAAAGGCCGCCACGAGAAAGGATGCGCGGTCCTTGAAGGAGCCGGTGGGGTTGGCGGTGGCGTCCTTGAAGGAAAGCTCGGGAAAGCCTTCGCTCCTCCTGACCCGGGCCGGCTGCCAGAGGGGGGTGCCGCCCACCGGGATGGGGGGGAAGTACTCCTTCTCAACGGGCAGGAGGTCGAAGAGGAGATCCTTTCCGGGCGTTCCCTCGAAGATCGTTTCGAGCACCCCGCGCAGAGGCTCGTCTGGTTTCTGTCCGGCAGCGCAGGAGGGGCAGACCATCCGGTCTGGGGAGATCTCGTATTCCGCGCCGCATTCGCCGCAGCGGTAGTGGAATTTCATACGTTCTCCTCGAGGATGTACGGAAGCATGGCGTAGAAGGCCGACGCCTTTTCCAGATGGTCGATCGGGATGCGCTCGTTGGGGCTGTGGGCGAGACTCTCGTCGCCTGGCCCGAACCCGATGGTCGGTATCCCGTAGCGGCCGCAGATCGAGACCGCGTTCGTGGAGAAGGTCCACTTGTCCACGACGGGGTCGGCGTTGAACAGGGTCCGGTACGATTCGACGCCCGCGCGTACCAGCGGGTGGTCTTCCTCGATCTTCCATGTCGGGAAGTACTTCTCCTGGGGAAATATCGTTCCCTTCCAGGAGGCGCGCCGGTATTCGGGAACCACGATCTCCGCGCCCGGTTCGACCGCCTCGTACACTTCGGCGATCGCGCTCTCCATGGTTTCTCCCCAGGTGAGCCTGCGGTCCATGTGGAACATGCATCCGTCAGGCACCGCGCAGAGGGAGGGGGAGGCGGAGGAGATCGCGGTGACCGTGATCGTCCCCTTTCCCAGGAAGGGATCGGCTGCGAGCCTGTCGTTGAGTTTCTCGATCTCCAGGCAGGCTCGCGCCCCCTTGTAGATGGCGTTGTCCCCCCTTTCCGGAGCGGAGCCGTGGCAGGAGATCCCCTTCGTCCGCAGTTCCATCTCCAAACGGCCTCGGTGCCCACGCGTCACCCGGAGGTTGGTCGGCTCGGTGCTCACGGCGAAATCGGGACGGAGCTTCTCCTCCTCGATGAGGTACTTCCAGCAGAGGCCGTCGCAATCCTCCTCCATGACGGTGAAGGCGAACCAGACGGTAAAAGCGCCGGCATAGCCCATCTCCCTGAGGATGCGGCCGGCCGTGACCATGGCGGCAGCCCCGCCCTCCTGGTCGACCGTTCCGCGGCCATGGACAAAGCCGCCCGAGA
Organism: uncultured Spirochaetales bacterium; assembly: GCA_964590705.1. Lineage (GTDB taxonomy): Bacteria > Spirochaetota > Spirochaetia > CAZPZF01 > CAZPZF01 > CAZPZF01. Next base: position 432 of record CAZPZF010000067.1, on the reverse strand, counting down.
TCTCGCCTGAAAAGGGATCCTTGCTCCACTGGCTCCTGTCTCCGGTATCGACCGTGTCGATGTGCGCGTCGATGGCGAGGATCCGCTTCCCCCTACCGACCCGGCCGATGAGGTTGCCCAGGCCGTCTATCCGCACCTCCTCGAAGCCCGCCTCCAGGATCTGTTTCTTGATCTCGCTGATCACCCGGTCCTCCTCGCCGGAGAGGGAGGGGATCTTCACCATGGCGGACAGGTTGCCGGCCGTGAAATCGCGGTACGCTGAAGCCTTTGAGAGTATCGTTTCCGATCTGGGTTTGGACATGGTTTTCTCCTTGTCAGTCCGGAAGTTCATCCATCCGGCGCCAGAGGCGCGCGGCCTCCTGCTCCGCCTCGCGGTACAACGCGGGCAGGTCGAGGGCGAATTTGCGGTTCTCCATCACGACCTTGCCCCCG
>CAZPZF010000066.1:0-14494 GCA_964590705.1 uncultured Spirochaetales bacterium | reverse complement strand
ATGCCGAGCCTCTCCGCCATTCCGGGGTTCTTCATAATCCACATGAAAAAGCCGGCCACGGATACCATGAAGGCGTAGACGAGAAAGGATAGCCAGGTGATCCTGCAGCGCTTGAGCTTCAGGAATTCCATTCCGATCACGTCAGCCGCCAGGCGGAAGGCGGATGTCCGCTTTTCTCTGTTCATCGATTCCCTCCGGTGATGCGCATGAAATGCCGCTCGAGATCCTCCTCCAGAGGCACGAGACGGGCGACGCCGATTCCCGCGGCAACGAGCGACCTGGCGACCGTTTCCGGCCTGACGTTCCGATCGGTTATGGAGATGGTGCAGGCATTCACGCGGGCCATCTCACGGATTCCGAGTTCCCCGCGAAGGACGCTCTCTGCCCCGGGGAGGTCGTCGACATCCACCTCGATGGAGAGGCGCCCCCTCTCCCGGAGTTCCCCGGATGAGAGCTCCTCCACGAGGACCCCGTCGTTGACGATACCGATACGGTCCGCGAGCTGCTCGACCTCGTCGAGGAGATGGCTTGACATGAAGATCGTGACTCCTTCGCGATCCGCCAGGTGACGCAGAAGCGCGCGGATCTCTACGATCCCGGCCGGATCGAGACCGTTCGCGGGTTCGTCGAGGACGAGAAGGTCCGGCCGGTGGAGGAGCGCCCGGGCGAGCGAGAGCCTCTGCTTGTTCCCGAGGGACAGGACGCCGGCCCTGCGGTCCGCGTACGGGCCGAGCTTCATGAGCTCGATGACACGCTCGGCTGCGTCCTTCCCGGAACCCGTCAGTTTTCGCTGGATCTCCAAATTCTCCCTCACGGTGAGGTTCGGATAGGCGCTCGCGGATTCGACAAGGTATCCGATACGACGGAGGATGCCGGTACGGTTTTTCTCAAGCGGGGCTCCAAAGAGGAGGACCGAACCCGCGGAGGGGCGGATGAGGCCGAGAATCATACGGATCGTGGTGGTCTTGCCCGCGCCGTTTCTCCCGAGAAAACCGTAGATCTCCCCGGCGCGCACCGCCAGAGCGACATCCCTGACTGCGCGCACGTTGCCGAAGCTCTTGGAGAGTCCGCGGGTTTCGATCACGATTTCTGCTTTTTGTTTCGTCATGTCGCATCTCCTTCTCCGGCATTCTGTACCGCGATCCGCATGGCAAGCGCTTCGGCGATGAGGTCGCACGCGGGCCCGAAGGACCCTTCGGGGAAGTCCTCCTTGTGCATCGCGATGCAAAAGAGGGCGCTTCCAATTCCCGGCAGCGCCGCGATCGTCGATGGATCGAGCAGCCCCTCTTCCGCCCCCTGCTTGAAGGTCCGGTCGAGTACAGTCTGGGCGTTCGCCTGGTGAGCGGCGAGACGTTCGGGGGGAAGCGCTTCGATCAAGTGGCCGACATCGGTGAACCTGATCTTCGCGAGCCCGGGTTCCCGTTCGAAGATGGAGAACGCCCCCTTGAAAAAGCGCTCCAGCTTCTCGCGGGGGGAGCCTTCGCCCTCGCTCACCATGCGGATCAGGGCGCCGCGGTACTCCGTCTCCCATTCTTCGAACACGGAGAGGATAAAGTCTTCCCGCGAGTGAAAGAAGGCGTAGAAGCTTCCCTTTGAGATCCCCGCTTCGCCCGCGATGTCTTCGACAACGACCGCCTTCAATCCGCCCCTGTTCAGTGCCCGCTTTCCCGCTTCCAGAAGCCGGACCCGTATCCGTTCCTTCTGGCTTTCATTGAAACCCTTTGGCATAATCTATCCTCAATGACTATCAAAGCAAAAATAGTCATATAGAATATACTACGGATCAGCCGTTTCATCAAGGGGATAATTGCGATCGGGCGTTGCTGGAGAGGTATTTGGAAGCGGCGCCGAAAAGGGGAAGGGGAGTGACTCCTACAGCCTTCCCTCCTCGATCAGCCATCGGTACGAGCTCTCGGCCAATTCCTCCAAGGGGAGGATCCGGAAATCAAGTTCCCGGACTGCCTTCTCGCAGAAGCACGTCACTTCCTTGGAGAGGAGACTGGCGTTTTCCCGTGTCAGGAGGGGTTCCTTTCCTGAAAGAGCGCCGGCGATTTCCGCGAGAATCGCGAGGGTCGTGAACAGCGCGGGATGGGTGGCTTTCCGTGGTGCTGGTTTCCCGAGGAGCCCGCAGACGACCCGCACGAAATCGAGAAAACTGGCGTTGGTTCCTCCAAGGATATAGTTTTCATCCGGCCGTCCCTTTTCTGCAGCCCGGATATGGGCCCTCGCGGCTTCGACCGAGGAGCAGAACGAAGCCCGGCCCGGGGGGACAGCGGGGAGACTGTCGTCCCGCACGAGGCGAAAGAAGCGGGCCCAGCCCGAGGTGTCATGGGGCCCGATGATCGGCCCCGGGTTGAGGATCACCGTCTCGATGCCAGCCTCCGCGCCTCTCTTAATCTCCTGCTCCCCTTCCCACTTCGAGCGATAGTAATTCACCCACGAACCGGGAGCCTTCGAAGGCGTTTCCTCGGTGAGGATCCCCCGCTGGTCGCCGTACGCCGCGATCGAGGATGTCGCCACGATTCTTCGCACCCTACGCGAGGCGGCCGCGGCCACGATGTTGCGGGATCCGACCACGTTCACCGCGGTCTGGATGTCGTTGCGTCCCCGCCATGTGTTCGTACTCCCCGCGAGGTGAAAGACCACCTGACAGCCCGCTGGTATGGCCGCAATCAGGGAATCCACCTGAAGGATGTCTCCCTTCGCCAGTCTGACAGGAAGTTTCCGCAGGCCGGATATGTCGGATCCAGTACGGTGAAGGATGGTGACGTCCCATTCCTCGGCGCACAGGAGGGGAACGAGGTTCTTCCCGAGGAAACCGCTTCCGCCGGTGACAAACGCCGTTTTTTCCGCTGCCATGACAAGAGTATAGCACCGATGCCGAAGGAGAGCCACGGTGTTCCGTTTTCTATCCGCGGGTGGATATTTTCTCTTGACCGTTGGGGTATCATCACGTAGAATGGATGAATGATGCACATGACAACAAACGTAATTTGAGAGGAGGAAATTCCGTGAAACAGAAAAAAGCGTTGATCTTTTTTATCATTTTTTCAATTTTCCTGAGTTCCTTCGTATCAGCCGAAACAGTAAAAATACTCGCTGAAAACGACTGGGCGCCGTGGGCCCAGGGCGACGGAACCGGCATCGGAAACGACGTCATCCGCGCCGCTTTCAAGGCAGTCGGAATCGACGTACAGTACGAGGTCGTCCTGTACGACCGGGCCCTTGCCATGGTGAAAGAGGGGAGTGCCATCGCGTGCTTCAACGTACCCCGGCAGGCGGATAACGAGACTACCTTCCTGTGGCCGGCCCAGAAACTCTACACGGTCCGCTCCATGTTCTACGCCCTGTCCAGCTTCACCGGCACGGTCCGCTCCGCCGCCGATCTCGCAGGTAAGAGGCTGGGTCTCACCGAAGGCTACGGCTACGGAAACGCGATCGAGCAGAACAACGCGATCATCAAGGATTACTCCCGCACCGATGAGATAATCACGAAAAAGCTCCTCGCGGGGAGGGTGGACTTCGTCATCCTATACGAACGCTGCGCCGACATCATCATCAAGAATCTCAACGCAGTCGGGAAGATCAAGGCGGTCGGCGTGTCCGATTCCGCGGATATCTACCTCGCCTTTTCCAAGGCCAACGCCGACAGCAGGAAATACCTGGATCTTTTCAACAGGGGCTTCCAGATCATCCAGAGCAATGGCACGTATGACGCGATCATGAGGGAGTGGGAAGCCAAGTTCAAATAGGCTTCATCGTGGTTTCGCGATGTCTCCGTTTCCTGTCCGCTTCCCGCGCAAGGGGGAAGACCGCCGCAGCAGGCAAGAGAGGTAGCGCTGTATGAAGATAAGGAATAAGATCGTCGTATTCTCGTTTATCATAGTCGTCGCCATCATCGCGGCTTCCTCCTTCACGAGCATCTTCCTCTTCCGCGGCGAGGCGGACCGCCTCAATACCCAGCTCTTTACCTCGAGGCTGAGCGAGCTTAAGAGCCTGGCGAAGACGAACGACGAACTGTACTTCGAGGGGATCATCGACACGCTGGAGGAGGCCCAGCTGCGTATCGTCGACAGCCTGCGAAACAAGTACTTCGAGGACGAAACCATCGAGTACTTCCCGTTCATCATCGATGAGAGCGGAACTATCGTGTCCCACCCCGTTCTAATGAGCGGGACCCAGGCTCGTGATCAGTACGATTTCATCGATACAATGGTCGAAAAGAAAAGCGGCAGCCTCCTGTACGAGGAGGAAGGGGAAAGCTACTGGCTGATCTACGACTATTTTCCCGAATGGAGCTGGATCTTCGCCTTTTCGCTTCCCCTGAAGGTGAAAGACAGCGTCATCTATTCGCTCATCCGGACACAGCTGATCGTTTTGATCTTCGTCATCGTCATCGGGGTCGGTTTCATGTACCTGCTCAGCAGATCCGTCTTGAAACCTCTCTCGCACCTGCATCAGGCGATTGTCGACATCACGAAGGGGGAGGGAGATCTCACAAAGAAGATCGAGATTCGCAGCAGGGACGAGATCGGCATTGTCGCCTCCCAGTTCAACGATTTCCTCCATTCCCTCTCCGTCATGGTCTCGACGATCAAGGGCGCCGTCGTTGCGGGCAGGGATATCGGCGAAGACCTCGCCTCCAACGCCACCGAGCTCTCCGCGACGGTGGAGGAGATCCTCGCGACTATGCGTTCGATTGAGGACAGGATAGGGGTTTTGAACGCCGAGATTCAGAAGGGGTATAACGCCGCGTCGGATGTGAAAACGTACATCTCCCAGGTGGCGGGATTGATCACGACGCAGTCTGAATCGGTGGAGGAATCGAAACATCTGGTCGCTTCCATCGCCCAGTCGCAGGAGAGAGTCAAAGAACTGGTTGAAGCCAAGAAGGCGGTTTCCGAAGGGATATCGAACCTGGCGAGCGTGGGCGAACAGGAGATGGCCGAGACGGAAAAATCGATCATCGACATCACCCAGTCCATAGACACCATCCTCGGCATCACGGATCTTATCCAGGGAGTCGCCGAGATGACAAACCTCCTCTCAATGAACGCGGCTATCGAGGCCGCCCACGCGGGAGAGGCCGGAAAGGGTTTTTCCGTGGTAGCGGAAGAGATACGGAAACTCGCGGAAACCACGGGCGCCAATTCCAATATCATCAGGAAGTCCGTGGAGGAGATCATCAAGAAGATCCGCAAGACCTCCGAGGTGACCAAACAAACCGGAATCTCCTTCGGAAAGGTGATGAACGGAATCGCGGAGATCAATCAGGGCATGATGTCCATCCAGTCCTCCATCGAGGATATGAACGAGGAGAACAGGGAGCTGATCGCCCATATAGAGAATCTGTCGGGCATTACCCATGACGTGAATAACGCGTCAGGAGAGATGGAGAGCCGCGCCGCGGCAATCGAGAACTCGATGAAAACTATCACCGGACTCTCCGACCAGAGTCTGGACGGGATACACGAAATCGCCAAAGGAGTGGATGAGATCTCTAAGTCGATCACCATGCTCTCCGATCTCAGCACGACGAACGCGAAAAATATCGAGACTCTTGACACCAAGGTGCAGAGATTCAAGACAGAGGCGACATGACAGACTCGATCCGCTTCCCCAAGGCCGGCCTCGGTTTCTTCCCTACCCCTCTCGCGGAACTTTCCAAGCTCTCGAAGCGTCTTGGCGGACCCAGGATCCTCATGAAGCGTGACGATCTGACCGGCCTTGCCTTCGGCGGCAACAAGGTCCGGAAACTGGAATTCCTCATCGGAGACGCCTTGGCGAGCGGCTGCGATACGGTGGTGACCGGCGGGGCAGCTCAGTCCAACCATTGCCGTCAGACTGCCGCCGCCGCGGCAGCGTACGGTCTTGCCTGCCACCTCGCCCTTGGCGGCGAAGCGCTTTATCCGCATGAGATCCCCACCGGGAATCTTCTCCTCGACCTCCTGTTCGCCGCCGAGATCCACTGGTGCGGGACTTTCCGCAAGGGAGAGAGGATCCCCGAGATCATGGAGCAGATTCGCAGCCGGGGAGGCAGGCCGTACCTCATCCCCTATGGAGGCTCCAATGCCACAGGAGCCCTGGGGTTCGTCGAGGCTGTCGGGGAGCTTGTCCGGCAGCTGGAGCTTTCCACGTTGGCCTCTGCGGAGGTCACGCATCTGGTATTCGCCTCCAGTTCCGGCGGGACGCACGCGGGACTCATGGTGGGAAAGGCGCGGTACGGACTGTCCGCAAAACTGATCGGCATCGCCATCGATAAGGATGAGGAGACGGAAGGCGCGTTCCGGGAGCGTATCCGATCGCTTGCCGATGAAACGGCAGCGCTTTTAGGTATGACGTGCCGCTTCTTCCCTGCCGAGATAGACCTTGAAACCGGGTATACGGGCGGCGGGTACGGCGTGGTCGGCGATCTCGAGCGGAAGGCGATCCGCCTGCTCGCGGAAACCGAGGGAATCCTCCTCGATCCGGTCTATACGGGAAGGGCGATGGGGGCTCTCATCGATATGATCGAGAGGGGACGCTTCTCGTCAGGGGATACGGTCCTCTTCTGGCATACGGGGGGTACGCCTTCGCTCTTTCCGTACGCCGGAGATGTATTGGAAGCCTGAGCGGGAGAGATCCGCGGCGGAACAGAAGCCGGCCGTTCCAGCCGTTCAGAAAACAGATGTTCTGTTCCGGCCCCTATGCTTGGCGTCATACATGGCCGCGTCCACGCGCTCGATGATCGACTCGTTCGTGTCGTTCTCGGCATACTCCGTAACCCCGAAACTCGCCGTGACAGACCCGACCCCTGCGTGCTCCATCAGCGCGAGCCGGGTCCGTATCTTCTCTGCCAGGGCCCCTGCCGCCGCCTTTTCGGTGTTCACGCAGATGATCAGGAACTCTTCACCGCCCCAACGGCCGAGAAGGTCGGTTTCCCGGATGTTCTGCTGCCGCACGGTTTCCGATATGCTTCTGAGCACGGAATCTCCGGCCGCGTGGCCGAAAGAATCGTTCACGTCCTTGAAATGGTCGATATCATAGAGGATGAGGGAGAATCTCGATCCGTACCGTCGGGATCTGAGGATCTCATGGGCAAGTTCGCTCTCCATCTTGTTCCTGTTGAACATACCCGTAAGAGAGTCGGTGACGCACAGCCGTTCCAGCTCCTGGTTAGACCGAGAGAGAACGGCGGTGAGTTCCTCCAGTTTCCTGACCTTGGTCAGATCCTTCAGGATGATGAGATATCCGATCTTGTCGCCATGGGTATCGTCGATCTGTGTGACGGCGCAGTGAACGGGAAGAGTGCCGCCGTTCCGCGCGACCGCTTCTCGTTCCGCGGTTCCCGGCTTCAAGGGCAGGATATCCGGCAAAATGGAGGCGAGGCCCATGGACGCGATCGTTTCGGTCGCGTAGCCCAGAAGATCCGATACCGCCTTGTTCGCGCGCAGGATCGTTCCATTGCCGTCGGTGAGGATGACGATGTCGCTGATCTGGAAGAGGAGCGGATCCGCGATGGTCTCCGCCCGGGGCGTGACCATCTTGAATTTCAGGATGCTGTACCCGATGAAGGAGAGAAAGAAGGTCACTATCACATGACCGATAGGCGGCAAGGTCACTCCGAAGACCGGAAACGCCAGGTTCATCAGGATGCTGAGGACCGCGGCGGCCGAGAAGGGGGAGATGAAGTAGAGCAACATGCGGCGATGCCGCTTGAGCCGCGCCTTTTTCAGCATGACGAAAGCGGGAATCAAAGCCAGAATGTAGACGATTGCGGCCCAGGCCAGGAAGGCTCGGGCCCAGAATCCGCCTTCCCCGATCCGTTCGGCCCACCATCCCCCGGGCATCCTGACGAAATCACTCGCGAATATCTTTCCCGAAAGCGCCGCAGCAAGGAAGAATACCGAAGAGAACAGGACGAGGTAACCGGGAATCGGCGAGACCTTCTTCTCCGTGATCGTCTCCATTAACGCGACGGAAAGCCGGAAGAGCAGGAAGAAGTTGAGCGTCCATCCTCCGGCGCCCGCCTTGTACGCGATAGCCGCCAGATCCGGATCCGAGATGAGGTACATGGCGAGGTATGAGATACACCAGGTAAGGGTCAGGAAGCTCGCCGCGTAGTAGATCCGCGCAATTGAGCCGGAAGAGCCTTCCCGTCGGAATGTGTATACCGCGGTTCCCCCGCAGGCGATCACCGCTGTGTATGTCAGAAGAAAAAGGGCAATAATCATCTTTTATTCTATTTCAATTTTCCTGAAGGTACCAGGAAAGCGCCGATTGCACAAGGGCCGCGCTGGTTCCGCCTATAGTTCCCCCTTTTCCATGAAGCTGTAGTACCCCCGAGCGCTGAAGATGATATGGTCAAGGAGAGGGATGCCCAGTGTCTCGCCTGCGTTTTTCAGGCGTATGGTGATTTCCCGGTCCTCGGGAGAAGGCTCCACGTTTCCAGAAGGGTGGTTGTGGAGGGCAAGCACCGCTCCGGCCCGATCCCTGATGGGGTCGGAAAACACCTCCCGGGGATGGACAAGCGCCCTGTTGAGGATCCCCATCGTCACCACGCGGATTTCCTGCACCTCGTGGGCTCCGGTGAGCGAAGCGCAGAGAAAGTACTCCTGCTTGCGGTCCGCGTAGTGGGACACCAGGGGAAGGATGTCCGACGGGCAGGTTATTCTCTTCCGGTCCGCGCAGAGCCGCCTCCTCGAAAACTCGAAGGCAGCGCAGATGAGAGCCCCCTTTCCCATGCCGATCCCCCGAATTTTCGTAAGATCCTCGATTCCCGGGATTCCGCGGGAATCGAATAAGGCCAGCAGTTCATCCGCCACCTTGAGGACTCCGTTCCCCCGCGTCCCCGCGCCGATGATGATCGCGAGGAGCTCCCGGTCGCTCATTCCTCGTGGACCCGCCCAGGCAATCCGTTCCCGCGGGCGGTCTTCCACCGGTATTTCCCTGATCTCCCTGCATTCCGTTCTCATCATACCGCTAGATACAGGGAAAGCTGGATGGCGCTTGCGCCGTTATCCTGTCTAGGGTAATATTCGCAGCGTTGCTATGGGCATCCGACTCGTTATCCGGAAAAAGGGAACGGCTTGGAGTCTTCAGGGATTTTCCTTGGCTCCTCTGGGGGGATAGTCGGGGAAGAGGCTGCGCGCCTCGGATGCAAGGGCATAGATTCGTGAGAGAAGGTTGTCCGCGATCGTTTGACATTCCTCCATGGAAACATTTCCTTCGCTGTAAGCGTCAAGGAATATGGGTTCACCGAAAACCACGCCGTATGGCGCCCGGAATTTCGGGAAAGGAGCGATATCGAAATACTTCTCTCCAAGGTACTGGTAATCGACACGTTTCTCCTTTATATAATCGGGATCGATCCATACTCCGATGGGAATAATCGGCGCTTTGGCTTCGATTGCTATCCGGATAGTCCCCCTTTTCCCCCGGACCAATTCAGCGGGATCTGTCCTTCCTCCTTCCGGAGAAATAAGGATGGATTGTCCCGATCGGAGAACCTGCAGGGCGTCTTTTATGGATTCCTCGGTTTTGTTTCTCTGTTTATTGTAGAGGATGATCTGATTGGCCGTCTTGAAGATAAACCGGGGCAAGGGGAAGGACCAGATCTGTTCCTCGACAAGGACCGAAAGATAGTGGGTTTTCCAGTATATAAGAATGGGGAAGGCGTCCCAAACCGTCGGGTGGTTCACGGCGAAAACTTTGGCTCCTTTCGGAAAGGGGGCTTTTTGCGTGTAGCGTAGGTTTAGATAGAAATGCATATACGGATAGAGGAGGGAATTCCAGAAATGGTACCAGTATCTTGGAAATATCTTCATTATGAGCCCATAGTACCTGAAGAACGCGGTTTTCTCAAGGGAAAAACCACTATGCCGGGTGATGATTCCGCTGTAGCCGCCTTTCTACTTCGCTTTCGTGATCCGCATCACCGAGGGGAGGAAAAAGAGGGTTCCAGCGCAGGCTGTGGTCAGGGTAAAAACGATGAGGAACCCGAAATACGCGATCGGCTTGAAACTGGCGAATCCCAGAACCAGAAGCCCCGCCACGATCGAGAGCGTGGTTAGGATGATCGGCCTTCCAGTGATTTCCATTGTACGGATGATCAGGGTGTCGGGCTCTCCCCCGGCCGCCTCGTTCTCCCTGCGATAACGGAGAATGAAATGAATGGCGTTATCAACTCCGACGCCAATGGCGATGCTGAATACCATTATTGTGGTCATATCCAGCGGTATCTGGAAGAGAACGATGAGGATGAAGCTGATCATTACGGCGGCCCCCAAAGGAATGAGGGAGTAGAGTCCATACCGAATCGATCTGAACGCCGCCGTGTTTATGATAAGGACAAGTACAATGGATAGGATAATCGAGAGAAAGAGGTTTTTCTGCATGATGGAGGACAATGATAGGTACCGAAGGCTGTTTCCCCAGAGATGCGCGGTCACGCCCGCCGGAGTCGATTCCTCCATGATCCTTTCGAGTTCTCGCGCGACAATCCTTGTCCGTTCCTCATCGAGGAATCTTTTCTGGTCGCTGTTGTAGATCCTGAGCTTAATGGTCAGTCTTGTATATTCATCGTTCGCCAGGCTTTTGAAAAAAGCTCCTTCCGGCCCGCTTTCCTTCAAGGCTCCCATGTATCTGGAGAGAAGGAGGATCATTCCCCGCTTCTCAGGTACTCGTGATTCTCCCGATGTTAGGGAGTTGAGGTAGGTTAGAAACGAGGGAAACGAGAGGCTGTAGCACACGTCCGGAAGTGCAATCAGTCGTCTCTCCATCAGCATGACTTGTTCCAGAATCTCGGGATCAAGGAAGAATCCGCTCTCGCCGTTATCAGCTTCGAGGGTAATGTTCACCTCATCGAATCCGCCGAATCGCTCCGTGATCCTGTACATATCGCGTACAACCCTGTCGGACTGGGGGAAATAGCTGATTGTGTCCGTATTGAATTTCACATTCCTGATTGTAAACAGGAATGCAACGATTATCATGACCAGGATAATCGTTAATACGGCCTTGCCGCGGAGTACGAACCGGGCGATACCTCCCATCATCCTGGTCAGAAACCCTTCGGAAACCTTTTTTGACAGCTTGAGGGGCGGGGGGGGAAGGAGCGAGAGAATCGCTGGAAGGAAGAACAGGGATAATACGGCGCAGGCCGCAATTCCGAAACTTGTGGATATCGCGAAGATCCTCGTCTGCCGAATGCTCGTTACCAGAAGGCTGAGGAACCCGAAAACCGTAGTAACGGATGCCAGTATTATTGTCTTGTTGATGCTTGCCGCGGCTCCTACTATCCACCCGGAACCGGAATCAGCCGCGCCCATTTTTCTTACCGATGCCCATTCCCGATAATACTGGTTCAACATGTGGATGCTGTAGGATGTTCCCAAGGTCAGCACCAGCGGCGGCATTACGATGCTGATGATTGAGAGGGTACATCGGAGCATTGACATCACTCCGATGGTCCACAGGACGCCCATTCCCACGACCAGAAGTGGAAGGATTACGGCCCTGAGGGAGCCAAATCCCGCAAAGTAGAAGATCAGCATGATTGTTGTTACGAGGATGAGGAGTGTGGATAGATGCTTTGACATAAATGACTGGGTCCTGACCAGAATAGGAACCGACCCTGAAATTGCGTAGGGGATTTTTCCATCCAAGCGGGTCGTCGCCTTTTCCACTGTCTCCAGGAGATCTCGATAGTCGTCCGCCCGCTCGATCTGAAAAATGGCCAGGAGACTCGTTCCGTCCTCTGATACTACCATGTTCCTCGCGTACGGAGTGGACATGAGGGCATCCAGGAATGCGTTGGTTTCTTCGATGGTCTCGGGTGCAGATCCCGTGGCTGTCATAAGCCGCGGAGTAAGTCGTTTTCCGGATGCCGTGAAGGACAGAAACGAGAATGGGGAGATCACGTTGCGGACCGATTTATGTGAGCCGATAGCCTGTAAAACAGAATCGAATTCCCTGAGCACCTCGGGCGTTAGTTCTTCCGCTAATTCCCCGCCTATCGAAAGGAGCTGTGTCTCATAATCCACCTGGTCGGAGTACCCATATTCCGCGATGAATCTGGTAACCTCCTCATCGGGAGGAATCAGGCTCGCGACATCGGGATTGATTCTGATTCGGGAGGCGTAGAAACCCATGATAAGGGTAATGACGATGGCGATCGCTATGACAGTAACGCGATGACGTATGGAAAAAGCCAGAAGCCGTTCCATTATTGGAGATTTCATATCATGTGGCCTCTAAACAGCGGGTTTTAAAAAAAAACTGTCTACGAAGGTTTCGTAGACAGCCGCTATAGCAGGGGTAGGACTCGAACCTACGACCTCCGGGTTATGAGCCCGACGAGCTGCCAACTGCTCTACCCTGCGTCGTTGTCTACAATATATAAAAACGCTCCAATCGTGTCAACCACCCGCCTCTCATCTCATCATTTGACCCTTTGCGGGTTGTCTCCGTATCTTATACCCGGATAGAGAGAACAGGAGAACAAGATGCGTTTCGATAAATTCACCGAAAAAGTGCAGCAGGCACTCCAGGAGGCCGATTCCCTGGCCGGTACATATAACCATCCCACGCTGGACAACGACCATCTCCTCCTCTGCCTCGTCAGGCAGCAGGACGGGGTCGTTTCACCCCTCCTTGCGAAGCTCGGGATCGACCGGGGAGACCTCGAGCGCGAGCTCGAGCAGGAGCTCAGACGGAAACCGAAGGCGTACGGCCCGACCACACAGATGACCCTTTCCCCCCAGCTGGCGGAAACACTGAGAAAGGCGGAGACCGAGGCGGAGGGACTCAAGGACGATTTCGTCAGCGCCGAGCACATCCTCATCGCGATGCTCGAAACCCCCTCCTCGGTCCAGAGGATCCTTCGGGGCCGGGGGGTGAGGAAGGACGCGATCCTCTCCGCGCTCAAGGGGATCCGGGGCAACCAGCGCGTCACGGACCAGAACCCGGAGAATCGTTACCAGGTGCTTGAGAAGTACTGCAGGGATCTCACGGCCCTCGCCAAGCGGGAGAAGCTCGATCCCGTGATCGGCAGGGACGAGGAGATCAGGCGGGTCATGCAGGTCCTGAGCAGAAGGACCAAGAACAATCCCGTCCTCATCGGGGAACCGGGGGTTGGGAAGACGGCCATCGCCGAAGGGCTCGCCAGGCGCATCGTCTCCGGGGATGTGCCGGAGTCTCTCAAGAACAAGCGGCTCCTCGCCCTCGACCTGGGCGCCCTGGTCGCCGGCGCCAAGTTCCGAGGCGAGTTCGAGGAGCGGCTGAAGGCTGTGATCCGAGAGGTGACCGAGTCGGACGGCCAGATCATCCTCTTCATCGACGAACTCCATACCCTTGTCGGCGCCGGGGCGGCGGAAGGCTCAACGGACGCGAGCAATCTCCTGAAACCAGCACTTGCACGGGGGGATCTGCGCGCGGTCGGGGCCACGACACTGGACGAGTACCGCAAACATATCGAGAAGGATCCGGCCCTCGAGCGCCGCTTCCAGCCCGTGTTCACGAAGGAGCCGTCCGTCGAGGACACGATCGCTATCCTCCGCGGGATCAAGGACCGCTACGAGGTCCATCACGGGGTTCGGATCAAGGACGAGGCCCTCATCGCGGCCGCGGTCCTCTCGAGCAGGTATATCACCGCCCGTTTTCTACCGGACAAGGCGATCGACCTGGTGGACGAGGCCGCCAGCAAGCTGAAGATGGAAATTGAAAGCCAGCCTACCGAGCTGGACAAGATCGAGCGCCGCATCCTCCAGCTGACCATCGAGAAACAGGCCCTCTCCCGCGAGGAGGACGCGGCGTCCAAGGAGAGGCTTAAGACCCTGGAAAAGGAGCTGGCCGAGATCTCGGCCAGGCGGAACGCCATGAAGCTCCAGTGGCAGAACGAGAAGGCCGTCATCGAGGAGATCAGGAACCTCAAGCATAAGCTGGAGGATTACCGGACCGATGAGATCAGGTTCGAGCGCGAGGGGAACCTCGCAAAGGCGGCCGAGGTCAAGCACGGCCTTATTCCGCAGACGGTCAGGCAGATCGAGGAGAAGAGCGCGGCCCTCGCCGGGATACAGGGAGAAAACCAGCTCCTCCGCGAGGAGGTGAGCGAGGAGGACATCGCCCAGGTGGTGTCCACCTGGACGGGCATCCCCGTGTCCAAGATGCTTTCGAGCGAACTGCAAAAGTACCTCGACCTCGAGAAGGTGCTGGAGAAGCGGGTGGTGGGCCAGGACGCCGCGATCAGGGCGGTCTCCGACGCCATCAGGAGGAACAAGACCGGGCTTTCCGACGAGGCGAAACCGTTGGGGACCTTCATCTTCCTCGGCCCCACCGGCGTGGGAAAGACGGAACTCGCCAAAACTCTCGCTGATTTTCTGTTCAACGATGAACGGGCCCTCACCCGCATCGACATGAGCGAGTACATGGAGAAGCACACGGTCTCCCGGCTCATCGGCGCGCCTCCGGGATACGTCGGGTCCGACGAGGGTGGTCAGCTCACCGAGGCGGTCCC
>CAZPZF010000065.1:0-14749 GCA_964590705.1 uncultured Spirochaetales bacterium | reverse complement strand
GCGAGCCCGACGAACCCAAGGGAAAAGAGGAAACCGAGAAGGATGCCCATCCTAGGGGATATATCCGTTCCCGCCGAGAGCAGTCCGCGGATCACCCCCGTGAAATGGGCGCTGATCAAGAAAGGGGGGATACCCGCCATGAGGATGGAGAAGAGCATGAGTTGTCTCTTGATCGGGATGCCGCGGCCTTTCATCGAGGTACCTCGCACGATTGAATCAGCCGGCGCCGAACGCCGACAGGAACATAGACTATCATGATCCCCCCGTTTTTCCAATGATATCTTTGTCGATACCGGGAGCAAAAGGGAGTATTAGGTGACGAGTCTTCGTATTCTATACTTTGCCATCACGTTTAGGACGAAGAGGCAGCCGCGGATGCGAAAAAGGCTCACCTCGGCGGATAAATCGTCATCCAAGGCGAGAACGGCTTTCCCTGCCGCCTCGATATTCCGCTGAACCTCTCCTCGGGCGGCTTCCATGACTCTTTACCCTATCAACGGGTATAGGAAAGTGATATGATCGGAGAAAATCATCTCATCGCGAATCAGGAGGAATAGTCCACAATATGGAAGGAATGTATGAGCTTCTGGCCAATCTGGCAAAGGATTCCCCCCGAGTGCTGAGAAACCCGGGCAGGAAGAGGATGATCGAGGATTCAGTCCTGTACAAGCAGGCCCTGACCCTGCCGACGGGCACCCTCGTGACCTGGACGACACCGGCTTCGAGCGGTCGAAGCCCAAAGGATACCTATATCGTCAAACGCGATTCCGTCTCCCCCCACATCGACTGGACCTCGCCCAACTGCATTCCCATGGAACCGGCCGTTTTCGAGGCCCTGGTAACCGAGGCGGTCGAGCTGCTCGAGAGAAAGAGCAAACTATACGTGATCAACAGAGTCGTCGGCGCGGATTCCACGTACGCACTTCCCATCACCGCCTACACCGACAATGCCCTCTCCGCCCTATTCCTGGATAACATGTTCAGGCCCGTTCCGGCCGAAATCGATAAGAGCGTTTTCGCGGACAAACCCTTCCATCTCATCGGGCTTCCCATGGACAGTCCGTCGGGGAAAGGGTACGGCGACAAGCTGCGCAAGCTCCCCTCGGGAGCCGGATCGGGAATCGCGGTAGCCATGGATTTCGAGAAACGGATCGGCCTGGTCTACGGCTCCGCCTACATGGGCTCGCTCAAGAAACTGATCTTCACAGTCATGAACTACTACCTGCCGGACGAGGGGATCCTCCCCCTGCACTGCAGCGCGAACGAAGGGCCGGACGGAACGAGCGCCCTGTTCCTCGGGCTTTCCGGAACCGGAAAGACGACTCTCTCCGCCGATCCTGACCGCGCCCTCATCGGAGACGACGAGCATGGCTGGAATGATACAGGAATAGCGAATTTCGAGTACGGCTGCTACGCCAAACTCATCGACCTCAACCCGGAAAAGGAGCCGGAGATCTACCGGGCCACCTTCCACGCGGACAACTACCTGGACCATGGAGCCATCGTCGAGAACATGATGGTCTATCCCAACGGGAGTTACGACCTCTGCGACTCCAGGTTCACGGAGAACTCCCGGGTCTCGTTCCCCCTCTCCTTTCTCTCCAACGTGAAGAAATCAGCGGTCACCGGGCACCCGAAGACCATCATATTTCTCACCGCGGACGCCTACGGCGTTCTCCCCCCTATCTCGAAGCTCGACCCCGAACAGGCCATGCTCTGGTTCATGATGGGATACACATCGAAACTGGCGGGAACCGAGACGGGAATCACCGAGCCCCAGGCGACCTTCTCGCGTTTCTTCGGCGAGCCCTTCATGCCGAGGCTTCCCGTTGACTACACCACCCTTCTGGGAAAGAAACTCTCAAAACACGGTTCTTCCGTCTTCCTCCTCAACACGGGGTGGACAGGCGGAGCGTACGGAACGGGCAAACGAATCGACATCAAGATGACCCGGCGGATGGCCCACGCGGCGCTGAACGGCGAACTGAATTCCGTGGAGTACCGCTTCGATCAAATCTTCAAGCTTTCGGTTCCCAAGACCTGCCCCGGTATACCGGACACGATCCTCGACCCGGAGTCCACCTGGGCGGACAAGGCCAAATTCAAGGAAACCGCCTCAAAGCTCGCGGGACAGTTCGCCAAACAGTTCGAGAAGGCGTTTGCCAAGACCGCGGATCCCAAGCTCAAGGCGCATTGTCCGGGACTCTGAATCAGGTCGCACTCCCGCGATTCCGTTGAACATACCCCCGGGCGGTAAGACCGTCCGGGGTTTTTTCGTCAGTCCCCGTTCCGCGCCAGCCGAAAGCCCAGATCGTCCATTTCCGCGTAGGGAACCGCGGCGTCGAGAGAGCCCGTCTGCAGCGTTGCCGCCGTGTTGATCCAGGAGCCTCCGTGATACACCCGGTAGTCCCCCTCGTAGCCCTCCATCCAGTCGAAGCACTACTCGAAGACGTTGCCGCTCATGTCGTAGAGACCGGAGCGTTGGCCCCCTTGCTCTTTACGACCGCGGTCTGGGTGACACCGGTCTCGGCCCAGGTGCTGCCGTTCCAGTAGTATCCGTAGACAGCAAACGCGTCGTTGGCGGCCTTTCCCGGTTCCCCGGAGCCCTCCGGGCTGGCGTGGTAGAAGGATATGCCGCCGCTCGCCGAAATGCCCGTGGTGAACCACGGATCGCTGTAGCCGGCCACGGAGTTCTCGGCACTGCCGCGCCACCGGGCGGTAAGCTCCCATTCATCGATGTTCGGCAGACGGAACCCGTCAGCGTCAGGGTTTTCGTATGGATCGTCCTGACCTCCGGCGGTCGTATCCACCGTCTCCGAGAGCACAGCGGCGCGGATCGGGGTCGTGTATGCGCTGTCCGTGTAATACACGCAGACGCGGGTGAGGCCCGCCTTTGCATTGCCCAATTCGGTGAACGCGTTGCACCACACCATTGCGTCGCGCCAGGTGACGCCGGTGACCGGCTCCTGTTTGGCCTCGGTGGTCGGTTCCGCGCCGTCGGTTCCGTCGCAGCCCTCGAGGTCCCTGAATCGTCAGGGTTGATGGGGAAGGAGTGTCCCCCGGGGATGATGTTCGCATTAATGTAAACTTCCTCCACAGTGATCGTGTCCTGAGCCCCCGGAACTATGGTCCACTTCGCGCAGAGTACTGTATCCGAAACGACCCGATCGGTTGCAAAGCCCCATGGATCGGTCAGCGCCGTATCGGCGTACCAGCCTGAAAAGATGAATCCCGCCTTGACCGGTTCCGCGGGTTCCGTCACCGTGGAACCGTAGAGCACGGTCTGGCTGGACACGGGGGATCCCCCGTTCGACTGAAAGGTGACCAGATATTACGTGTCATGCTGATTATTGCATCAAGTCGTTCCCTCGCAACCGATGAACGCGCACAACACCAGGGAACAAAGAGCCATCACCCTTTTCCTACCCATGATTCCCTCCCCCTCCGCAGCCGGAGGCTCCATAGGTTGCCACGAGTCGTTGTCATTGTGCACTATGTACGGGAAGGGGTGATTGGAAAAAGCGGTGGTCACGAGCTGCTCTATTGGCCGTCACTCCCTGGAGCGGACGTCGTTCAGCAAAGCCTCTCGATACACTGGCGGATCGCCGTTCTATGGACCGATATATTCTAAGCCCTCCAGGCGTGGCAGGCAAGGGGAAACCTCCGTACATAGAAGCACTGTCCAAGCGATACGGATGGTTCTGCCCGGCCCCGATATGATCGAGCCGATGATGACAGAGGGTAAGCGATCAACGATGGGCATTCTCAAACAAATACTGTTATTGAACCACAAATATGCTACATTCGAACCATGGAGACGAACCATGAGTTCTATCACGATTCACGACCTGGATGACACTCTGGACGGAAGGCTCACCGAAGAGGCCAGAAAACGGAAAACCAGCAAGAATAAGCTCGTCAAGGAACTTCTGTCAAAGGCTCTCGGTCTTCCGATAGCGGGGCGCGGCCGGGACGAGTACGACGAATTTCTCGGCTTATAGAGCGACGGCGAGGCATTGGAGTTCGCCAAGAGCCAGCGGGAAAACAGCCGCGTCGATCCTGAGGAATGGGTGACATGAAACGGATCCTCATAGATACGAACGCGTACGCTGCCCTGATGGCGGGAGATCGGCGTATCGCGGATCTCCTGGCCAAGGCGGAAGCTGTTCTCGTTTCCCCTATTGTAATCGGCGAGCTGTACGATGGCTTCAGAAACGGTATCAGGCTTCGAGAAAACAGGGAGATATTCGAACATTTCCGAGAAAAGCCCAGGACTGTCATGGTACCTATAACCGATACGACGGCCGAGTGGTTCGCGGAGATTAAAACCATCCTGAAGAAAAAAGGCAAACCCATCCCAACGAACGACGTCTGGATCGCCGCGAATTGCATGGAGCACGGCGCCATGCTCATCAGCCTCGAAAATCATTTCGGGGAAATCGACGGTCTTCTGCGATGGCAGGCGGGATAAGCGACAATCGCTGCTATACGTCAGACGCGGCCGGCTGTTCCTTTCCGCCCGAGGCGGCGGCCACGACCTCCGCGTTTCTCGCGTTCGCACGCACGAGCTTGCGGGCGAGGAGCTTGGAGAGGAAGATACCGTAGTGGGGATACTCCCGGACAACGGAGACGAAGCTCTTGCGGGATATCTTGATCAGCTTGCCGTCCGAATCCGCGCGCACGGAGGCGCTCCTCCTGTTGTTGAGGAGGAACGACATCTCGCCCATAAAGATATCCGCGGGATCGAGGAGTCCGACTCTCCGCCCCTTGTGATACACGCTGTAGCGACCGCTGGCGATGTAGTACAGGAAGTCGCTGGACTCTCCCTCCCGGAAGATGATGTCTCCCCTCTTGGGAAAGATGCTCTCCTCTCCGGTAAAGCCCTTCGGTGTGACGCGGGTGACCGAAGGGCTGTGCTTGAACACCATGGTGACCTCGTTGCCGATATCGTTGTAGATGAGCTTCTCTGCGAGCATGGTCGCCATCCTGACCCCGCGGCCGTGCAGGGAGAAGGGTCCTTCCTCCTCGATCTTCCGGTTCAGCTTCTTCACGTCAAAGCCCTTTCCCTCGTCCCGGATGAGGAAGGTGGAGCCCGTCTTCTGGATATCCCACTCGAAGAAGACCCTCCTCTTGGCGATTTCTGGATTTTTGCACTTCTCCGCGATCAGATCCACGACGCTTCTGCCTTCGTTCAGCGCCTTGGTCTTCTCCTCGAAAGAGACCTCGCAGTTTCCGTGCTCCACGCCGTTGATGATTAGTTCGGACAGCGCGAGCTGGAGGTACATCTTGGTGTCGGGCGATATGAACCCCCTCTGGGAGAGGGAAATGGCGGCGAGGCTCGCGTAGATGGACACGGCCAGTGGGTCGTTCTCGATGAAGAAGGAGCCGGCGACGCCGTTTGCCAGCTTGTCGGAGAGTTCCTTCTGGAAGATGATCTGGCGGTTCTGGTCTATGATTTCCACGCTTTTAACGATATGGGATCCGACCCTGTGGAAGTCCAGGACCGCGAGTATGTTGAGCCCCTTGTAGGTCTTGAGGATCTCCTCCTCGTTCGTTTTCTCAGGGTCGAAGAGCCCGATGATCCCGAAGCTGTGCAGCCAGGAGTCGTTCTCCACCTGCTTCGCGATTGAGTCGATCGGGATGGCGGAGTCGCTGAAATTGATGATGACGATCTCGGGCAGGTCAAAGTTGAGGAACTCGAGCGTCTTGTCCGCGTCCCCGAGAAAGACCAGCTCGTACCTCTTGATCTTGCTCCTCTTGAATTGTGCATCGATGATCTTGTTGAGACCCGGGTGAGAATTGACAACGCCTAATAGATCCATACCATCCTCTCGTTAGTACTCATTCTACCGTATGTAAAACTGAAATGAAAGGGTTTTACCGCATGCCCGCCCCCTTTCTCTATCGGTCTGCGCGGGGATAAAAAGGCTGATTTTTTCGGAAATCGCTTACGCCGTGGAATCACTCCGTTCTGGCGTATACCTTGGCGTTGATGAAGATCGAAACCAGTTCCTTGTCCAGGTTCCCGGCCTCGGCTTCCTCCTCGATGATCGCCAGGGCCTTTTCGGGAGGCAGGGCGTGCTTGTAAGGCCGGTCCATGGCCGTGAGCGCGTCGTAGATGTCCGCGATTGCCATCATCTTCGTCTGGACCGGGATCGATTCTCCCTTCGACCCGTCAGGGTATCCCCCGCCGGCGAGTTTCTCGTGGTGGCCGCGTGCGATCTCCGGAATCGCCTTGAGCTGGGAGGTCCACGGGATGTTCTTGAGGAATTCGTAGGAATGGATGACGTGAGACTCGATCTCTTTACGTTCAGCCTCGCTCAGACTCCCCTTGCGGATCATCAGCATCAGACGTTCCTGTTCGGTGACAAAGGGGAGCTCCTTCCCGGTCAGGTCGGTATACGTCATGTGCGCGATGGTGTCGATGATCTTTGCCGGTTCCTCGCTAAGCAGCTTCGGTTCGTTCGCCTCGACGATCGCGTCCAAGGCCCTCCCGACCTCCTCGATGTCCCTCTCCTCGTCTCGTCTGAGGGTCTCCTCCTCGCGGGCAAGGGCCTCCGGTCCGCCATCCTTGAGGAGGGAGAAGCGCTTGGCGATATAGCGGGCCTCGAGCGATTTCCTGATGTACGCGAAGCGCTCCTCGATGAGCCGCAGCTGTTCCGGGTACAGTTTCTTGGCCTTCACGAGCACGTTCTCCCGAACGCCGACCTTTCCGAAGTCGTGGAGAAGGCTCGCGTACCTGATCTCCTTGATCTGTTCACGGGAGAACGAGAGGTCCGCGTACGGTCCCGTCTGGATCCTGCTCGTCTCTTCGGCGAGGCCGACCGTGTAGAGGGCCACGCGCGAGGAATGGCCCGATGTGGTGGGATCCCGCGATTCTATGGCCTTTACGGAGGCCTTTACGAAGCCCTCGAAGAGCGCCTCGATCTCATCGTAGAGCATGTTGTTCTCGAGGGAAACGGCTGCCATGGAGGCCAGGGACAGAACCACTGATTCGTTCTCCGCGTCAAAGCTCTCCACATGCTCCTCGACGACCGCCGGGCTCGAAAGCCTGGTGGCGAAGTCCCTCTTCCTGTTGATTAGCTGAATGACGCCGAGTATCTGCCCCTTGTGATCCATCATCGGGACCGTGAGAAGGCTCTTGGTACGGTATCCGGTCGATTTGTCGAAACTTTGGTTGAACGTGACCCCGATGTCCGCGGGGATGTCGTACGCGTCCGGAATGTTCAGGACTTTGCCGTGAACCGCGACATTGCCGGCGATGGAACTCGTGTTGAGGGGCATCCGGAATTCCGTGAAGTCCGTGGGATTGGAGTCGTTGTGCGCTATCTTGAAGAGGAGGTATTGCTCTCCCGTCGACTCCTCCCGGAGGAGGAGGTAGAGGCTGCCCGCGTCAGCGCGCGTGATCTCCCGGGTCCGCTGCAGGATGAGGTTGAGCAAGCGCTGATTCTCCCGCTCGGCGGAGAGGGCGATTCCGATTCCCAGAATCTCGTTGAACACCTTCTCCTTGGCCTGGAGCTGCTCTCTTTTCCTGGCAAGCTCCCGTTCCAGGACAAGGCTCCGGTAGAGGCTCTTCACGGTCCGCAGGAAGGAGTCGGGGCTTCCGAAACCTGAAATCTCCTGGAACACGAGGAAGCCGGGCGCTTTAGCGGGTATTGTCGCCCCATCGGGGTTCCAGAGGAGGATGGGAGCGGAATCGGTGCCAAAGGAGGAGAAGAGGGAGGCGTTCCTGACGAACTCCCGGTGGCTCAGCATGAATCCCTGGAGCTCCCCGTCACTCTCGGCCGGGAAATGGCTCACGGGTATCCGCCTGACCGTCAGGAAGGGTTCCTCCATGAAGAGAGTGGGGGGTTCGGGGACGTCCGTGGAAATGTACAGGACCAACTGTTCCGCTTTCATCATCATATCTAATCTACTGTGATCCTATAGATCTTTTCAACCAAAACCCGCACCGAATCGTAAAAACCTCCGCCAAAAAGGCCCGGATCCGCGGAAACGCTCCCGATCACCCCTCCCGCGGCCCTGTCGACTACGGAAACGCGCCAGATCCTGCCCTCCCGCTCGGCTACGAGAGCAAAGGGGATCTTATCCCTTTCCGCTCGGGGGAAGAAGAATCCGCTGTGCCGGAGGGCCCTTTTCAGGCCAAGGGGAATGCGGGCTGCGCCGACGCTCTTCTCCGGTAACGCGCTTGCCGGAACGCTCAGGACAAGCGGAACCGAAAGGCCGGACACGGCAAAGGCCTGGGGATGACAGGCCCAGAGCCGGCGGCATACTTCGTAGTATTCCGCCCACCGCCTCTGCCTGCGGAGCAGGGGGGCGGCGATCCGATAGCCTTTCGAGATTTCCGACGCCTCCCATTCGGGATCGAATCCCGTGACACCCTCAAGCACAAGGGCAGGATCGCGTCTCGTCTTTCCCTCCTCCACGAGATAATACGGAAGAGAACGGGGTATAAGGGCGAGCTCCAATTCCCGGGCCTTGGCAAGGTACCTGATCGCCAGGCGTCCCGAACTACCCCGGTACAGGGACCAATACCCGTCGAGCTCGTTTCCCTCGCGAAGATGGGATCTGCCCACGGTGCGCGCGAGGTCCCGCCATCGCTCACCGTGATACCATGCCCTGAAACGGAAAACCAGGGAACGCAGCGCTGCTGCGATCCTGGCTGCCGCCGATCCGCCGCGAAACCGCTCACGCCAGGCGAGAGCCTTGAAGGTCTTCGCGTATAGTTCCTCCAGATCCATACGGTACCTGTCTCGGTCCGTGCCGAAGTTGTACATCCAGGAAGCATCGGCGCCCCGCTCAGCTGACGTGAGATACCCGAGCGCCTCCTCAGGCCTTCCCGTCTCCAGCGCGAGGTCGGCCAGGCAGATCTTCGTCAGCGGGCTTGTGTCCAGCTGGAAAGCCCGCAGGTATTCCCTCTCCGCTCCCGCGTGATCGAGCCGCCCCTGATACAGCTCTCCCAGCGAGAGATGGCCGGGAGCGCGGTCGGCGAGTTCCAGCGAACGTTCCGCGGAGATAAGCCCATCCTCGAATCGGTAGAAGGTCCGCTCCAAGAGGGAGAGATTGTAGAAAGCGATGGCGGCGAACTGCATCCTCCCTTCGGCTTGGGCCTCGGCAGCGGTCTTGAGATAGAGTTCCTTCGCCCTCTCGTAGGAATAGAGCCCGGAGTGGAGGGTGGCAAGGGTATGGAGCAGGGCGAGATCAGGGCCAAGCCGCGCAATCGCGTCCTCCAGGAGCCTCACCCCCTCTTCCAGGCGGTACGTCTTGAATAGGAGCCAGCCAAGGTCGGCCAAAGCGTAGCGGTCGTCGGGATAGAGAGCGACCAGGCGTTCGAACACCGCGGCGGCCTCGGCGTCTCTGGTCAGGTACCCGAGTGTCTCGCCGAGGCTGGAGAGGACCTCGTAGTTTTCGTCGTCCAGGGCCTCGGCCGCCCGGTATTCGTCAAGCGCCAATGTATACAGTCCTTGGTCGGAGTAGAGATCGCCGAGGCCCATCCTGAGGCTGAGATTCTGGGGAAAGGCTTCCTGTCCCCGGTGGAAAAGCCGAACCGCCTGGTCGTAGAATTCCCGTTCAACGGCGGACTCGGCTTGATCGATGTACCATCGGGGACCCGCGTCTTTTCCGCCGTCTTCCGCGGCCGAGGCCTCGGGGCTTCCGTTGTCCCCGAAAGACAGGCAGACCGTCAGCATAAAAAGGAGGAGGATGGCGAAGCGCCTTCGCCCGGAGCTTCTCATGGGAGCCTCCGGAAGAGAGCTCGGGGGGTGAGAAGGCAGGCGGCCACGGCCCGCGGCCCGATTCTTTTCCCGGTCAACCTGAGAGCCGCGCGCAGCGAATCGGAAAAAGCTGCATAGTCATCGGCGGAGAACGTCGCGGAGAACACACTGCCGAGATAGCGTTCCCCTGTCGCGCGGAGGCCGAGTCCATACCTGTCGTCTATCCTGCCGCAGTACTCGAGGATCGACTCGGCCTTCTTCTTTCCCGCTCCCGAGGCGCAGAGGACGCGGTAGAGGAAGAGGAAACGTCGGCGGGCCATGAGACGCAAACGCGCCTCCCGACGTTGTTCCGGGGATGGAGTCTCTGTCGAAGGCTCCTGGGCACGTCCGTGCGCCTGGGTCCTCCAGCGTGTCCGGTCTCTCCTTTGCACCCGCCATCCCTGGACCTCGGAAACGGGAAACAGGGGAAGGAGCCGCTAAAAGAGAACACAGATCAGATACAGGGCCGGAGCCGAAAGGTACCAACTCCTCCCGAAGGCCGCTGCCATAGCACGAATGACCCGGATCGCGGGAGAAAGACCCGTGTTGACCGCCCCTTCCTTTGGAACGAGGGGAACGAGCAGGTCGCCATACTCAACGATCTCCCTGATGAGACTCTCGAAACGCTCCGGATCCACGCGCGATACCTCGTACTCCTCTCCCGGAGCGATGCGGTGGGACGTGGGGTCGAATTCGATCCAGCCGTTTGAGCCGAAGTGGACCTCGACCCACGCGTGGGCCATATCAGCGCGGATGGGATACACGGAGAGCAGGGCAGATTCCGGATCTGCCCAGAAGCCGACGACCACGCGCGCCGGAATCCCGAGACTGCGGAGGAGGAGGGTCATGGCGAAGGCGAAGTACGAACAGTATCCCTTCCTGGAGACGAAGAGGAAATGGCCGAGCTGGTCGCCGTCCGCGGCGATGCCCGGTTTCTGCGAATACCAGTACTCCTGCCTGAGGTAGCTTTCCACCGCTTTCACCCGCTCGTAGTACCCGGTGACGCCCGCGGTGATCTCCGCGGCCAGGGCGGCGATCCTGGCGTCGTCTCCGTACCGGGTATAGAAACGGAGAAGCTCTCGGTCCATGCCGGCGGTTCCGGCGTCAGAAAGCTCCCACGGGTTGATATCGGATGAAGCGATCGGGGCCAGGGAGTCCACCCGGTACATCGCGGAGAACGAGGAGCCGCGTGGCGGCATGTAGGGCACGATCCTCTCCGGCTCGTTGATCCCGAGCAGCGACGATGGGGCGATGTTGACGAGGAAGTACTCCTGCGTCACCTCCCTCCTCCCGGTACGGGTGGATACGGGGAGGCGCGTTTCTCCCGCGGGAACGGCGGAGAGCGGCTCGGGCTCTCCCGGCCCGGCGGCCATGAAGAATCCCTTGTCCGGCCGGTATCCCGAGAGGACGAACCTCCTGACGAGAGACACCTGCGGCGGTCCCTCCCGTTTCATGAGGAGGAGCAGATCGTCCTTCACGGAGATCTCGGTTTCGAGGCTGACGTAGCGGGAAAAATCGAACGAGAACAGGGTCGGCTCCATGAGACCTCCCCCTGCCGGGGCTGAGCTCCCCGACCATCCTCGGTAGATCAGGCACAGGAGGAGAATGAGGAGCGCGCAGGTCGAGAGAGGAAGGAAGGGGAACCTCCCCCCGTATGCAGTCAGGCGCGGCGTCGTAAGACCCGCACCGCCAGTCAGGCGCGGCGTCGTAAGACCCGCGCCAATAGTCAGAGCAGCGCCGCGCCGAGCGCCGGCGCGCGCGGACAATCCGAGAACCGAGATATGGATCGCGATCAGTGCCGCGATCGAGAGCGCGAAGAAGAGGGGATGGGAGAACCGCGTCATCCGGAACTCGCCCTGGTCCCAGAACAGCGGAAGGAGGAACAGCCCCTGAAGAAGCGCTTCCGGGACCACCCATCCTCGTTTCCTCGTTCCCCAGGAGACGCTCGTCATGGTCGCTGCCATGGGAACGGAGAGAACGAGCAAGTGCCTGTCCAAGAGAAGGGGAAAGCTCTCCGCCGGGATTCCCCTTGCCTGCCGGAACCAAACCGCGGCGGCGATCTCGACGCCGCATCGGAAGAGGAGGGGCACGAGAGCGCAGAGGGCAAGGAGCCACGGATACCTGATACGGAAACGCGGCCCCCAGACCCCGAGGGCGAGGGAAAAGAGGAGGAAGGCGGTCGTGATGGGCAGGGAGAGGAAGCCCCTGACGGGAAGCCACGCGAAGAACCAGAGCAGGGCCCAGAGAACAACTCGGGCCGCTGTGACGACTCGGATGCCTCGCGCCGAAGCTTCAGATGACATGGACTTGCTCCGCGATCGCCGAAAGGCGAGATGCCTGCCGGTCCGCCTCTTCCCTGGCCGCTCTGATCTCCGCGGCCGCGCGGCGCTGCGCCCGAGCGGTTCCCCGTCCGCGGCCGTGAGGAAGGCAGAAGAAGGAGCCTGCCCGATTCGGTTCCAGCGCGTACCTGAAAAGCCCGGCATTCGGTTCTTCCGCGCAGGCCGATGGGGCGCAGACGACGATGACCGGCTGCAGCTCAAAGGAACGCAGCGCGCGGATCTCATCCGATCGGTCGGCGCCGCCGGGAAGGACGAAGAGGAATACCGTTTCTCTCCGCGCCGCGCAGGACAACGGTAAAGGCGCGGGAGCGCCCGCTCCGCTCTCCTCATGAAGGTCGGCGAGGATCGCCGCCGCCGCTTCCGGATCCGAGAGGCCAGGGTATTCGACACCGTCAGGCAGGGTAATGGAAACCGAAAGGCCCCTCGCCATGAAGGCCCTGGACAGGGCCGCGGCTCCCGCGGCCATCGTGTCGATAGCCGCGGGAATGGCTGAAGAGGCCCGCCCGCGCGGACGGCGCATGCCGGATATTCCGCGGGTTCCGGGAGATGGGACCGCGGCGGGTCTCCCTCGGTTGCCGGAGCGTTCCCGCGCGCCCTTCCCCCCTTCCCCGAGTCCCGCGACGGCCGTATCAAGAACGATCCGGCAGCGCGATTCCGGCGGCGGAACCCGCTCCGGCACGCGGAGGATCATTTCCCGCGCGTGGGCGAACTGCTTCCAATTGACCCTCCGGATGTCGTCGCCGGGAACGTATTTCCTGGTGTCGAAAAAATCGTCTCCGCTTCTTCGCATGGTCTCGCCGGCCGAGAGGACTCCCCCGGCGGCCGGGATAGGCCCAGTCACGACCGGGTCGACGCGCGCCGGCAGGACGCGGATCGTTTGTCCGCTGGAAAGAGAGACACCGAAACAGGCGATCGAGAGCATATCCCCCATCTCGATCCGTACGGTCAGTTCGTACACCCCGCGCTCCAAGGGACCGGCGCAGCCTCTGCCCGCGCCCGCTTTCACCGGAATCCGCAAAACGAAACGGCGCCGCGAGTGCCAGCAGCCCCGGACGGAGATCTCGCAGAGGATGCCCGGGACACCGCCGCAGAACCGGGGCAGAGCGCAGGAAAAGGCTGCGGTCCCCCCCGCGCTCGGATCCCCGCTCTCATTGGATACCCGAACCGCGCCGGGGAAGCGCCGGATATGCCGCTTCAGGAAAGCCGCGGAGAGAAAAGAGACGGCTGTCGCCGTTGTCGAGAGAAAAAGGATCCCCGCGCCCCAGAGAAGCGCGGCGAGTTCGTTCCGTACCATCCCCGCGGCCAGAAGGACCGCGGGGACAATCAAAAAGCCGCGGTACCCCAGGGGCGGAGCATGACGATGCGTATCGGCCCGGCGTACGGCTGCCGCTTTGCCGGAACCGGCGGGCCGCCGGGCTCCGTGACAGCCGAATTCTCAGTACCCGCAGTTCTTGAGTTCCTCAAGGACAACCTCCCTGATCTGGTCCGGTTCCGTTCCGCCCTGGCCCCGATACGCTATCCGATGGAGAAATACGGGCGGCGCGCAGTCGAGGATATCCTGGTCGATCACGTAATCACGGCCTTCGAGCGCGGCCATGCCGCGCGCTGCCGCGACGAGCATGAGAGAACCCCTAGGAGAAACGCCGGCCCGTACGCCCGGGAGTTCCCTCGTCCTTCTGGCCGCCCTTACCGCGGCCGCGGCGAGTTCCTCCGCGCAGTGGATCTTCGAGACCTCGTCGCGCAGCCTGACGATTTCGTCACGCGTGCAGACCGGCTTCACTGAGCCGAGGGAAACGACTCCCGGATTGTCCCTGACGATTCCGAGTTCCGAGGCGAGGTCGGGGTAGCCCATGGAGAGGCACATCATGAAACGGTCCCTCTCCGCCACGGGCAGAGGAAAGGTCCCTTCGGTCTCGATGGGGTTCATGGTCGCGGCCACGAAGAAGAGCCTGTCCATGGCGCGGGTCTTTCCCCCCACCGTAACCTGCCCTTCCGCGAGCACCTCGAGGAGCGCAGACTGCACCTTGGGCGGCGTCCGGTTGATCTCGTCGGCGAGGATGATGGAAGCGAAAACAGGCCCCGGCTGAAAGGTGAAGGCGCCCGTTCGGGGATTGAATATATCGACCCCCGTGATGTCGTACGGGAGGAGGTCGGGGGTGAACTGGATCCGGCGGAACAGCGCCGACTTTTTTCCGGGAACGGAGATGAGCCGCGCGAGGGTCTTGACCGCGGTGGTTTTTCCAACGCCGGGGATGTCCTCGATGAGGAGATGGCCGCCCGCGAGGAAACAGGCCGTGAAAAACCGGAGGAACCGCTCCTTTCCCCTGATGACCCGGGAGAGCCCTTCGAGAAGCCTCACCGGAACGGGATTCTCTTCTTTCATCGGGAGGAGTGTATCACGCCCGCGAAGAACGCGTCCACGATCTCGGCGTCGAGCTTTCCGTCGGCCGCTTCCTTACGGAGGATCTCCTCTACGCACTCCGGGGGAACCGCCTTCTTGTAGGGCCGGTCGGCCGCGGACAGGGCGTCGTAGATGTCGGCGACCGCCATGATCCGGGACTGGAGGGGGATGTTCTCACTGCCGGATACTCGCTGGGGGTATCCGCTGCCGGCCAGCTTTTCGGGGTGGGACAGGGGGCGACGGGGAGTGCCTTATCG
>CAZPZF010000064.1:14432-14751 GCA_964590705.1 uncultured Spirochaetales bacterium | reverse complement strand
CCTCGGGCCGCCTTTCCGGAAGCGGGTACTGCGGTAAGGGGCACAAGGAGTACGTCAAGGTCTCCTCGGGTGGACCCTACATGAGGACGAGGATGAGGTTGGGATGATGATAGAGAGAATCATGAACAGGGCGATGAAACTCTCCCCCGGAGGCTGGAAGATCCGCGAGGAGGAGAGCGAGGCGTCGGAACTATACCTCGTCGGCAACGAGATCGAGCAGACGAGGGCGAAGGGGCTGGTCGACTACCGCGTCGCCCTGGACGCCGATTTCACCGAAGGCGGGACGCGGTTTTTGGGGGTCGCGGAGATCGGGGTGCAC
>CAZPZF010000064.1:10641-14422 GCA_964590705.1 uncultured Spirochaetales bacterium | reverse complement strand
GAGCGGCACTTGAGCATGGTGCTCCTCCGGACAAGGAGAGGATTGCCCGCGGGGGCAGGATGGCTGGATACGTACGGAACGCGTGGTATCCTCTTGCGGCCGCTGGGGCGGTGAATTCGGGCGGCGCGGCCGCGGTCTCCGATTTCAGCCGCTTCGAATCGCCGTTTTCCTCCGGTTCCCTGATCGGTTGGGCCGAAACGATCGCGGCAGAGGCGCTCGGGGTTCCACGGGAGCGGGGGGAGCGGTTTTCCTCCACCGAGGTCCTCATGAAGCGTTTCCGGAGGAGGCTCGTCACCTCGGGCGGGATCGATCTGGCGTTCCATGGGGGAAACGGATACCTGGAGGCAATCGTAGCGGCTCCTTCCGCATGCGCCGGGTTCGCAACAGAAGTCGAACTGTTCCGTACGTTCGAATTTTCCCGGCTACGTCCAGACCAGACCGCTAGATTAATGGCGGGGCTCCTTTCGTGCGCGAGGGAACGGGCAAAAGCGGAACCCCTTCCGAAAGGGCTTTCCCTGCCCGTCCTCTTTCCCGCGGAGCACTGCGCCTCGCTCTTCGGCTACTACCTCTCCATGACAGACGTGAAAGCCGTGTTCGAGAAGGTCTCGCCCTGGACCATCGGTACTGAGGTTGGCGACGGCGCTTCCTACGGCGCTTTGGGCATCGTCGTGACGCCGTGGCTCGAGGGATCTCCGAGAAACGCGCCTTTCGACGACGACGGCCTCATCCTCTCGCCTACCCAGGTCATGAAAGAGGGCAGGGTCGTCTCGTTCCACGGATCGAACCAGTACGCCTCCTACCTCGGCGTACCGGCGACCGGTGTCATGGGGAACGTCATGGTGAGCGGCGGTTCGAAAAGCGAGGCGGAACTCCGCGCGGACCCGTATCTGGAGGCTCTCGTGTTTTCCGATTTCAACGTGGATGTCCAGACCGGGGACTTCGGGGGCGAGATCAGGCTCGCCATGTACCATGACGGAAAGAGAACGGTTCCGGTGACCGGCGGTTCGATAACGGGAAACCTGATGGAGCTTCGCGAATCCCTGGTCCTCTCCCGAGAAACCGAGTCTGTCGAGTGGTACCGCGGCCCGAAGCTGGTCCGGGTGAGCGGAGCCTCCATAGCGGGATAGGAGCCGAGCGGGCCTGACGAACGATACCTTACTCGACCACGATGATGATCCGCTCCGGTTCAGATTCATTGTCAACCTGGAAAAGGATTCCCGGTTCTGCGTTCTCGGTCCCCAACAGAAGCGCGTCAATATCTATCCCGTAGTCCGCCAGCTTCTGCCGCTCCGCTTTGGGGATGATGGAACCGAGCATCCAGGCGAGCTTGAGCGGGACTCTAATGTTCGCCTCCTCGTCCCCGGTGGCGCGGTCAATGATCTTGATGACAAGGCAGGATCCCGCCCCCGTGTTTTGGCGGCCGCTCCCTCCCCCGAGGATGAAACCGGTCGAGTCCGCTTGGCCGCCGACAGGATCCCCGCCGGTCATGCGGCCGGTACGGCTCGTCGGATCGGGACCGCCTGACTCCCCGCACTCAGCCGCCGCTTCCCCGCCTTCCCTGTTCGAAGACTCCTCGAGGATCTCCATGAGATTGGCCCCTTCCTCGGCGGTGATCTTCCCTTCCTCTACCATCTTCAGGATCCTTCGCCGTTCTTCCCTCAGAGACATGCTATCGCTCCTCCGCTTTCCGCTCTTTCAGAAGCGAAGCCGCTTCTGAAGCGGAGATCTCGCCTTTTTCAAGCCTGTCGATGATCTCCGTCCGCTTTCTCTGGTCGAGGCCCCTGGCAGCAGAATAGCCGAGCTTCTCTATCACGCCGTCGAGCATCCCCCGTACCGTAGGATAACTGACTCCAAGGGC
Source organism: uncultured Spirochaetales bacterium (assembly GCA_964590705.1). Taxonomy (GTDB): domain Bacteria; phylum Spirochaetota; class Spirochaetia; order CAZPZF01; family CAZPZF01; genus CAZPZF01. Next base: position 12,564 of record CAZPZF010000064.1, on the reverse strand, counting down.
TTTTTCCATCTCCTTGATGTTGCCCCGGAGCCTCACGAACAACTCCACGAATTCCAGGTCTTTTTTCTGAAGATAGAGGATCCGCGACTGTGGCGGTTCGAAGCTTCCCTCTATTCTGGTATGGCAGGAAGGGCACTGGAGGACCCTCACCTTCAAGGCGCCCCCACAGACGGGGCATTCCTGGAGCAGCTTTCTGTCCATATGGCGCCTCCTCGATCATGTGCGGAGATCGTACTCTATTTGTTAAAATAAATCAATTCAGGGCTTAAATATATTAAGCGCCAAATTAATTTTATTGTTCGACCTGCCGCTCAATCACGTCGGGCGGTTTGGAGCCCTCGGGTACTGTGGGACCGTTTACCGGAAGTTCGATGGTAAACGTCGTTCCGGCGCCGGGCGCGGAGCGGACGCCGAGCCGTCCGCCGTGTTTTACCGCGATGATGTCATAGGATATGCTGAGACCCAGCCCCGTGCCTTTGCCCGGCGCTTTAGTTGTAAAGAACGGATCGAATATCTTCATGTGGAGTGATTCGGGGATTCCCGGACCGTCGTCTCGTATCTCAATGACGACATGTTCGCCCGACGCATAGGTCTTGATCTCGATGGTTCCCTTTTCCGGCCGTTTCTGCTCCTGTATCGCCTGTGCCGCGTTGACAAGCAGGTTGAGGATGACTTGGTTTATCTCTCCTGATCTCGCGCGTATCGGGGGCACATCCCCCAAGTCCTTTCTGACATCGGCCACGTACTTGATCTCGTTCCTCGCGATCACAAGAGTGCTCTCTATCCCCTCGTTCACGTTGTATATGCCGAAATCGGAGCCCTGCTCCGTCCTCGAGAAACTCTTGAGACTGCCGATGATGTGCATGATTCGGGCAAAACCATCCGCCGATTCGACGAGCATGGTGTCGATCTCGTCGAAGAGACTGGCGGTGCTCGCTGCGTCTTGAGCGCCGGACGCCTCTCGTATCTTCTTGATATACTTCCCGAACATCTCGTGATTGCTCTTGAGGAAACTGAGGGGATTGTTGATCTCGTGAGCTATTCCCGCGGCCAGCTGACCTATTGAGGCGAGTTTCTCACTCTGAACCAGCAGGGTCTGGGTGCGCTTGATCTTCAGATTTGCCTCTGCCAGTTCGAGATTCATCTTCCAGAGGGATTTTTCGGTCTGTATGCGTTCGGTGATATCTTTGATGATCCCCTGCATCTCCACGATCCTCCCTCCCGTATCTCTTATGGCGTAGGCGGTCTCGAGGCAGAAGACCGTGCCGCCGTCCGTTCTCTTCAGCAGGATCTCATAGTCGGCTACGTATCCGAACTCTCTCACTCTGTTCAGAAGGGCTTGCCTGTCGTGCGGATTCACGACAAAGGCGGAAAAGGATTTTCCCAGCACGCTTTGTCTATCCGAAACCCTGAGCAGATCGATGCCGGCCGCGTTCATCTCCGTGATCAGATCCTCGGCATCAACCATGTATATCATGTCGCGGGAACCTTCCAGGAAGGTCCGGAGGCGACGTTCCTCCCCGGAAAGCCTCTTCTCCGCTTCCTGGCGTTCCAATTCCTGCTTTTCTCTCTCCTTTCGGACCTGGATGATGGGGGTGATCGAGCCGGCTACAACCCTGATATCCGCCTCCTCTTCGGGGCTCCATGATCCCTTAGCCCTGCCGAGGAATATGTACCCGCCCGTGGAACCGGACGAGTAGAGCCTGTGCGACATCCACAGGGGCAGCGCCGGCGTAATCCCGGGCGGAGACCACGGGCCGAAACGCGCCGTCTCCTGTTTATCCGAAACGAGCTCAACGCATTCGAGCCATCTCTCTCGGGTCAGGACGATGGGGTATTCGGTTCCGGCAATACTGTACCGGTACTCCCGTTTGGCGTCTACGTAGAAAACCGCTGCCGCGTCCGCCTTGAAGGCCTCCTTGA
>CAZPZF010000064.1:0-10631 GCA_964590705.1 uncultured Spirochaetales bacterium | reverse complement strand
GGTTCCCGCGTAGGCGGTCGCTTTTTCGGATGTGTCCCGGGGGAATATCCTGGCGAGCTCCGCTATCGCCTTCAACACCCTGGTCCGCCTCTCGACCTCGGCCTCGAGCTCGTTTTTCCAGTCTCCGACCTTCCGTGTCATCTCCGTGAACGCGCTGATGATCTCCCCTGTCTCCTTGTTCGCGGCTTTCGGGATGATATAGGGTTCTGACCGACTAAAGGCTTCAACGGCTTTATAGAGCTTGCTGATGGGGGACAGGACAGCCCTGACGCTCAGGATGGTCACGAGAGACAAGGACGACGCGATGAGCAGGGCGATGACGGTCATCACGATGGAGTCCCGGAAGATGGCTCGAATCATTTCTTTTTTCACAATGGCCGCCAGGAGGAAGATCTCGTCCGTCGGGGGGATGACCAGGCGGGAAACGCCGACTAAGGCCGATTCCGATCCGATTAAAACCGTTTCCGGTTCCGCGCTCAGGGAGACGCGTCCAAGGAAGGCCGGTGTAAAAGGTTTCTGCCCCGCTGATAGAAGGGACCCACTGTCGGGAATGCTGAGTGGGGTCAGGAGAATCCCCTGGGAGTCCATTATAGAAATAGCGATACGCCTGGCTTTTTCGTACGACCTTTCATTAACGTCCTCAAGAATCGTCGTGATCCGTGATTCGATCAAGAAGACGATGGGAATGCCGGCCGTGGAAACCGACGGAAAGTACGTGCATAGTTCTTTCCCCTCAAGGAATTGGCCGGGCTCGCTACATGCCATTATCCCCAAATTCGCGTAATACCTTTCTCCCAGATCCCAGTCCGTACCCGCAAGGTACTGTCCGTTCTCCTTTTTCACCACGGTGATGCGCGATATGGTCCCGGAGCTCTCAAGGAACGAGGTCAAGGCTGCCGCGGCTTCCCGCCTGACCCGGCGCAGATCCGGTTCCGTCAGCGTTTCCTCGGAGAGAATGGAGAGGAGAGGACTCAACGACAATATCTCGGCTATGCCATATGCTTCGGTCACGCGTTGTGAACGCCAGATCTCGAAGCGGCTCGTCTTGTCGGATAGAGACAATTGTATCTGTTCCTCTTCCATCCGGATCATTTCCGGGATCCTCCCGGGTATGCCGAGCCAGGGAATACCGATATTCCAAATGATCAGCGCTATCGCGGTAAATGCGGCATAGGTCATTACGGACAGAAGAATGATCCGGGTCGAGATCGAGCGGCGCTTCTCCCGCATATCCTATTCCTCGACTTCTTTTTCTATGGTGAAGATCTTGGAAAAACCGAGGATGTCCAGGATCGAAAAAACATGCCGGGGGACGTGCCGGAGCACCAAAGCTATTTCCCTCTTCTCTGCCGTGATGTATGTCTGGAGCAGAGCCCCGACCCCGGTCGAGGATATGTAACTCACTCCGCCGAGATCCAGCGTCATCCGGCTCCTTCGCGCGGTTGTTTCGACAACCCTGGCGAGCAGTTCCTGGAGCTCGCACGATAGCTGATAGTCGAGCGAGCAAGATATCCCGATCACGATACCCTCTGCGTCTTGCCGCGCCGTTATGGTAACGCCGGAGTTCCGCGCGTTGAATTCCTCTATTATCGCGTCTGTTTCCATGGCTTCAGAGGATCCTCGCCGTGACAATGGTGACGTCGTCCGTGAACGAGCCGCACCCCGCCTGCGCGAGGGCGGATTCCATGATTTTCTTATGGTAGTCGCGGCTGTATTCGACTCTTTCAAGCAGAGGGCCGATCTTCACGGTTCCCGAATCTTGGATGCAGCCCGGTTCCACGAGTCCGTCCGTATAGAGGTCTATGATACTGCCCGGAGAGACGGGCACCGACTGTTCCGCGTAAAGGATGGAATTGGCGAACCCGATCGCCGATCCAGAAACGGGAAGCTCGACCGCCTTGTTCCCTTCGATAATGAAGGGGTGGTTGTGACCCGCGTTGGCGTATCGGAAGGTATAATCGTTCATATCCAACACGCCGGCGAAAAAGGTGATGATCATGTTGGACGTGCTACGAAACTCGAAATTCATCCGTTCGTTGAGCCAGCCGAGGAACGCGGCGGGAGAGAAACTCTTTCCCACGACGTTCCTGATATATTCGGGGTAGATGACGGCCTTGAGGATGCCGGTGACAAAAGCGGCTTTGACCCCATGGCCCTCCACATCTCCTATCAGCATGAGATACCGATTCGAGCCGATGAAGATGACGTCGTAATAGTCGCCGCCGCAGTAGAGTCCCTGGACGGGCTGATAGCTTACGCGGAATTCCAGGCCGTCGGAGCGGGGCAGGTTCGGCCGGAGGAGCGTTTTCTGCATCTCTCCGGCCCATTTAAGCTCCTCCTCCACGGTTTTCAGGTACTGCGCGTTCTGACGCCGAGTCTCCCCGTATTCGTATGCTTTGGATATTTCGGCTAGGAGATAGTCCGTTTCCCACGGCTTCATCAGATAGCTGAAGATGCCCGCCTGGACCGCTTTGACGATTTCCTTGGTTTCGGAGAAACCGGTGAGAAGGATCGACACGATATCGGGATATTTTTTCCGGACTTCCAGGAGAAAATCGGATCCCTTCATCGAGGGCATCTTCAAGTCCGATAGCACGACGACCGTATCCCCGTGTCGGGCCTTGAGGATCTCGAGCCCCTGTTCGGCGGATATGGCCACGCAGATCTCGAGCGATCGTTCCTTGGCCCATTCGCCGAGTTCGCGCTTAAGCGAATTGAGGATGTTCTGCTCGTCGTCGACCAGCAGAATGCAGCGGTTTGTCTTGGTCATTAGCTTTTCCCCTCCCCTGGCGAGGCCCCCTCGGCCGGCTCATGATGCGGGAGAGGAAAGCGCAGGACTGCGCTGGTCCCTCCGTTTATGTGGAATTCGAGGGTTCCGTTTATCTGTTCGGTCAGTATCCTCATCAGTTCCATGCCGATGGTTTTCGGGTCCAAGAGGTCAATTTCCGCCGGCAGACCGATTCCGTCGTCCCGTACCTCGATCACGAGACGGTTTTCCGGATCCGTTTTCTGCGATACGAGGATGCTTCCCCCTGATCCGCCTTCGGGGAAGGCCGATTTGAGGGCGTTGGTGATCAACTCTTCGACGATCAGACCGGCTGGAATCGCCTGTTCAAGCCCAAGAAGAGCCGGCCCTTCTCCGCAGGAGAGGGATATGGAGCAGAAGGTGTCGGGGAATTCCTCTTTCACGATGACGATGAGGTGTTCCAGGAAAACGGTGAAATCGATCAGCGAAATATCCTCGGTGAGGTAAAACTGCTCATGGATGTCGGCCATGGCGTAGAGTCTTCGGGTTATGTCCTCCAGCTTGCTTCGGACAAGGGCGTCATCCACCGTGCGGGTGGAGAGGTTCATGAGCCCGATGATGACCTGCATGTTATTGTTGACCCTGTGATGGATCTCCCGCAGAAGCTCCTCCTTCTGCCGAAGGGCGGAACGGAGCTTTTCGTACGCCGTTACCTGATCGGTAATGTCGTTCTTCACGGCGATGAAATTGCAGACGTAACCGGCCTTATCCACAACAGGAGTCACGGTCATCTCTTCCTGGTATATTTCTCCGGATTTCCTCCTGTTCAGGAGCCTGCCCGACCATACCTTCCCGGACAGGATCGTGTTCCAGAGGGTGCGGTAGAATTCCATCTCCTGCCGGCCCGACCATACGAGTTCCCTCGGGTTTTTACCCACCACTTCGTCCCTCGAGTATCCGGTGAGCTGACCGAAAGCGGGATTGACCCATTTGATGATGCCGCTCCTGTCCGTAATGATCACTGCGTTCGCGGCTGCCTCAAGCGCGGCGCTTTTCAGGAGGATCTCCTCCTCCGCCTTCTTCCGTTCGCTGATGTCGGTCAGGGTGCCGATTATTCCCGTTTCGTCTCCCTTATCAGGCAGAAGCCGCATCTCGTCATGAAGCCACACCACGCTGCGGTCCTTTTTTTTAAATCGGTATTCCCGTGACGCGGTTTCCTGCCTGACTATGTCGGTAATGACCTCGAGGACGCCGGTTCGATCGGAACTGTCGATGTTCATGAACCACCAGTCGGGAGCGACGGCTTCTTCGGGCGTGTATCCCAGGATGCTCCGTATATTCTCGCTCACCCATCTCCATTTCAGCCTTCCCTGGTCAAGGGTCATGTAGTAGGTGATTGTCGGACTCGTGGAAAGATAGTGGGTAAGCCGCTCGGAAAGATGGTCCCTCTGCTTTTCCGCCTCGACGAGGTCCGTTATCTCCCTGATATTGATCTGCATCTGTTCGCGATGATCCACCAGATACACCGCGCTGATGTATTCTACGTAGATCCAGCGGCCGTCGTACGTTTTCAGAGGCAGATCCTTGTACCTGACGTACGTTGTTTTCTGCCTCTCATGGAGGTTTTTCCGCTGTTCCAGGATCGTTACCAGAAATTCAAGGTCTTCTACCCTCTTGCCGAGAAACGCTTCCCGTGACATTCCCATGAGCGTGACGAGAGCCGGGTTTACGTCGATGATGCCGCCGGTCTGCGTGTCCACGATCATGATTCCGTCCGTCGCCGCCTCGAAGAGCCTGCGGTACCGGATCTCTGAAATGCGGATGGACAGCTCCTTCTGTTCAAGCTGCGCTTTCACGCGGGCGCGTACGATATCCGGATCCACAGGCTTCCTGATGTAATCGACAGCGCCTGTCTCGAATCCTTGCTTTTCATCGGTGACCATTACCTTCGCCGTCAAGAAAATAACAGGTATGGAAGCCCCTTTACTGTCCCCCTTCAGCTGCCGGCATACCTCAAAGCCGTCCATGTCGGGCATCATGATGTCCAGAAGGATCAGGTCGGGCGGCGGATCGGACCGGGCTATCTCGAGGGCGGATTCTCCGTTTGTGGCGACTTTGACGTGGTACTCTTCCCTGAGTATCTGGTCAAGGATGACGATATCATCGGGAGTATCGTCAACGACAAGGATGGTTCTCTTCATTTCGTTTACAACTCCTGCTCCGAGTCGCTGAAATTACGCGCGATTTCGCTGAAGGTTCCTGAAACCTCGCTGAATACGGCTGTGATACGGGGATCGAAATGGGTCCCCGCCCCTTTCTCGATGATTTCCACCGCCTCCCCGTGGGAGAAGGCCTTCTTGTATACCCGTTTGCTTATTAGCGCGTCATACACGTCGGGAATGGCCATCAGCCTGCCCGGCAGGGGGATATCCTCCCCGGAGAGGCCGCGCGGATAGCCCGAGCCGTCCCATTTTTCGTGATGCGACCATGTGATTTCCCGAGCGACCGATAGGAACGATTTCCTCGAATCGAGCCGTTCCTCCGCGGCGACAATAGCCGCGTGACCGAGGGTTGTATGGGTTTTCATGATCTCGAATTCATCCGGTTCGAGCTTCCCCGGCTTTTTCAGGATGCTGTCCGGAATACCGACCTTGCCTATGTCGTGCAGAGGGGCGGATTTATACAGCAGCTCGATCGCCGTGTCCGACAGGTGTTCGCCGAAATCGGGGTGATCCTTCAGCTTCTCTGCGAGTATCCGGATATAATGCTGCGTGCGCCTGATGTGGTTTCCGGTCTCGTTGTCGCGGGTCTCCGCCAGGGAGCCGATTGCAACCATCGTGACATCCTGTATCGTACCGACCTCCCTTGTTCTCCGCTCCACCTCCTTTTCGAGGAACAGATTCTTGTCCCGGAGAAAATCGCTCACCCTCTTCAGATGAAGGTGAGTGGCTATTCTTGCCATGACGATGGGCGGGCTTACCGGCTTTGTAATGTAGTCCACGGCCCCAAGCTCGAATCCCTTAGCCTCGTCCACCGTATCGGTTTTGGCGGTGAGGAAGATGACGGGGATATCGGCTGTCTTAGGATTCGCCTTGAGCCTTCCGCAGGCTTCGTATCCGTCCATCTCAGGCATCATGATGTCGAGTAGGATGAGGTCCGGGGGTTGCCCGCTATCTGCTATCTCCAACGCCTTGACGCCGGAAGTGGATACTTTCACCTGGTATAGATCTCTGAGGAGGGAACTGAGCAAGGTAATACTATCGGGAGAATCGTCCACGATGAGGATCGTGGCCTTCTTGTTGTCAATTTCTTTCATGTTTTTCCCTGCCGGGCGGGTCAGCCCCGGTCCTTCATGACGGCTTCCAGTAGAACGAGTGCCGTCTGAAAGTCATACACACGAATCGATTCCTCGATTCCCTGAAAACGCTCCGGTCCGCAGATCGAAAGCAGCTGGTCGCGGACGGACTCGAAGTAGGGGAGGGCCTCGGAGTCGCTTTCTCTGGCAAAGCCGGCCAGCTTCCCGAGAACCTCCTTCACTGGAAGTTTTGGAGGGGGTTTCATATGGCAGCCATCAGCCGTGACCTTCTCGCTTGATATGAATCGTTCGATTCCGGAAATCGCTATGGACAGGACTGATGACAGGCGGTCGATCGCCTCGGTGAGCTCGGGGTCCTCTTTCCCTGAAGAGATTGCGGTTTCGAGAACGTCCGCCGCGGATTGCACCTCATCGGCTCCGATATTCCCGGAGAGCCCTTTCAGCGTGTGGGCAATACGCTCGGCGAGCTTCCGGTCGCCCGCGGAAAGGGCCGCGGAAACTTTGTCCGGCGCGTTTGCCTGCCCCTCTCTGTAGCGTTCAAGCAGGTCCGCGTACAGGCGCCGGTTGCCCATGACTCGGCCCAGTCCGCTGGCGGTGTCAATACCGGGAATCGTGGGAATAGAGGCGCGGCGGCCCTCCTGTTCCGCCTTGGAATGTTCCGTATCGAGACTGTCCGGAGGCAGGGCTGAAGCTGCCCGGTAATGCTTCGCGATCGCGTCAAAGAGCCTCGCGGGATCGATCGGTTTGGTGATGTAGTCGTTCATTCCAGCGACAAGGCACCGTTCCTGGTCCTCCCTGAGCGCGTTGGCTGTCATCGCGATGATGGGAAGATCCGTAAAGCGGCGGTCCTTGCGGATTTCTATGGTGGCCGCGAGCCCGTCCATAACGGGCATCTGCATGTCCATGAGCACGATGTCGTAAGGATTCTCCGATACCATGGCCACGGCGCGGGCGCCGTCGGAGGCCTTGCTCACGACGCAGCCGGCCGATTCGAGTATCTCGGTGGCGACATCCTGATTCAGCTCGTTATCCTCGACGAGGAGCACGCGCGCGCCGCGGATCCTTCGTTCCCGCTCCCGGGATGCGTCGGGAGGTTCCGCAGCCTGGCGTTTCTCCTTCCGGTCGGCTCCGAGAAGGATCATCAGGGTATCGAAGAGGATGGACGAACTCACCGGCTTTATCAGAACGTGGTCGATACCGGCCGACTCCGCTTCCCTGATGACCTCTTCCCTGCCGTAGGCGGTTATTATCGCGAGATGAGGTTCAGGAGACAGACGCAATCCATGGATAGCGTTCGCGGTCTCGATCCCGTTCATGCCCGGCATCTGCCAGTCGAGGAAAACGACGTCGTAGTTCTCCCATTCGTCCCGTGCCCTTTTGATCTCCTCGACCGCGGAAAAACCCGAATCCACCGCGACGGCGTTGAAGGTCATGCCGCGAAGCATGTCCACGATGACCGCGCGGGCGTGCTCGTTGTCGTCAACCACCAGGATTCGCCTGCCGCGGAAATCCGGCTCCGGGATATAGCTGCGCTGTTTCTCGGCGCTCTTGCCAAGGCGGGCGGTGAACCAGAAGGTGGAACCCTTCCCGTACTCGCTTTCCACGCCGACGTCCCCGCCCATGAGTCCGGCAAGCCGCTTCGAGATCGCCAAGCCGAGCCCCGTGCCGCCATAGCTTCGCGTGATGGAGTTGTCCGCCTGCTGGAAACTGGTGAAAAGGCGGGCTTTCTGCTCCTCGGTGATCCCCATTCCCGTATCGGAGACCTCGAAACAAAGCAGTACGGAAGTGTCAAATTCCTCTTTGAGTTTTATCCGGATGACGATTTCCCCTTTTTCGGTGAACTTGACCGCGTTGTTGGTGTAATTGATGAGGATCTGGCCCAGCCGGAGTGGATCGCCCGTGAGATGATTCGGAACGTTCCGGTCCATCTCGAAGACGAGCTCGAGGCCTTTCGCGCTGGCCTTCTCCAACGTGAGGTTCGCGACATTATCGAGCACTTTTTCCAGTTCGAATGGGATGTTCTCCATATGAAGCTTGCACGCCTCGATCTTGGAGATGTCCAATATATCGTTGATGATCCCGAGAAGATGCTGCCCGGATATCTGTATCCTCTTCAGGTAGTCTCTCTGGCTTGGCGTGAGGTTCGTCTTGAGCGCGAGGTAGGAGAGTCCGATGATCGCGTTCATCGGCGTTCGAATCTCGTGGCTCATGTTCGAAAGGAATTCGCTTTTTGCGTTGCTGTTCGAGACCGCGAGTTCCCTGTGCAGCTCCATTTGCCCGAAGAGCTTCACGCGGTTCCGAAGCAGCACTAGGGTCAGCGCCGCAGCGGACAGGGCGATCATCGCGGAGAAGAGGATGATCGCTTTCAATTTTTCAATTTCGTCTCGCTGTTCCTCCAGGACGGTCAGCGTGCTGTTGTTGATTCTGAAAACGTAGTCGCGCAGCTCGGAGGAAACGTAATCGATCCTGTTCTTTAGGAGAATGGCCGATGTCGCGTCAAAGGGAGATGCTCTCCCCAGGATTTCTGAAACATCCTTGGTAAGGAGGGATATCTCCTCCATGATCAGCCCGAGGAGGAAGGGCTGATTTCCTCCATAATCCTCCTCTATCAGCGCCTACGCCGCCTTTACCTTGTTCATGGTGAACTTGAGCCTGCTTCTAGTGACGCTTCGGTCATCCCTGCGGATATCGTCAAGGTCCGAAGAGAGTTCGGAAATCAGCGGCATGATGTTCGCGATGTTCCTGAACTGGTCGACCGTTCCGACCGGCAGCTCCGTGCCGATCCTGCCGAGGTTTGAAAACATGACGAAACCGGCGGCAGAGACTAGGAGCGAGAGAACGATCACGATATACGAGAGGATCGATAAAATACGGAATTCGTGCTTCTCATTCAATGTGCAGCGGCCTCTCTTCCGAAACATCCGGAGGCCAGCACCGGAGGTTCTCGCTTTCTGCGATACGCTGAAGTTCCTTGGCGATTCCGTCAAGCACGGCCGTTATCTCCTTTCCATCGAGGACGATCTCCGAAAAAGCGAGCATGAACAGCCTGTTGTACTCTCCGCCCTGTTCCCCCAGACCGACGGGAGGAAGAGTCGGTATGGCGTTCGAAGAGGCTCCCTGTTTTTTCATGGCGGAGTACAACGAAAGAAGATGACGGGGTATATCGGATTCCGATTCGATTTCCACGACAGGGAAGAATCCTGTTTCACGGAGGGTCCTCGCCTGAATCGCGGGCAAGGTCAGGTAGTCGATCAATAATTCCGGGCTTCTTGTGTCTGAGGTTCCCCTGGGGATGCTCAGACCGGAGATGACCGTCATGAAACCGAGTCCCGAGGGTCCCGACGGAGCGGGAAAAGCGACAAAGGTATCGGGTTGTTCCTGAAACGCCTTCATGAGACGGGCCGTGTGATCCCATGCTATCCACACATCTTCGGTAAGCAGCGGTTCTGACATGGTCGAATAGACCAGCGATCCGGGGTGTGCGAAGCCCCACAGCTCCTTGAAGTATTTCCACATCGTTACAGCGTCCGGGCCGCGGAACTTCAGGAGCGTGTTTCCCGTGAAGGAGGGGTAGAGATAGCCCTGGAAAAAGCGATGCATCAGCCCCTTCTCTCCCGCTGGGAATCCCAGCGCTTTTTTCCCGGTGCGATCGTGGATGTTCTTCACCCACTGCAACAGTTGTTCATAGGTCATGGAATCGAGGTGCGAGCCCGCAGGAAGGTACTGAAGCGCCTTTTTATTGACAGCCATCACGAAGGATGCCTGCGTCCATGGGATGTAGTACAGGTTTGTTCCGTCAAGCCTGCCTAGTTGAACGAGCGGTTCCGCGAAGGATCTGTTCCCGAGTCCCCCGAAGAACTCGTTCAGGGGCAAGAGTTTTTCCTCCTCGTACAGGGTTACAAGGTCTCCGTGCAAGGCTCCCAGCAGGATCGCCGCGTCTGAACCGCTCGCCTCGAGAGAGTCGATCTGCCTGAAGAGGAAGCTGTTGTCATTCGGCTTGAAGTCCACGGAACCGGGGAAGTCCTTCAGGATCACGTTGCGCATCCTGCCCGCTTCCTCGACGGGGTTCATCTGCGTGGACAGGAACAGCACCTCGCGCGGGGGGGATGGGATCGAGACACCTGGAAGGTCGGGCCGCCCCTGGGGAGCCGTGGATTGCTGGATTCTCTTTTCGCATGATTGAACAGAGAGGAATGCGGCCATGAACAGCAGCATGATCATGGTTGTTACTTTTTTTGGTCGTGACATTGTTTTTACTCCAAAACAATTCTAATTCCTCACAACCGAAAATTCAAACAGCTGCTCTGTGCATTTATCTTTTGGGGAAACGAGCATCATCCCGGCGCCGGGCTCGGAGCGGACGCCGGGCCGGCCGCCGCGTCAGGCGGCCGTGAACGCCGGCGACCGCTATGCCAGACTGTCACGTCTGACGGCCGCGTCAGGCGGACCGCCCCTCCGGCTCCTCTCCGCCGAGGAACTGGCTGTTGTACAGCTCGGCGTAGAAGCCCTTCCTTGCCAGGAGCTCCTTGTGATTCCCCCGTTCGACAATGGCTCCCTCGTTCATCACGA
>CAZPZF010000063.1:0-14807 GCA_964590705.1 uncultured Spirochaetales bacterium | reverse complement strand
TTTCCTTGGACGGGGGGAAGATGAACAGATCGTCGATGTGCATGGTCCGCTGGAGCTGGCAGGAGTCGATGAATTCCTTTTCCGCGGTCAGTTCGAGCGACCCGAAGCCCCGCACGGGGTCGAAGCCCTCCTTTTCCGCGAGAACCTCGAACGAGAAACTGCGGGTTTCACCGATTTCCCCTCCGACTGCCGGATAGGGCCAGAACAGGTAGTTGCCGGGGGTGTTGTCCACCATCTGGTAGGGATTGAGCCAGTTCGGGTCGATCATATTAACGCTGGTTCCATTGAAGATCTTTCCGGACATGAGGGGGAAATTGAAGAACGGCCCCTCCGGCTGGTCCGTATGTCTGCGGGAATCATGAGTGAAGAAAGGCCTCTTTGCCCGCGCGACCTTCCGTATCCCCTCGTGGAGAAGGGCTACGATGTCCGCCTTTTTCTGCTGCAAGTCCAGGGAATCAGATTCAAGGTGGGCCAAACCGCGGCCCGAGATGATGTACTGGGGGGTGAGGCGGTTCAGGACATAGCAGGCGATGTCGAGGCGGCATTGGTCGCAGGTGCAGATGTCCTCGATCTTCAGGTCGGTCTTGGAGGAGAAGATCTCCTCGATCCCCGCAAGAACGAGATCCTCCATCTGATTATGCAGTTTCATCCTCGCTCCCCCCGCTCTATGGCCGAGTCAGTTCCACGGACTCCTTGAGCACCGAGACGCATTCCTTAAAGTCTCTCACCGTCTCTTTGAGTGAAAAGTAATTCAGACCGGCAAAGTAGATCTTGGAGAAGATCGAGAAGTTGATCTCCTCCTCGGTTTTCTCGAGATTGATGTAGCAGCCGTATTCGTAGCAGATCTGGAGCATCTCTTCCAGTTTCGTTGTGATGAAGGTACCCATCTGGATGGAGAAGGAGAAGGTGAAGGCTAGTTCGAGGAATTTGCTCTCCTTATCGATGAAGAACCCCCCCTGGAACCCCTTCTCATTCTCGAAGCCGGCGGAATAGGTCTCGTCGTCCCTCTGGGAATCGTAGATCTCGTATCCCAGTTCCTTGAAGAGGACCCGCACCCTTCTAATCCGCTCTTTCATCAGCTTTGAATCGTTCATTCCGTCTGTTCCTGCTCCTACTGTATGCCAGAATCAGTTTTCACGCAAGCGTTCAGCCCGTTCCGGTGTCTTCGGATCGTCCGATTCCCCGAGCAGGGCCTGGTAGATATGTTCCCTGGCTGATCCGTGCAGGTGCGAAAGCTGACGTACGATCGGCTTGACCCGCGCGCGCAGATCCTTGCCACGATGCGGGCAGGAAGGCTGCACGATAGGGAATTCGAGCCGCGCGGCAACACGGGCGATCGTCGACTCACGGACCTCGCAGAGGGGTCTGATCACCGATACGGCTCCGCCGAAGAAATCCTTGACCGGTGACATTGTCTCGATACGGCCGTTGAACGCCAGGTTAATGAGGGCGGTCTCCACGATGTCGTCCATGTGGTGGCCCAAGGCGACCCTTCGGATCCCCCTTTCCCCGGCGCGTTCGAAGAGGATCCGTTTTCTCATGCGTGCGCAGCAGTAGCAGGAGAATTCGCCCCCTTCCCTCTTGGGGATGGACGCCCGGGCGAACGAGAGAGGGACCTCGATGTCGTCGAAAAAACGGCTGAGTGCATCACGGGCGGTGGCGGAAAGGGGAAAATCTTCCCAGTCGATCAAGAGGGCCTCGATTTCGTACGGCACCGGGATCCAGCGCCTGCGTACCGAAAGGGCATAGGCCATGGCGAGCGAGTCCTTGCCGCCGGAAACCCCCAGGAGCACCCGTTCCCCCTCGCCGATCATGGAGAACCGGGCGATCCCCTTTCCGACGAGCCTCACGAACCTTCCCACAAAGGGAGGCATCGGTCCGCGGAGGCCCCCCTCTATCCCAGCCACTCGACGATCTCTTCCCGATTCCTCAGTTCCGTCGCGGCCGCCGGAGGAACCATGACTCGGATCTTGCGGAGGTTCCTCGTGAAATCCTCCATGACCCGCGGCGTGAAGACCGAGCCGGAGTCGATGAAGCTGACCGAGCCGTCCTCGTCGAGGATCGGCAGGTCGATCTCGAAGGAAATGGGTTCGGGAATGTCGATGATGACCTCGTGGGGCATCACGGGAACGCCGGTCCGCCGCGCAATCATATAGGCGATCCGTGCCTCGGTCTCGATCCGCGCCTCGAGGCCGAGGAGGGGAGTTCGGACGTTCTCACCGCTCCCGAACGGGAGTTCCAGGACGATCTTGAACAGGTTCCTGTCCCTGACCAGCGGAACCATGGAGAAGGGGGGAAAGTCATGGTCGTCGAAGGCGTTCATGAACTCGTCATCCGTCTTTCCGTAGAGGGATTCCGGCTGGATGATTCCCTCCCGGAGTCCGAGGATGACCGCCTTCTTGATCATGGCGGTAGCCACGCGGACCGTCTTGTGCCAATAGACGGTCCGATACATCAAATACTTGGAGAAGAGGATGTTCTCAATCGCCGGTATTCCTGACACCTGGATGGCTGTTCCCGTCGATGAGAAGGGCCTGATCCGGTCGATGATGAAATCGATGTCCTGGATTCCGTACGGGACGCCGCAGAAGAACGCGTCACGGGTGAGGTAGTCGAGTTTATCCGGGTCAAGAACGCCCGACAGGAGATTGCGGTAGAAGAGGAGTTCGTCTGGCAGGCCCGGAGGGGTATGGGTGTCCGATGCGCCGACCACGTTCGCAGGCCTGCAGGTATCCACGATGGCGGCCACGAAGGCGGGGTCGGTTCCCAGTTCGTCCCTGATGAGTCTCTCGATCCGCGTGGAGAGGATCGCCTCGGCGGTCAAGGCCTCATGCTCCTTCAGGGGAAGCTCCTTCAGGGAGTGGGCGTATGGAAAATGACCGAGGTCATGCAGGAGGGAGGCGCAGAGAAAAGCCTTGACCCCCTCGATCGAGAGGTCACGGCAGCCGTGGGAGGAAACGATGGCTTCGATGAGGCGCTTGGCTGTATGGAAAACCCCAAGGCTGTGCCCGAGCCTGGTATGGGTCGCCCCCGGGTACACCAGATAGGCTGGCCCGAGCTGCTTGATCCGCGCGAGGTTCTGGAACGGCTCGGTTCCCGCGATCCTCTTCAGGGCGGAGGAGAGGTAGATGTTCTTCCAAAGGGGATCCCTGAGCGGCTCGGGGTACTCCTCCCCCCGGTGGAGGAGGATCGAATGGGACCCGTTCATCTCCGGGAGCCTCCACCGCCCGCTCCCCCCGTTTCCCTTGAGCCTTCCCTGGTGTACCTGAGAAGTCCGCCGCTCCTGATGATCTTGCGGGCGCGCGTTTCCAGTTCCCATCTCACCCGCACCATGGCTCCGGTGCGAGCTATCCTCCCGTCCATACCCTCCGCCTCCATAATGCGGCCGTCTATCCCGGACAGGATGATGGTATCTCCCTGTTCTATCCGGTCGTAATCGCGTGGATCTGCGAATGTGAGGGGGAGAATGCCGAAGTTGACGAGGTTCGCCTTATGTATCCGGGCAAAGCTCTTGGCGAGAACCGCACGGATCCCCAGATAGAGGGGGGCGAGAGCCGCGTGCTCCCGCGAGGAACCTTGTCCGTAGTTTTCTCCGCCGACGATCATGCCCGCCGCTCCCGGGGCTTTGTCCGCGGTGTCCCGGAAGGCCTCCGCCCGTCCGGCAAAGCCGGGATCCATTCCGGAAAAGACGTACCGCGAGATCGCGGGAATATTGGAACGGAGCGGGAGGATCTTCGCCCCAGCGGGCATGATATCGTCGGTCGTGATGTTGTCCCCCGTTTTGATAATGACGTGAAGCTCGATATTTTCCGGAAGCGGGGTTCCCGCGGGCAGTTCAGCGATATTCGGTCCTCGCACGATGACGGTCCGGGACGCATCAGGTTCGCCGAGGGGGGGGATGATCATCGAGCGGTCTACGGTGATGAACGGGGAGTAGTCGGTTCTGGTGAGTCCGCGCGCGGTCATCGTGCGGGGATCGGTGATAAACCCGGTGAGCGCGGAGCAAGCGGCGGTTTCCGGGCTGACGAGGTACACCTCGGCCTCCTCGCTTCCGCTTCTTCCTTTGAAGTTCCGGTTGAAGGTCCGCAGGGAAACCCCTTTCGTGCACGGGGCGAATCCCATGCCGATGCAGGGGCCGCAGGCCGCTTCGAGGATGCGGGCGCCGCTTTCCACCAGCCGCTGGATGATCCCCGCCTTGTATGCGCCGAGGAGGATCTGGCGGGATCCTGGCGCGATGCCCAGAGACACCGTGGCCGCGACAGTCCCGCCGCCGAGGATATCCGCCGCTGCGCCGAGGTCGTTCAGCGAGGAATTGGTGCAGGATCCGATCACCACCTGGTCGACTTTCACCGATGAAAGAGAGCGTACCGGAACGACTCTGTCCGGCATATGGGGCGCAGCGGCCATCGGTTCCACGGCTGAGAGATCCATTTCGATGATCCTCGCGTACGCGGCGCCAGGGTCGGCGGCCAGGGGAAGCCATTGATCCCCGCGGCCCTGCCTGGTCAGGAACTCCCGCGTCACCTCGTCCGACGGAAATATCGAAGAGGTGGCGCCGAGCTCGGCGCCCATGTTGGTGATCGTGGCCCTCTCGTACACCGAGAGGGTCGAAACGCCGGGGCCGAAGTATTCGTAGACCTTGCCGACCCCCCCCTTAACCGTTTCCCCTCCAAGGATCGTGAGGATCAGGTCCTTTGCGGAGCAGAACGGGGAGAGGCGGCCGGTGAGCTTCACGCCTACGACCTCCGGACAGGTAATGTAGTACAGGCCGCCGGCCATGGCGACCGCGACGTCGAGACCGCCAGTTCCGATGGCGAGCATGCCGAGTCCCCCGCCTGTCGGGGTATGGGAATCGGAACCCAGGAGGGTCTTTCCCGGAATTCCGAACTGCTCGAGGTGCACCTGATGGCAGATACCGTTGCCCGGCCTGGAGAAATGGACCCCGAATTTCGCCGCGGCGGTCTGGAGAAAGAGATGGTCGTCCATGTTCATGAAATCGGTCTGCAGGGTGTTGTGATCCACGTAGGAGACGGAAAGCTCGGTCCGAACCCTCGGGATGCCGATCGCCTCGAACTGGAGGTACGCCATGGTTCCCGTGGCGTCCTGCGTGAGGGTCTGATCGATCAGGATCCCTATCTCCTTTCCCGGTTCAACAACTCCCTCCCTGCAATGGGATTTGAGGATCTTCATCGTGACAGACGAAGCCATGCGTTCCTCCATGCTGCGTGATATTAGGGCAATACTATCCGTTACACGGCCCTTCGTCCATACCGGCGGTTTGACAGGAGCCGGGCCTTTTGGTACAACAGGGGTACGATGGGAAGACGGGCCGGTATCATCATTCTTCTCCTGTTATTCTTCCTCTCCTCGTGCGCCGGAAAGAGAGAAGAGGGAAGTTCGAGCGGAACTTCCGGCGGCCTATCCGAGAAGGAGGAAGCGCGGCCGGAGGGCTCCGCTCCCGTTGGAACGGACTCCGGAGGATCAACCGGCCCGATATCGCTGCGGCCGACCGAGCCGGGGGGAGGCGCCCCGATCTCCCGCCCGCCGCAGCCGGGGGGGGCGCAGCCCCAGGCCCGGTCAACCGAAACCCTCACGGAACAGCTGTTCGCCCCGTATCTTCCAAAATCTCCCATTTTCCCCGAGGACATGGTCATCGGTCCCCTCCAGGATACCGCGGTGAAAGGAGAGGTGCAGCTGCTCATCTCGATCGCGGATGCCTTTCTGGGAGGGCTGCGAGACGGGAAGCTCGCGGATGATGTGGTTCTGCCCGAACAGCGGGAAGCCCTCAGACGCTCGCTTTCGGATCCGCTTTCAAAAAAATACCTTCCCGTTCGGTGGCGTCTTGGAGCCGTATCTCTGTCTTCTGATACGGCACGTGCGAATATCCGCCTGTACGGGAATCAAGGTATAACGGTGGGTGAACTGCTCTTCCGGAAAGACGCGGAGGGAAACTGGTATCTGGAGGATTGTTCCGTGGATCTCTTCCTCCTTCTTGAACCCTACGTCGAGCGGGAAGAAGCGTACCAGCCCTCCGAGTATTCCTGGATCGGTCAGTGAGGAGAAAAAGATGGGAACGGCGATCGGAAGAATTGAAAAGGAATTCGTTCTGAAGAACCTCGGCGACAAAAAGATGCCCATCACGATCCACGGCGTGAAGGAGGAGATCCACGGATTAATCCAATCATGTTCGGACGACGAGTTGACGATCCTGCTCGATAAGCCGAGCGAATCACCCTACGGCGCGGAAGTCCGAGTCTTCTTCTCCTATTTCGGGCACGTAATGACCTTCGAAACCAGGATCTTGGGAAAGGACGAGAAGAGCCTCACGCTCAAGATGCCTCCGGGGATCTACAAGAACCTCCAGAGGAAGTATGAACGTGTTCCCTGTCCCAGGGAACTGACCGTCTCTTTCACCATCCAGGACACGAAGATCGAACTGGACTATCCGAAAACCGAGGAGTACAACCCGGTCGATCCGCCTGAATATTCGCTCACCTTTGACCCTACGAGCATCGACCAGCTCGTGCAGGATTTCAAGAGCGAGGCCAAGGCTTACGCCTCCGAAAACCAGATCGTAATGTTCCGGGGGCGGATGCCGGAAACGTTTGAAGAGAAACTGATCACGACCACGGGTAAGACGCTCTTCATCCCGACGACGCAGGGGGGCATTCCCATAGACGAACCCTCGGACCGGTACCCGATCATCACCGTAGCGTTTCTCCGGAGCAACGAAAATAAGGAGGAGCGCGAGGAAATCCTCACGGGGCTTGAGAACATCATCATCCGGCGGAGAAACGAGGGCGTGCACCGGATCCGGTATTGCCCGCGCATCTACCACGAGTATGTGGCGGGATATGTCGGGCTCATCAACAGGGGAGGAAACAACGCCCCTATTGAACCGGGCGCCGTCGACTACGTCTGCCAGTTCGCAAGCGTTCTCGTGTACTCCCTGAAGATGAACGGCTATTTCAAGGGAGGAAAACCCGCCCTAACGACCATCGCGCCGGAGATCCTGGATATCAGCGCTTCCGGTTTGCTCTTCGCCAGTCCGGAAAAGCGTCTCAAGGACGTGATCACGCTCTATACCGATCTTGCCCTGACCATCTCCATTGGGCCGCGAAACATGAAGGTCAGCGCCAGGGTTATGCGCAAGCTCTCAGACAGGTCGAATTCATACTTCGGCCTCGTGTTCCTGGATATCAAGCCGGAAGACTTCAGGTGTCTGTACGATTCAATATACGGCAAGCCTTTTGATCCCGAACTTCACGAGAAATGGGAGGGAGGGGCGGAACCGCCGAAACTCGACCTAGGCTGATACGGCGCGGGAGAGCTCGAGACCGATCCGTTTTCCGGGAAAGTGCTTCTTTACGGCAACGCGGTTTCTCTTCTCAGAGAAGACCACCCCCTGGTCCCAGTACTCGAGCGCCGCGAAGAGGGCGTTGCCGCCGTCGTATTCGTCACTGTTCTCGGTCCGAAACGACACGTAGTTGCCAAGCTCGTCGAAATCCTGCTCATAGAAACAGCGCAACCGTTTCTCGTTGAAGTCGTTCCATTCCTCGATCTTCTGGAAACCCGTGCCCTCGTCCTCCACGATGATATGTGCATGTGATTCACTGAACGAATACCATACCTTTACTTTTTTACGGTGATCGTTCCCGTTGCCGTGCTTCACCCCGTTCTTGATGATCTCGCTGATCTGCTGTTCGAGGAGGTTGATCTCCTTAATCTCCGGCGGGGCCTTTTGAACGACGAGGAGGGTGAAATACCTGATCTGCCGGAAATCGCTGGGGAATTCCTTGTAGAACATTCCCGCGGTTTGAAAAAGGGGACTTTCGCCGTCAATAACCAGGCGCCGCATTTCCTCTTCCATAATAGTTCTCCGTCCGAATCCTACGCTGTTTTGACGCCGGGAGCTTCGATCTGCCTGATCGCCTCCTCGAGGGTTCCGGCGATCGGGAAATACCCCATTAGTTTGGTCAACTCGATGACCTTCTTCACCGCACCGGGGAGGTTGGAGATGATGATCCGGAGGGTTCGTTTCCGTATCGTGGAGCAGACGAAGATCAGGGCGCCGATTCCGCTCGAATCGATGTAGCCGACCTGTTCCAGATTGACGACGAAGCGTTTGATACCCTTTTCCAGCATCCGTATCACGATTTCCTTGAGCTTATACGCGTTGTAGAGATCCATTTCTCCGATGACGTCGATGATATAGGTATCCTTGTGCTTCCTCAGTTTCAGTTCCATCGCTGACTCCTTCCGGGAAAGTGCGGACTTCCCCCGGTTCATTCCCCTTTAATGACCAGAAGCGTCTGGTCGTCATGCTGCTTCGCCTTTCCCGTAAAGCGTGACAGCTCGAGTTTCAATCCTTCTGTAAAATCGCTCACCGAGTCGGCCGTGTGGGATTGGATGTAGCTTTCCAGCCGCTTCATGGAGAACTGTTCCCCGCGCGGATTCATCGCCTCGATGATTCCATCGGTGTAGAGAACTGCCAGATCGCCTCTCCGCATCTCGATCCGCTTTTTTTCGTACCTGCTGGATCCCTCGATCCCCAGAGGCAGGCCGGGGGTATCCACGGTGGAGAGCGTCCCTTCCTCGGCACGGAAGTAGAGCATGGGGAGATGACCCGCGTTTGTATACTCGAGGACTCCCGTCTCCGAGTCGTAGAGGAGATAGCTCAGGGTCGCGAAATGATCGATCTCGATTCTTCCCGTGATTCCCTTGTTGATCCAGTTGACGATGGTCGCCGTGTCCTTTGCCGGCGAGGCTACGAGGTGGATGATGGACCGGATCATTATCATGACGAGAGAGGCTGGAACGCCCTTGCCCGCCACGTCGCAGATGACCAGAACGGTTTTATCCTTGAAGGGGATGACGTCGTAATAGTCTCCGCTGACGCCCTTCGCTGGTATCGAAAAAGCCGAGACCGCCCCTCCCTTGATCGGTTGGATCGTCGAGGGGAGGAGTTTCTGCTGGATCTCCGCGGCTATTCCGACCTCGCGCTCCATCTCCTTCTTCTCAAGCAGTTCGATGTATGTGAGGAGGTTGTCCAGGGTCAGCGATGTATAGTCCGCGAAGGAACGGAGGCTGAGCAGGTTCTCGTCCGAAAAGGCTTCTTCGCTTTTAGTCTTCACGACCGAGAGAACCCCAAGGACCTTCCGCGAAACGATCAGGGGAATCGCGATAAGCGAAGAGATGTGGCATAGGCCCGGTTCCGCGTTCTCTTTGAGCCTGATATCACGATGGGAATCCCGTATCAGAGCGGGAATTCCTGACTGGACAACCTCTCCCAGCACCGAAAAGCCCAAAGGCAGGGAGCGTTTTTTAAAGGTTTCCTTGAGGCTCTCCTGCGAGGAGCTCTCGGAAGCGGTGACCGCGTACGGGGGAGGAAAGAAACCGGAAACCGCTTTGACCGTGAGGCTGCGCCCCTCCTCGATGAGGAGGACGGCTCCCGCATCGGCGCCCGTATTCTTCACCGCCGTGGTGGTAATGTAGGTGAGCACACGGGTCAACTCGATCTTCTCGGTAATCGCGCTCCCGATGTTCCGCATGAACTCGAAGAGGGAATCCAGCTCCGTGGAGAGTGAGTTGATCTGGGTTTCGCGTTCCTTGTCGATATCCGCTTCGAGGCGTTGAAGGAAAAATATGGGAAGGAGGGCAAACGCTGGAACCGCCATGGTCTGGCTTATCGGATGGTATTCGCCCAGAGCTGCCAGGATTCCGTTATAGGCCAGCATACCGAAGAGGACCGCAGGCCAGGAACCAGCAAATACAGGATCCTTGCCCCCCCTTCCTCGGTAGCAGAGTCCGATGAACAAGCCATAAATCGTCAGGGGAATTCGATGGAATTGGGCAAGCTCCTCCGGAAGGAAGGGGAATCCGCTTTGCACGAGAAGGAGGACGACGGAAGCGGCGGCAAGAATGAGGACTGGGGCGTCAAAGCGCCGGTTGCCGGCTTGATCCGTGAGGATGAGGAGGTAGATTGAGAAGATGACGGTATCGGAGGCGATAAAAAGGTCCGCGATGGGAAAGAAGGTTAAAAAGATATCACGGATAACGAGAAAACCGATGAAAAAGGGCATGAAGGAGAGAAAGGAAATTCCCTTTCGCGCTCGGACGCGGCGGTAGAGGAAAAAGAGGATAGATACAAGGATGAATCTTTCCCAGAGGAGGGAAGCCTGGTAGATGCCGAGTTCTTCCAACATGTCGTTCCTTGGATCCGCCTAAAAGGAGTAGCTGGAGTGTACCATTGAAGATCTTTAACCGTCAAGCCTGGGAGAGATAGTAGGCGAGGAGCTGTTCGTACGAGTCATGGTAGATAGGTTTCGTATAGCCGCTGATCGAGGTTCCGACGGTCGTGTAGATTTCCTCGGCGCGGATCCACCTGATTTCGACGTCCAATTCGAAGGAGGGAATGCCGCTCGTTTCCTCCGGAATGCTGATAAGCGTAAGCCGGCCTCCGGGCGCGAGCTCGACGGTGTCTGGAATTCCGATCTTGATGCCGCTTTCGTTCATGTCTCGCAGATAGGCCGGTTTTTCAAGCCCCTTAATCCAGACTTTGGCATATCCCGGTTCCCTCGGATTTCCTCGTTTATCGGTCGGCATAATACCCATCCCCGAATCCTAGAATGATTCTTGTTCCCGAAACCTTGTCCTGGTTCCAGGGAACCTTGTTCCCCTTGTCGTCCACGAAATGCAGGTCGAAGGAGGGGAAGGTCCGTTTCGCGATATACAGACCCATCCCGAACCGGAGATACCCGTTTTTCTCCCGGTACTCGTGAAACTGCGGACCGTTGATCTCGATCTGGCTGGAGTCATCGGATAGATCGTAGGGAAGGTTTTTTGGGTTGAACCCCCCGCCCCTGTCCTCTATCCTGATGATCAGGTTCCCGCGGATTACGGAAAATTCCACAATGATCCTCTGTTTGTTCTCCTGTTCTCGATGGGCACGTAAAGAATTGTTTACCAGTTCGAGGATCGCGTATATAATATGCGATGAGTTGGCGCGGAGGTCGGGGAAACGTACCACCTGTAGGGTGTGGAAGATATCGTGGAAGTCCGCAAACGGGGATATCCGCAGACGTAGCGTTTTACACTGTTTTGTCTGATATTCGATATACCGCATCATATCTGGATGTCTGTACAATAGACGATTCAACGGGAAATAGCAATGGAGGCCTAGCAGATACTCTTCCCGAAACGAGATGGAGAGCGAGACCGTAATGCTGTACTTCTGTCTTGAGGTCAATGGATACGACCAGCTCGCGCGGGTAAAGCCGCAGATCGCGGAAGAGATCCTCTCCAAGATCGAAACCGGACTCTCTCCCGTCGCCATGAGCCGCCTCGCGGGACAGGGTGACCTTTTCCTGTTCGGTTCCGCCTCAGATTCCGAAGATTCGCGAACGATGGAGACGATCCGGATCCTCATATCCGTCCGCGATCACCTGGAGGGGATGAGGAAGCATCTCCAAGGCTTTACCCTCCTCGTCGATCGTATCGAACAACAGCCTGTGGAGGCGTTCCAGCAGATGAAATCCTCCCTGTTCCTGACCATCCTC
Organism: uncultured Spirochaetales bacterium; assembly: GCA_964590705.1. Classification (GTDB taxonomy): domain Bacteria; phylum Spirochaetota; class Spirochaetia; order CAZPZF01; family CAZPZF01; genus CAZPZF01. The sequence continues at coordinate 3,249 of CAZPZF010000063.1, read as the reverse complement.
GACGGCTCCCTGTATGCAGGCGTAGGCGTCTGGCCGTTCATCCGAGGTTTCGTGAGGGCGGAGGAAGAGGGGGCTCTTCGCAGGATCATAGAGGAGACAGCCTCGGAGGAGCCGCCTGCGAAGGCCCGCTGCGAAAGGATCCAGAGAACACGGGTCGTGGAACGAATCTGCGAGATTCTCGGCCCCCTCATCAACGGAGAGGAACCGGCGTCACTCGTTCTGTTGACCGGACCGCCGGGCGCCGGAAAAAGGTACTCTCTCGACGCTTCCCTGAGGCGTATCGGAGCCTCGGGTCCGGAATGCTCATGGTTGCGCCTCTACTCGACGACTCCGGAACCATCCTGGCTCCACCCGTTGCTCAACAGTATTTCCAACGCTTTTCTCGAAATGGTCCCCACGTTTCTCACTCGGGAGGAACGGGCGTTGTGGGAGGAGAGCAAGAACCTCCTGACCTTTCTCTGCACCGACCACCTCTCGGAGGATTTCTTTTCGGTCTACCATCTGTACGTCTCCGCGTACATAAACTGGATGAAACAGGCGCTCCTTCCGTGCTTCATGATCTGCGAGGATGTTGGGTCCTATCATCCCGAAACCATCCGGTTCCTCCAGAGGATATGGAAGGAGTTCGTCCCGCGCGCGGGGCTCATTCCCATCGTAGTGGGAGGCGAAGACGATGTTCCTCCGACCCTTGGTCTGCAGGCGGTCCGCCTCAGGATAGAGCGGCCGGACAGGGACGAACTGCGGGAGATCCTCGTCCAGCGTCTGCCGGCGGAGGCGGTTACCGAAGAACTCGTCTCCCGCGTCTCCGGTCTCCCCCTCTCCTCCGTCATCCAGTACATGGATCTCGTTTCTTCGGGAGAGGCGCCTTTGCCTCCGGCGGACGAGGGGGAGATCCTCGCCGCGGCGATTCAGCGGCTCTCCTCGCAGCAGCGCCGGACATTGTTCATCTTCGCGTCTGCTGAGGGACTTCTCTCCCGGGACGAGATCATCGCCTTCCGCTCGAGGCAAGGGCTGGCCGTGGAAAAGGCGGTCGGGGCCGAACTCGCGCGCTCCGCGCGCCTGCGGATCAGGGACTACCCGACCGTGATAAACCGCGGCATCGGGCCTCTTCTCGAGGCTCAGCTTGGCGGCGAGGGCAGGAGGATCCTTGAAAGCCTCCGGAATCATGTCTATTCCCTCTGGAAGGAGGGCAGGTACCCGCGGCCAAAGCTTCTCCTGAGCTTTCTCTGGAGAACCGGAGACGTTTCCAGGACCAACGCCCTGTTCTATGCCCTCCTCTCGCGCGCGCTCGACGAGGGTAAGAGCGATTACGCGGTGACCTCGATCCTCGAGATGAAACTCATCAAACCTCCACCGAACGCTTCCGACACGCCGGGTCCGGGAGAGATCGACGAATACATGGGCCGCTCCCTCCTCGTGCGCGCCTACATGGTCAGGGGAGATTTCGCCTCGGCGGGCAAGCATTGCCTCGCAGAGGAGGAAACCGCAGATCTTGGCAGGGAGTGGGCCGGGGAGATCGAGCTCGAATCCGCCAGATTTTTCAGGGCGGCGGGCAAGGAGAAACTCGCCCTCGAACGGACGAAGCGGGTGCTGCTCCACGCGCAGGGAACGGACAATCGGAGGCTCCTGAGCTCCGCCACCATTGAGATCGGCCTGATCATGCTAAATTCGGAAAAGTGTGAAGATGCGATGGAGTACTTCATCATCGCGCGGGACGCTGCGGAGCGGGCGGGAGTCCCGTTTGAGCTTATCAGGGCGCTCACCTACGAGGCCCTTTCTCTTTTCATCTTCGGAAACCTCTCGAACGCACTCCGACAGATCGACGCGGCGCTCGCGGTCATCGAGCGTGCCGCCAGGAGGGAGTGGCAGATGTTCCTCCTCTTCCTGAAGGGCCGCGTCTTCTTCGAGCTTGGCTTCTACGACCAGGCGGTGGCGGTATTCCAGTCTGCCCTTTCCTTGTGCGACATCTACGCGCATCGCGAACGGAAGAAACTCTTCTACGCATGGATGGCCCGGGCTCAGATCTACGGCGCGAACGGCGAACCGCTTCGGGTGCTCAAGAATCTCGTTAAAGACAGCGAGGTCCTCTTCTTCATGTCAGAAGCGTACCTCCTCGCCGGCGATACGGTTCGCGCCCTTTCCCTGCTGGAAAGCGCGATGAACACCCGCATCATCGGAAACCGGTTCCATCCAGGGGAGACGATTCCCTGGGAGAACGGATTCGCGCCGATCGAGGACCGCGCCATCCGCACACCGGACCGAAAGAGTTTTCTCTACCATCTCCTCAGAGCTTTCCGGGGCTATCTCCTCGGGTGCTCCGGGAACTGGAACGTCGGAATGGAAGAGCTCTCCAGGATCACGCGGGAGGATAAGGTTTCGGAGAACGATCCGAATAATCATCTCTACTACCTCTTCTCCAGCCTCATCCTCCCCCCGGGTTCGGACACGGAGAATATCGACAAGCTGACGATCCTCTCGAAAGCCCTCAAATATATCCAGCAGCGGGCGAGCAGGATAGACGAGGTAGTGGACAAGCAGGCGTATCTGGGAAGGAACCTGTGGAACCTCCGGCTCATGAGCGAGGCGAGGAAGAACAAGCTGATCTAGAGGCGTTCAGAGAGTACGCTGCGGACCCAGCCCCGGCAGGTCGAAATCCGGGGGCAGGCGCGTGGGGCGTCCCTCGGCGTTGCAGGACGCCCACCGCATTTCTCCAGAAAAAATGACCTCGGACCCCCGTGTGATCCGCTGTCTGAGGGTTCCGGTCAGCTTGGTTCGTTCAATCGGTTCGGTTGTGACAGTCAGGGTGTCTCCGAGACAGGCCGGTTTCCGGTATTCGAGGTTCGCGTTGACGATGACGAGCCTGCAACCGGCCTCGGACGCTTCCTGGTAGCGGAATCCGATGTCATGGAGAAACTGCATCCGCGCGTGTTCGAGATAGTTCAGGTAGACCGCGTTGTTGACGTGGTTATAACTGTCGAGCTCATAGCTCCTGACGGCAATGGTGCATGTATGAATCATGGTGTCGCATCCTTCCGAAAGGGATACTATCCCTCTCTTCGAATATACACAACACCCACGGATGAAAAAGGCGCACGTTTCGCGGTAACCGGCGTTTGCTGACTCCGGCCGCGTATCTCTCCGCCTTGACAAATTCCTCTCCCGTTGCTATAGTGCCTCCCGCGTGCGCAACGCGAGGTGGCGTAGCTCAGTCGGTAGAGCAAGCGGCTCATATCCGCTTGGTCAGGGGTT
>CAZPZF010000062.1:0-14902 GCA_964590705.1 uncultured Spirochaetales bacterium | reverse complement strand
TATAGATTAGAAAATATTCCACTAAAATGAAGGGGATTTTTCAACATCCTGTTAAGGAGGAAGGTGTAGCTATGGACCCATTCGTCGTGGGGTTAATCGCCTTTGTCGTTCTGTTCGTGCTCATCTTCATGAAAGTACCGATAGGCTTTGCCTTCATATTGACCGGGTTCGTGGGACTGATTTACGTGTCAGGGTTCAAGTCTGCCATGAGCATTCTGTCAATGTCGGTCTGGTCCCAGATAACAAGCTACACCCTGATGGCCGTACCTTTGTTCGTCCTCATGGGTACGTACGCCAGCCAATCCGGGATCGGCGGCGAACTCTACGGTACGGCCTCGAAATGGTTCAGCAGAATGCCGGGAGGTCTGGCGATCGCCACGGTCTGGGGATGCGCCGGGTTCGCGGCGTGCACCGGCTCAAGCAGCGCGGGTATGCTGGTATTCGGTCCGATCTCATACGAACCGATGAAGGAATACGGATACAGCAAGGAAATGGCCCTTGGCACGATCTGCTGCGCGTCTACCATCGGGAGCATGATTCCCCCAAGCATCTCGTTCATCGTGTACGGAAGCATTACCAATGAATCCATCGGGAAGCTGTTCATTGCCGGAATAGTTCCTGGTGTACTGCAGGCGCTGCTCTACTCTCTTCTCATCATCGTATTCATTTCCGGTGGAATATGGAAAGGGCCGAAAGGCAAGCCTACGACATGGAAGGAAAAATTCAGGAGTCTCAAGGGAACCTGGGGAATGCTCCTCCTGATGTTTGTCGTGATAGGCGGAATATACCTGGGGATCTTCTCCCCGACCGAGGCTTCCGCAATCGGCGCGATAGGCGCGCTCATCATCCTGATCGGCAAAAGGAAATTCAAATGGCCCCAGTTCTGGTCGAGCCTGGTTGACTGCGTGCGGATGACTTCCATGGTTTTCACCATTATCGTCGGCTCAATCGTGTTCGCCCGGCTCATGGCCATGAGCGGCCTCCATACCTACCTGATCGATCTCATTACGGGAGCCGGAATACCGCCGATAGGCGTGATCACCCTAGCTCTGCTAGTCCTGTTCATCCTCGGGTTCATCATGCCGGTAACATCCATCATCGTTCTCCTGGTTCCCTTTCTGCATCCCATCATTACCAAAGTGCTGGGATACAGCGGAATATGGTTCGGTGTCCTGGTAGCAGTTATGGCGGAGATAGCCGTTGTCACACCGCCAATTGGGATGAATCTCTTCATGATGCAAGGGATGTTTAAAGACGCATCAACAGGGGAGATATACCGAGGTGTCATGCCCTTCGTGCTGTCGGATATCGCACGGGTCGTACTGCTGGTTGCTTTCCCGGTCATAGCCTTGTTCCTAACGGGAACCGTTTGAGATGGCGTCACGATCATATGAACACGGTGATGAGAGATTCACGCGAAAAACCGTGACCAAGACACTCCGGAAAAACCCTATGTACGCAAAGGAGAGAATTGATATGTCAGAACGGAAATACGAGAAATACATTCTAACGGACCTGCATCTACCCGAGGAAAACCAAAAACGCTTGCCGGAATACAACAAGAGGGCAAAACGCATCCTTTGGCTGGAAGATTTCATCATCAAGGGAGCTCCCGGAATCATCCTGTCGTGGTACTGCAAGGCCACTGAAAAGGAAAGTACTCCCGCTCATGTTCATGAATACGATGAGGTTGTGGGCTTCATCGGCGGCGATCCCGACAACCCCCAGGATCTGGGGGGAGAAATCGACTTCTGGATGGATGACGAGAAGTACACACTCACGAAGAGCTGCCTGGTCTACTGTCCCAAGGGTCTGAAACACTGCCCGTTGCATGTTGTCAGGGCCGACAGGCCCATCCTCTTCCTTGCCGTGAGCGTAAGCGACAGGTATTACCGCACGGTAATCGAATAACGCTTCCCGCTAAAAACCTCCTCCGGGTGCGCCGCTCCCTCCCGGAGGAGGCGCGAAGGCTCCCGCTCCGAAATAGAAACGCCAGGCGCTGGGCCTGGCGTTTCTTTTCTGCGGATTGGCGCTGCGATACATCAGTACCGCGATGCCCGCTATGCAATCAAGCCGATTATACTTATTACAATCCGATCTCCGCACGGGTCTGGAAGATCTTGATCTTCCCGGCCTTCATGTCGGCGATGGTCTGGTTGATGATGTCCTTGACCGCCTGGGGAACGACCGAGTCGAAGCTATGGAAATCCGAGATTCCGGTCGAATTCTCGTTGATCCCAAAGATCGCGGTGGTTCCGCCGGGGAACTGCCCGTTCACGGCGTTCTCGATCACGAGCGCGGTGGATTCGACGAGTTTCTTTTCCGCCGAGGTGATGACCGTGTCAGGGGCCACGTTGTTCTGGTCCACGTCCACACCGATGGCGAGAACTCCCTTCTCCTGGGCCGCGTTGATGACGCCTAGACCGGTGAGTCCAGCGACCTGGAACACGATGTCAGCGCCCTGCTCGATCATGGCCAGCGCGAGTTCCTTGCCCTTGGCCTGGTCCGTGAAGGATCCGGAGGTGGCGCTCAACACCTGACAGTCGGGGTTGACGGCGTGCACGCCCTGGATGAATCCGACTTCATACCGTTCCACCGGGGGAATGAACATGCCCAGCACGACGCCGACCACGTTCTGGTCGTTCAGCTTGGGGGAGGCGGAGGCGTACTTCTTGGTCATGAGCCCAGCGAGGACTCCGGCCAGGTATCCCGATTCCTCTTCCCGGTAGTTGATCCCCATTACGTTCTTGGGGGCGGTGGCGGGGTCTACCCAGATGTCGATTCCGGCATAATTGGTGCCGGGATTGTTCTTGGCCGCCTCCAGGATTGCGTCAGCCATGAGGAATCCGACGGCAAAGACGAGATCGGCCCCGTCTTCAGCGAGACCGGACAGGTTGGGAACGTAGTCCGTCTGCTGCTTGGATTCCACGACCACGGGAATGACCCCGAGTTTCTTCTGGGCCGCGAGAATGCCTTGGTACGCGCCGTCGTTGAAGGATTTATCCCCAAGACCGCCGACGTCGGTGGCCATTCCGACCGTGAACGTGGCTTTCTTTTCCTCGGCTTCCTTCTTCTTGCACGATGTCATGAACAGAGAGAATACGACGAGAAGAACGAAGGCGAAAACCATTGTCCTTTTCAAACCGTTTTTCATCTGAACCTCCCTTTTTCAGGCAGAGCCTGTTCGATATAGTATACCTCAAGGAGGGGATTAGTGAAAGCCATGTCCGCCCCTCCGTCCAGGTATTCGTCTGACTCCCGCGCTACTCCTGTTCCTTCTCGATCATGAAGTCCGCTCCGGAGGCCTTCGGCGCCCGCGACTTCCTCACCAGCCCGGCGACGGCCACGATGGTCGCCATGTACGGGAAGATGATGAAGACCTCGGACGGGATGTTGAGAAGCTTGATGATCTGAAGCCGTACCTGCAACGCGTCGGCGAGACCGAAGAACAGCGCGGATATCCAGCTTCCGATGGGGGTCCAGCCCCCGGAGATGTTGGCGGCCAGGGCGATAAATCCGCGGCCGTTGGTCATCCCCTCGGTGAAGGAGACGTTGTTCTCTATGGAGAGGTAGGCGCCGGCGAGCCCTGATGTGAGGCCGGAGATGAGGACGGCCAGGTACCTGATCCGGTACACGCTCACGCCGATGGTCTCCAGGGCCAGGGGGTGTTCTCCCGCGGCCCTGATGTGGAGCCCCGTCTTCGTCCGCTTCATGAAGAAGGAGAAGAAGATCACGATGACGAAGGAGAAGTAGACGATGGGCGTCTGGTTGAACAGGATAGGCCCGAGCACCGGGATCCTCGAAAGACCGGGAACCGCCCATTGGTAGGCGTAGAGCGACTTGGGAATGGCGTCCGTGGTGCCGGGATGGCCGAAGAACATGACCATCAGGTACCGGGTGATGCCGAAGGCGAGGATGTTGAGCACCGCGCCGGAAACCGTATGGTCGAGATGCAGGGATATGGTGGCGACCGCGTGGATGAGCGAGAACACGCCGCCCGCGGCGACTCCCGCGACCAATCCGAGCCACGGGTTACCCGTAAGGAGGGCGGTGACCGCGGCGAAAAAGGAACCGATGATCATGATCCCTTCCATGGCGATGTTGACGATGCCGGACCGCTCGCACACGGTGGCCCCGATCGCCGCGAGGGTGATGGGGGTGGAGAGCCTGACCATGGCCGAAAGAAGGTCGGTGTTGAATACTGCCGCGAACTGGCTCATAACGCCTCCCTCCCCCGCTTCACTTCCCGCGCCTCTCTTCTCTTCCTCATCTTGTTGCCGAGGTGGATGTAGATGTACCGGGCTACGATGAGGAAGAGGATGATCCCCTTAATGATCTCCACGATCGAGTTGGGCGTCTGGGTGGTTCGGGTCATGTACTGTCCACCCGCGTCAAGGGCGCCCCACAGCAGGGCGGTGAAAACGACTCCGACGGGATTGTTCGCCGCGAGGAGGGCTACGGAGATGCCGTTCCACCCGTACCCTGCGTCAAGGTTTTCGAACATCTTGTGGGTCAGCCCCAAGACCTGGACCGCCCCCGAAAGTCCGGCCAGGAAGCCCGCGAGGAGAAGCGCGATGAAGATGTTCTTCCCTATCGAAATGCCCTGGGCGCGCGCGGCGCTCGGGTTCAGCCCGACGGCCCTGATCTCGAACCCGATCCGGGTATAGAAGAGGAGATAGTGGACAAACAGGGCAACCGCGATGGCGAGGATGATGCCGGTGTGCAATCGGTAGTTCGCTTCGGGGAGGAACGATTTGAACATGGGCAGCCAGTTGGATTCCAGGACAGGGTCGGTCACGTACGCGTGGGTCGAGGTCGCGGGATCGCCGCCCATGGCCCTGATGAAGATGGGCGAGAGGTAGCGCGCGATGTGCGCGAACATCATGGTGGTGATGACCTCGTGCGCCCCGGTCCTCACCTTCAGGAAGGCGGGGAAGATGTTGTACGCGGCTGCCAGCGCTCCCGAGAGGAGGATGATCAGGGGGATGCAGACGATCGGGGGAAGACCGAGGGAAATCCCGAGCCAGGTGGCGGCCATGGTCCCCACGTAATACTGCCCCTCGGCGCCGATGTTGAACAGCCCGACCCGGAAGGCGATGGCGATCGAGAGTCCCGTGAAAATCAGAGGGACCGCGTTAAGCACTGAGATATGCCAGTTCCGCACGAAACCCCCGTAGAAGAAGGCGGCGTACGCACGCACGGGATCGTAGCCGGTGATGAGCATGATGAGCCCGCCGGCGATCACCGCGATCACGATTCCCAGGGCGGGAATGGCCAGGTTCCGCAGGAACCTTCCGACCTGCTCGCGCGCCCCTTCGCGGTCCTCTGCCGCCCGCTTCACGAAGAAGAGGACAGCGGCCGCGGCGATGAGGAGCAGGCCCCAGAAATAGGAGGCCAGGTAGAGAACCCCTCCCGCACAGCCCAGAACGATCACGACGGCGATGAGGACGCTGCCCAGTATCCTACTTTTCATGCCCGCTCCTTGTCCCTGCCGCCGGTCATGTACAGTCCGACTTCCCTGTCGCTCGTCTCCTCGGGAACCAGCTCCCTGACGATCCTCCCCTCATAGATGACGAGGATCCTGTCCGAGAGGGCGAATATCTCCTCGAGCTCGAGGGAGATGAGGAGGATGGCCACGTCCCTGTTTCTCATGTCCAGGATCTGCCGGTGGATGTACTCGATGGCGCCAACGTCCACGCCACGGGTCGGCTGGTTCACTAGGAGGAACCTCGGGTCCCGAGAGAACTCCCGCGCGATGATCGCCTTCTGCTGATTCCCGCCGGAAAGGGTGGACGCGGTCACGGACACCGACGGCGTCCTGATATCGAACTGCCGGACGAGATTCTTCGAATAGGAGTCGATCTCCCCCAGGTCGAGGTTGATCCTCCGGCAGAACGGAGGCTTGTCATGGTATCCGATGACCATGTTCTCGCTGATCTTCATCGGCAGGACCAGGCCGTATTTCTGCCTGTCCGCGGGAACATAAGAGACCTTGCGCTCGATTTTCATCTTAGTCGGCAAACGGGTGACATCGACGCCGTTGAAGACGACGGAGCCGGACTCCACCTTCCGCAGCCCCATCAGCGCGTCTGCCAGCTCGGCCTGACCGTTGCCGTCCACCCCCGCGAGACCGACGATCTCCCCGGGCCGTACGGAAAGCGAGATTCCGTGCAGGGCCTCGTTTCCCTTGTCACTCTTCACGGTGAGCTGGTCTATCGTAAACACGGGATCGACAGCTATCTTCTTCTTTTCCTTTTGGACGGTCAGGACGACGTCTCTGCCCACCATGAGATTGGCCAGCTCCTGGGTGGTCACATCTGCCGTACGGCGCTCGCCCACCATCTCTCCGCGCCGCAGAACGTAGACGCGGTCGGCAATGGCCTTCACCTCCTCCAGCTTGTGGGTGATGATGATGATCGAGACCCCTCCCTCGATGAGTTTCCTGATGACGACGAAGAGATCCTCGACCTCCTGCGGAGTCAGAACAGCGGTCGGTTCGTCGAGGATGAGGATACGCGCCTTGCGGTAGAGGGCCTTGAGGATCTCCACCCGCTGTTGAAGCCCCACCGAGATCGATTCGATCTTCGCGTCCGGGTCGATCTCGAGGCGGTACGTACGTGACAAGGAGATGACTTCATCGCGGGCCTTGCGGTAGTCGATCACCCCGCCCTTTCCCGGCTCGGTTCCCAGGATGATGTTCTCGGTCACCGTGAGGGTATCGACGAGCATGAAGTGCTGGTGAACCATGCCAAGGCCGCTTCGAATCGCGTCCTTTGGGGAATGGAAGACGACCTCTTTTCCGTTAAGGAGGATACTTCCCGATGTCGGCCGGTAGAGACCGTACAGCATATTCATGAGGGTCGACTTGCCCGCCCCGTTCTCTCCCAGGAGGGAGAGGATCTCCCCTTTCGCAAGGCGGATGTTGATGTCTTTATTGGCAAGGACCTTTGGGAACTGCTTGTAGATGCCCTTCGTCTCGAGGATCGTCTCGGACCGGATCGGTGAATCCATTGTTCCTTCCTTGTATGACGGCAGTTTTCACAATAGTCCCGCGTAAAGGGGTTGTCAAGAAAATAGAGATTCGAGACGGAGCCCCGCTCCCGGCAGCCGTCCGGCGGCCAGCAGGGCCGGTCGGCAGCCAGGGTAGGGTTCACAAGCGGCGTGGCGAAAAAAATCAGTCCTCGACCAGAACGAACTCGACGCGTCGGCTCTTCCACCAGAGCGACTTGTCGGAAACCGGAGCAACCGGATCCTTTCCTCCGAACGCGGCCATGGTTATGGACGCGGGATCGACGCCGAGGCTCGTGAGAGCGTCGAAAACGGTCCGTGCCCTCCGCTCCGTTAGGGGAAGGAGAATCGCCTCCTCCTCCGTGTACCGCTTCTTGTCCCCCACGTAGATGTTCAGGGCATAGGCCTCAAGACGCAGCCGAAGAGAGGGAAAACGCGTCATCGTCCGGGCCACCCGTTCAATGGCAGCCGCGTTCCGCCGCGCGAGATCGGGTCCCGCGGAGTCGAGGGTGTGCTTGTAGGCGGCGAAGATGACGCTGTCAACCAGGAGCACGATCCTGCCGTCTCTCCGCTCGGCGATGGGATCGGTATCGAAACTCCCGCGCGCCTCGCCCCGGCTGGGTCCCTGGTCGAAAACGGCGATCACAACGTCCACGGGCGCTCCGCCCGTTTCCGACGTGTCGATACCTTCCCAGGTGAATGTCTCGGGCGGACTACCGGCTCCTTCCTCGCTCCTGATGACCCTGCCGTCCTGAGCGGTGAAAACCAGGTTCCAGCGGGCGATCCCGACCGCGTCGGCGGCGGTTATCTCCACGTCGACTCTCCCTTTCGCCGTCTCCCCATCCCTGATGAAGGGTTCGGCGCGGAGAACGAGATCCACCTCCGGCTCATGGGCGTCCAGGATAAAAGGTGCGGACACGGCAGTAAGGGTTTTACCCTTCACATACTCGACGTGGAGCTCGCAGCTATAGGTCCCGTCCGGCACGGAGAAGAGGTCGTTCCGCCCCGTGTCCCCGGAACCGTCCCACGCGATCGAACTCGGCAGGCTTTCGGTTCCCGCGTAGCTGCGGACCGGCGTTCCTTCCGCATCAAGAACGCTGAGCCGCCACCTCGCGACACGCTCGTATTCCGTGGCGTCGATGATCATGTCGATCGCGGACGCCGCGCCCTCCCGGTTCGGGCAGAAGATCTCCGGAACCATGAGCGCCACGGACACGGGTCTCGTGTCCAGCAGGAGGGGGTAGGGTTCGGGCCTGACCGTGTTGCCGGCGCGGTCGGTGATCTCTGCCCTGATAAAGTACCAGCCGTAAGGGAGCCTCGCTCCGTCGGCGGCGGTTCCATTCCAGGTGATGGCGACAGGATCCCTCGCGACCTCACCCGCGGCTGAGACGACGGGATCGGCCCCCCCTTCGCTCCATATCGAGCCCGCGAATCTCGTCGGCTCGTCGGAGCTGAATACGCCGGTGACCGTGTCCTTGACGCCGTCATTGTCCGGGGAGAATACCGGGTTGTCTATCTCGAGGGAGACGGAAGGAGGCGTGAGATCGAGAACGACGCTTCGTTCCATGGAGCGGATCATCCCGTTGGAGAAACGCAGCTCCATGTTCACGATGTACACCGTCTCGGCCAGAGGCGCGCCGCTCTCGGAGAGGCCGGAGAAGCGGATTTCAGCGGGAACGGCTCCTCGCCCGTCCTCGCTTATCACATCGGCACCGTCCTCGCCTCGGATCCGGAGCCGCCAGGAAACGGGGACTTCCCCGCCGGGAACGCTGGTCCTAATGATCACCTCGTCGCGGACGCCGTCGCGGTTCGGCGAGAAGAACTCCTCGGAGAGGGTGAGGCTGAAGCCGCGCTCCGTGGTATCCACGACGATTCCGGAAACCGGCGCTCCCGCGAACCTGTTTCCTGCCCGGTCGACGCCGGACAGGACGTAGGAGTAAACGCCGTCAGGAACAGCGGCGCCGGTGTCGTCGGTTCCGTCCCATTCAACGCGGCCGGGCGCGGACTCGGCCCAGGAAAACTTCCGTACGGCGTTGCCCGCGGAATCAGAGATCACCCCGTTCCACGCCGATTCCACGCTTCCCTCCTGCTCGATGACGATCGTGTCGTAGTTCCCGTCACCATCAGGGGAGAGGATGAGGTCGGGTGGCGCCGTGAGCTTCGCCGAGGGAGCGGTGGTGTCCACGATGAAGTTGTCGAGTTCGATCTCCCTGCGGTTCTTGGACGCGTCCACCACCCAGATCCTGGCGCGGTACTTGCCGTCCGAAACGATCGCGCCGGCGTCGTCACGGCCGTCCCACGCGAGTTTCTTCGTTAGGGTGAATTCCGTGAACCCGCGGAACAGCGCCCTGAACCAGCCGATGTCTGACTTCTCGTACGAAACGGCCGTCTTGACCGCGGTTCCGGCCTCGGAGACGATCTGGAGGCCGTACTCGGGAACATAGCCGCTGTCGCTCTTCACGTAAAGCTTCACGGTGAACTCCAGCTCCGCGGAATCCATGATCCCGTCCCCGTTCGGAGACAGATACTGGACCCCTGACGTGACTGGAGGAATTTCCGGAACCTCCTTGTTCCCGCCGGCGTACAGAACGCCGATCGAACAGAGAATCAGGAAGAAAAACGCGTAGAGCCGTGCAAGGTTCCTCGTCATCATGAAATCCCCTCCTCAAGAGTCGTCGCGCGTGCGTGCCGCGCGCCTCGGTTCCGCCCCGGTCCGTAAATAAAGGGATTCGGATCCGGTTCCTCACGGGAGAATTCGAGGGCCCCTAAAAAGAGGGCCACACTCTCCTCGAGGTTCTTCTCGTCGTTCACGTGGAAGACGGCGATTTCCTCACCCTTTTCAACCATATCACCCAGCCGTTTCTCCATCCAGATTCCGACAGCGGGATCGATGACATCCTCCTTCCGCTGCCTTCCCGCTCCCAGGAGCTGAGAGGCGGTCCCCACCGCGTCGTTCTTGATCCTGGAGAGATACCCGTCCGCGGGGGAACGCACAGAAACCGTCCTTTGGGCGTGCGGCAGCAGCGCGGGATCGTCGCAGACCTTCGGATCGCCTCCATGGGCGGCGATCATCCGACGGAAACGTTCCAGCCCCTCCCCGGATTCCAGCGCGTCGGAGAGCCGCCGCCGCGCTTCCATTTCGTCATTGGCGATGCCGGAGAGGAGAAGCATCTGGGCGCCGAGGGCGATGCTCACCTCGGCGAGGTCGCCCGTTCTGTGCTCGCCGCGGAGGATCTCGATGGCCTCGCGGACTTCAAGGGCGTTGCCGATCGCGTTGCCGAGCGGCTGATTCATATCCGTGACGAGGGCAACGGTCTTTCGTCCCGCCCTGTTCCCGATGTCCACCATCACGCGGGCCAGTTCCCTCGCCTCGTCTGTCTCCCTCATGAAGGCCCCGGAACCGGTCTTCACGTCAAGGACGATGCCATCGCTGCCGGAGGCGAGCTTCTTGGACATGATGCTCGCCGCGATGAGGGAGATATTGTCCACGGTGCCGGTAACATCCCGCAGCGCGTAGATCTTCTTATCCGCGGGCACGAGGTTGGTGGTCTGCCCGATGACCGAAAGGCCGATGGTCGAGACGATCTTCACGAAGCTCTCCATGGAGAGGGACACGGAGAAACCCGGAATCGACTCAAGCTTGTCGATGGTTCCGCCCGTATGGCCGAGCCCCCGGCCCGACATCTTTGCCACGCGTCCCCCGCAGGCGGCCACGAGGGGGGCCACGACGAGGGTGGTGGTGTCGGCGACGCCGCCGGTGCTGTGCTTGTCCACCTTAAACCCCGGAATCGCGGAGAGGTCCACTCTGTCCCCCGAGTCAGCCATGGCGAGGGTCATGGCGGCGGTCTCCCCGCTGTCCATTCCCTTGAACCACACGGCCATGAGGAAGGCGGCCATCTGGTAGTCGGGAATCGTATCCGCCACGTATCCCCGGATGAGGTATTCGATCTCCTCTCGGGAAAGGCTGCCGCCTCCCCGTTTCTTCAGAATGATGTCGACCGCGCGCATGGAATCCTCCTTACCTCACCTCCTGCCCAGCGTGGAGCAGAGCAGGTCGATATCGCTGTCGAAACGCTCGATGAGACTCTCGGCGAAGCGCGCAAGCCCCTCGATCTTTTCCGGGCTTGCGTCGTCCATGAGATCCAATCCCTCGTCGAGAGGGCCGTTGATCCGGAGATACGTGACGCCGGGCAGGCGCGTCAGCAGATGGTCCACGCAGTCGCCTTGGCCGTCCATCATCACGCTGGAGAGGGGAACGCCAAAGGCCGGGTTGACCCAGTCGACATAGCCCCACTTCCTGATCTGTTCATACGGGAACGGCCTGTCCGTGGAACCGGTGCCGAGCGAGAGGATGAAGAAACGCTTCTCGCGGGGGAAGAGCTTGCGGGCCTCCATATACGCGCACATGGCCGGGTTGTTGGCGAAGACTCCGCCGTCCACCAGCGTATAGCGTTTTCCCGTGTCGGGTACCTGTCCGATACGGGCGGGCTCGAAGTAGGTGGGGGCCGCGGATGTCGCCCGCGCCACGTCCCTCATGAGAAAGTCGGGGTCGGTGTTCCAATCGGGAGAGGACGGCCGATTCTTGAAGAACAGGGGGGCGCGGGCTTCCGTGTCGTAGGCGGTGACGAGAAGAGAGGTCAACGCCTGTTTGAGGGTAACGCCGCCGAAGACGTCCCGGAGTATGGCCTCGAAGGGTCCGCTGTCGTATTTCTCGTAGAAGGCCTGCTTGAGGCTCCGCAGCCTGTTGAAGCGCGTCCGCGGGAAGATCTCCCCTCCCCTGTTCACGTAGATGGAGAGGATCTCATCCGGGGAGGTCCGGGGAACGCCGGTCGACCGGCCTTCGGAATCGGTTCCCGGCGCGCACAGGGCGAGAGCGAGGAGACCGCCGGTCGAGGTGCCGGCCACCAGGTCGAATAGTTCGTGGAAGGGGCGCTCCTTTTTACAGCGCGTGAGCCTGCGCCCGATCTCGACAAGAACGCGGGCGGGTATGATTCCGCGGATGCCTCCCCCGTCGATGGACAGGATGGTCCGCCCGCGCGGCCGGAACAGTCCCATGGATATCCTCCCTCGAAGCATAGTACCCCATTTATGGGGGAAATACAAATTGACAACCCCTACTGCCGATGATAGCGTGTATCAGAAAAGGGGGAACTGACATGAAACGTCTCGTTATCGCTCTGCTCCTGATCGCGGTCATCGCCGGATCAGCGTTCGCGTTGGACGACCTCGCGATTACCCTGGAGGGGATCCGCGTCTACTGGTTCGGCTTAGTGCCGAAGGGGCTCGACCTCAGGCTCACCTACACCGGCGCCCCCCTCTTCCAAGGCGTGGACAACACGCTCATGTTCCAGGCCGGCGGCGGCTACGAGGAGGCCACGGTCTGGCGCAACTCAGACGGCACGGTCTACTCCGGTCCAAACGAGAACGGCGAGATCAACTTCATGCAGCCCAACGGGAGGATCGAGGCGGGAATCATCCAGGGGATCCTCTTCAACGAGGCGATCGAAGACAACCTCCTTGAGGCCTTTCTCATTTACCGGATGCGCTACGACTATAACATCCCGGGCGAGTATTCCTTCGTGGCTGACTCCGTATTCGCGGACGCCGAGGGAATTTTCGGCAACTCCCTCTTTGCCGGAGTCGTGTACAACGATCTCCGGAAGAACAAGGCCCACAGGACTCAGGAAGGGCTCTACGCGGAGGCGTCCGTGGAGTGGGGCCCCTCCTTCCTGGCAAATCAGATATTCGGCGAATCCGACTTCCTCAGGCTCAACTTCATCGCCAAGGGCTTCGTGACCCTCCTCGATCTTAAACCGGAGCAGGAGAAGAACACGCTGAGCATCTATCTTGGCGACTTCTTCTCGGTAGACTGGATCACGGGCAGCTCGGTCCCCATGTACGTATCGCAGAGCTTCGGCGGCACGGATCTCCGCAGGGGTCTTGGCGGTTCGGTGCGCGGCTACGAGAAAAAAGGATGGGACAGCCTGTTCAAGGTCGTGAACAACTTCGAGGTCAGGGTCAACGGACCGGCGCTCTTCCTGCCGACCATCATCCCCGGGTTCCTCGCCTACTTCGACATGGGGTACGCGGCTGGCTACTTCGGCGACGCTGACGCGGAACCGGCCTTCCTCGCGGCTACAGGCGCGGGCGTCTACCTGCTGGTACTGGGCTTCGACTACCTGGCCTGCTACTTCGAGGTGCCTGTTTCCGATGTCAGCAGGAAGGACGGGGAATCCTTCGCCATCGCGATCGAGCTGGGGCTGCACTTCTAACGGCATGAAATACGCGATGACGGCGCCGAACATGATCCCCTTCCTCGTGGTCGGCGTATTCTTCCTTGCGCTTCTCGTCTTCCTGTTTTCCGCCGCCTTCTATCGGCTCGAAGCCGGGCCAGACAGCATGCGCATACGGTCCCTCGTCTACAACACTGAGCTGGAGTACGACCGGATACGGCTCGACGAACTGCGGGTACTGAACCTGAAGGAGGATCCTGTATCGTTCAACGTCCGGACCAACGGGATCGGGCTTCCCGGCCTGTGGATCGGATGGTTCCGCGGCGGGGGCGGGAGGTACAAGCTGTACCTTACCGATAGGACGAGCGTCCTACGCATTCCGACAACGGACGGATACGAAATCCTATTCAGTACCGGACAGGGGGAGCGGATCATACAGGAAATTCGGGAAAAGGCGCGCGCGGCAAGATAAATTCCTGAGCGGGGCGGCCGCTGAGGCCGCACCCAACGCTGTCGGATCGGTCCGTCACCGATCACGGTCCTGAAAACCCCTTCGCCGCACAAAAGTCCTTCGAGTTTTGTGTAAAAACTATACAAAAGTGCTTTGACTTTTGTGATTGACCGAGCAGTACGCCGCCCAGGAACTTTCCTTATCGCATCCGGAGGAGACCGCCTATTGGGCAAGCGATACTTCCCTGGCCGAAGTCGATTTTATCCTGCAGACAGACCAGGGTATCGCGCCCCTGGAAATCAAGGGAGGCGAGAATCTCCAGTCGAAGAGCCTCCGCTCCTACCGGGAGCGATTCTCGTGCCCCCGCTGTTACCGAAGCTCTCTCTCCCCCTACCGACGCGAAGACTGGCTCACGAACATTCCCCTCTACGCTCTCTCAAGGCTGCGGAGCGAAATCGAAAATGACGCCATCGATCCCCGATAGCGTTTCGAGTGTCATTCGGAACTGGGTTTTACGGAATATGGTTTCGCGGACCTGTGCCAGGTAAAAAGGCTTTAATCGCTATGCCTTCAAAAATTCATCCACGCTGACACAAGCTTGTTTCAGAATTGCCCTCATCGTTCCCTCGGGAATATCGCCAGGATGATTCGGAATAGTCGTTCGTGCTCTTGTTTTTGGATTCCACCAGATCTCATGGCTTCCGCGGGCTTGACGGTCGAATTCGAATCCAAGAGATCTTATTTTCTTTGTGCATTTCACATAATCAAATCCGGCGAGCCTTCCCATCACACCCCAACGGCAACATCGAGCTCGATCTGGCCGGAAACCGGTTTGAGTGAAGCAGGAAGGGGATCCCCATGTTCGATATAGGAATCTATCAGCTTCCTTGCCACATCCTGTGCGATTTCTACGGTTTCAGCTACTGTTCGGCCCTGGGCTACAAGCCCGGGAACATCATCCGATTCCGCGAGGTATTGACCGTTCTCGACTCTGGATATTCTGAGATGAACCGAGTACAGATTTTCCATGAGATTATTATACAAACTGACATGGTCGAGCACAACCCTTTGTCTGGATTTGCAGAAAGATCACATCCATGGAGGCGCCTTCTGCGGCAGTACAGCCCCCCGTGCCCCTCCCCCCCCTCGGCTTGCCGCCTCGGGGTTGTACGGGTCACGGGGTCCGCGCCGCCTCAGAGTCACGCCGGCG
>CAZPZF010000061.1:14412-15003 GCA_964590705.1 uncultured Spirochaetales bacterium | reverse complement strand
CCTCGTACGATATCCCCTGCTCGGAGATGGTTTCGAGTTCTGCGAAGAAAGCCTCGGGGTCGATCACCATGCCGTTGCCCAGCAGGACCTGCTTTCCCGGGTAGATGATTCCGGAGGGGATGAGGTGGAGCTTGTACGTGACTCCCTCGTGAACGATGGTATGCCCCGCGTTGGCACCGCCAGAAAACCGGATGGTCAAGACCGCCTGTTCAGCCAAGAAATCGACGATCTTCCCCTTCCCCTCGTCACCCCATTGAGCGCCGATAACGACAAGTTTCATCTCATACCGCCTATGAAACGTGGATTATTCTACCTGGTGTAGTTCGGAGATTCCTGCGTGATGATGACGTCATGCGCATGGCTCTCCCGCAATCCGGCAGAGGAGATCCTAACAAATTTCCGATATTGGCGCAATTCGTCGATGGTTCGGCACCCGCAATAGGCCATCCCCTTGCGAAGGCCCGTGGAGAGTTGGTGCACATACTGTTTGAGCTCGCCTTTGTAAGGCACCCTGCCCTCGATTCCCTCGGGTACCGGCTCTTCACCCTTGGCCATCTGGTAGCGGTCGCCGCCTCCGCGCTTGATGGCGGT
>CAZPZF010000061.1:0-14402 GCA_964590705.1 uncultured Spirochaetales bacterium | reverse complement strand
ATCCTTCCCTCGTACAGGATCTCCTTTCCGGGAGCCTCCTTCAGGCCGGCGAAGAGGTTCCCGATCATGACCGAATTGGCTCCAGCGGCTATGGCCTTGACGATGTCTCCTGAGAATTTGATCCCGCCGTCGGCGATCAGGGGGACGCCGGACTTCTCCGTTTCCTCGCGGCACCAGAGGATGGCGGTGCACTGGGGGACACCGATACCGGCATCGATGCGTGTCGTGCAGATGGAACCGGGTCCGATGCCGACCTTAACGGCGTCGGCGCCGGAAGCGATGAGGTTCCGCGCCCCCTCCGCCGTGGCCACGTTTCCCGCGATCACGGGTACCGGGTAGTTTCTCTTCAACGCCTCTACGGCATTCAGAACCACCCGCGTGTTTCCGTTCGCCGTATCGATGACGACGAAATCCACACGGCTTTGCATGAGCAGGGGCATGCGGCGCTCGAAATCCTGAGGGGAGATTGCGGCACCGACGATCAGTCTTCCCTGTTTGTCAATGGAGGCCATGGGATAGCGTTGGTGTTTCTCGATATCCTTGACCGTGATGAGGCCGATGAGTCCTCCCTTATCGTCTATGACAGGGAGTTTCTCGATCTTGTACCGGTTGAACCGCTCCTCCGCGGTTTCCGAACTCGGCTTGCCCGTGACGGAGATCGGATTCGGCGTCATTACCTGCTGAACCTTGAGAGAGTCGTCTTTGCAGAACCTGAGATCCCTCCCCGTGATGATTCCCTTCAAGATGTTGTTATCATCGACTACGGGCAGTCCGGAGATCCCGTATTCACGCGTGATCCTCCGCACATCCTCCACCGTCATGGTCGTTTTAACGGTTATGGGATCCTCGATGACCCAGTTGAGGTACCGTTTTACAGCTGCCACATGGTCCGCCTGCTGCTGAGGAGTAAGGTTCCGGTGGATGACACCAGCTCCCCCCTCCAGGGCGATGGCGATGGCGAGTTCTTTCTCCGTGACTGTATCCATCGCGGCCGAGAGGAGCGGAATGGAGAGGAAGATATCTGCCACGAGCCGGGTCCGGAGGTCCGGCTCGCCGGGTGTCAGTTCAGAGTATCCTGGAACGAGTAGAATGTCGTCATAGCTCAGCGTGGTTTCAATGCTCATTGAGGCGTTCCTCCATTTCCATGATGAGGCGTTCGTATCTGTCCGAAATGGATATCGCCTTCCTGCAGGCGAGTCCGCAGTACAAGGCTGGATTCGAGAACAACAGGTCCGCGTCCCTTCCGCCGGTCCTATGAAGTCCGTCTTGTACCGCCTTCCATAGAGGCGGACGGTTCTTCAGTTCATCTACCAGAGATCTCCCCTCCCGCTCGCACAGGAGGGTCAGTTTCCGGATTTCCTCGTGGCCTTCCGGGATACCAGAGACGGAGAGGAGGATGTAGGCGGCTTCAGCGAGGGCGAGATCGCCGGATCCTTGCAGATTGCGCTCCATTCTTTCCGTGTCCACGAAGAGCCGGGAGAGGACTTTCTTCGTCCGATTGAGCGCCGCGCAGAAACCCGCGATGAATTGCGCGATGAAACGGGAGGAGGCTGAGTTCGTGAGGTCGCGCTGATGCTCCGAGATCTGGTCCATGTAGAACGTCATGACGCGGGGGATATACGCCTTCCAGAGGCTCTTTACGTGCTCGCTGTTCCAGGGATTCCGTTTCTGCGGCATGGTCGAGGAACCGACCTGATCGCCGGTGAATTCCTCGCGCACCTCGCGTATCTCGGAGCGCTGGAGATGTCGGAGGTCGTCAGCGAGGTTCGCGAGCACCCCGAACGCGGCTGCCAGTTCGGCAAGGAGCCGGAGAAGGGGTTCGGGTTGCACCAGCTGTGTCGAAAGCTCGCATGGACTGAGCCCGCACTGATCGAGGTATTTCCGCTCCAGTTCCTCCGGATCAGGGACGATCATCGATGTGGCATTGTAGGACCCGACGGCGCCGGCGAGCTTGCCTGTCAGCTCTCCCGTGCGCTTTTCTATCTCGAGTACGCATTGGCCGAGGCGGCTGACGTAGGACGCAAGGGCAAAGCCGAATGTGATAGGAACGGCGTGCTGGCCGTGGGTTCTACCGATCTGCGGGGTGTCGGCATGCTTCCTCGAAAGGCCGATGAGGAGTCTCATCAGCTCCGCGAGGAGAGGAAGGACCACCTCCCTCATCGCGTCTCGGTACCGCATCGAGGAGGCCGTGTCGAGGATATCGGCCGATGTCGCCCCGAGGTGAACATAGGGGCGGATCTCCGCCGGAAGATGGCGGGTCAGGACGTTTACGAGAGCCCTGATGTTGTGCTGCGTCTTTTCCTCTTCGGCGTAGATTTCCTCGCAGCAGATCAGATCCGCGGTTGAATCGAGGCGGTCGAAGAGATCGGGATCGTCTTCACCGGAAAAGGAAAGGTGCGCCTTGACCAAGGCTATTTCTGCTTTGATGCAGTACCGCGTGGCTCCTTCTTCGCTGATGAACCGAGACAGTGATTCAAACAGGCTGCTGTTGGCGATGTAATACCGATGATCAAGAGGACTCAGGTTGAGGAAACGTGTTCGTTCCATACCGAATCATGCCAGAATCGCATATCTTTGTCAAAGCCGGACGCCTCGAGGGCGGGCCAGGTTTCGATACATCCCTTGCCCCTCCTCCGAAAAACGTGTTTACTTAGGGGCAGATGGATGAAAAGACCTGTACGGCGCATATCGCGCAGGCAGTGGATGCGGGAAGGAGAAGGGATTACCGGACAGCGGTTTCACTTCTCGAAGCGGTTGTCTCTGATACAGACCTCTACCCGCAGGCCTTTCTCTACCTCGGACGCAGCTATCACGCCCTCGGCAGTTACGCAGAAGCTCTGCAGATGCTCACCTACTATCTTCACCTCGCCCCAGAATCCTCGGCAGGATACTTCTTTGCGGGAAGAACCTACCTCTCGCTCGGAAACAACCAGAAAGCAGCGCTGTTCCTGAAAGAAGCCGTAAGGAGGCATCCGGGTTTTTCCACCGCGAAAAGCCTTCTCGGAACGGCCTTTCTCCGGATGAAAAGGCCCGATATTGCGGTGAGGTATTTTGAGGAGGCCTATAGGGCGGAACCGGAGAATCCTTCGTTGCGGACCGCATATCTCAATGGTCTCTTCATCCTGGGCTTGAGAAGGTTCCACCAGGGGAGGTTCGAGCAGAGCAAGGAGATCCTTGAACTGATCCTCTCTCAGGGGTACGAAACCCTCCTTGTCCACCTGCATCTGGGGATTATAGAGCGGGAATTGGGAAACGAGAGAAACGCCCTCCACCACTACGAGGAGAGCCTGAAGTACATACCCGATGACCCGATCATCCGTCTTCAATACGACGACCTGCGCGTTCGCTGCGCTCGCGGGGGCGCGAATAGGGCGAGGAAGGCGGGAACCCCGCAGGCAGGAGGCGCGGAACCGACTGATCCGAAAGCGATCGACCGGAGCCTTTCCACGCGGTACTTTGAAGCTGGACAATTCGGCAAGGCGATACATTTCGCCAAGCGGATCCTCCGCGTCGACCCGCAGGACTTCGAAATCAGACTCGTCATGGCCGAGTCGTACAGGAACCTGGGGGACCTCGAAAAGAGCAAGAACCACTTCCTGCGAGCCATCGAAATCGACAAGAACCGCGTCGAGCCGAGATACGGCCTTTCCGCTTGTTACTGGCTCCTCCAGGAATACCAGGAAATGCTGGACGAGCTGCGCCGTATCATCAGGGTCAACAGGAACGACGAATTCGCCTGCTACTACCTCCCCCTGTGCATGGACCGGCTCAACCACCCCTATCAGGAGGTGATCCCTCTCCTGCTCGCTGAATTGAGGAAGGAACCCGAGGATCCATACCTCTCCCTCGCTCTCGCTTCATTGTACCGAAAGTCGGGGAATCCAAAGAAGGCGGTGGGAGTACTCCGCACCGTCCTCCAAAAGAAACCGGATCTGCGGGAAGCCCATCTCTGCCTGATCACCATTTACCGCGAGGGCGGTATCGATTCGGAGCTCGCGCTCGCCTTCGATGCGTATCTCGCCAGGTTCCCGGACGATACGGATATCAGGCGGCAGTACGCCGCGCTTCTCGTGAAAACCGGCCAATACGGGAAGGCAATTCCAGAGCTTATCCGGCTGACTTCCGAAACCCAGCAGGACCTCAGGACAACCAGGCTTCTCGCCTTCTGCTATCGAAGCACGAAAGATTTCCAGAGGGCAGCCCTTCTCTATCGGCAGCTCCTGCAGAAGGAACCCTTGAATCCCGAAATACTGTTCAACTATTCTTATTGTCTCGAACATTCGGGAAAGAGGGCGAACGCAATCGAGCTCCTGAAGAACGCAGCGGCGCATATCCGGGGAAATGCGGAAATCCACCTCATTTCCGGGGTCATGCTGTTCAAGGAAAACCGTTTCGAGGAAGCGCTGAAATCCTTCCGGACCGGAGCGGATCTCGATGAATCAGACCCCCGGATCTTCTACAATATCGGGTTGACCTATAAGCGGCTCGGCCTTGAAGATTTCGCGGAGCGATACCTCCGGCGCGCCGAAACGATGAAAAAAAAAGCGGATCAATGTGCGAAAAAGAAATAAATCCTTGCTATTATCCCGTCTTATTGCCTATACTACGGAATAGGAGGATGACATGTCAGTCAAAGCTTTGGATCTGTTTCAGGCATACGGCCAGAATATGCTCCCGAAGGACGGCGGATACATCGTATCTTCCTTTTTCAGCGATAAGTCCTCGTATTCCATCTACCAAGTCGTCGCATACAACGGGGTGAAGAGCATCTATCTCACGGAAGATGGGCTCACCTTCCAGACGGATGGCAACAAGCTGTTCATCCTCGTGGAACCGGCTATCTACCCGAAAAAGCATATCGAGCCGGTCAGCAGAGAGGCTCATGAGCAGATTCCTCATCGATTCAAGGAACTGGAGATCTTCGTAGCGAAGAACCAGACGAAGATCATGGTCTCCAAAGAACCGATCATGACCTATTCCTCTTTCACGATTTTGAAACCCGTCGGAATCAACTTCTCAATCGTTTTCTACAACCTGCCGGATGTTATGGAATCGATGCGTTTCTTCTTCGAACAAACGCTGAACAAAGAAGCTCAGGTTCCCAAATTGGACGCGAAAAAGGGAGCGGCCTATATTATTGAGGGGCTGAAAAAATTCAATATCTGGTGATTCGTTAGATAGTAAACACCAAGGGGCTGCCCAGCACGATGGACAGCCCCCTTTCTTTTTACTGCACTAGATGCGCTCTTTATTTTCCCTGCTTCTCCAGATTGATCTGGGCGACGGCGAGGTTCGCAATCGGGATGGAATAGGTCGAACACGAGACATAATCGAGACCGACGTCCATACAGAACCGAATGTTCTCCGGAATCGCGCCATGTTCTCCGCAGAGTCCTTTGACCAGGTCGGGCCTGGTCATCGTTCCCCTTCTCACCGCGATGCTGATGAGTTCCTTCACGCTCCTGTTCAGGATCTGGAAGGGGTTCCCCTCCATGAGGTCGAACTGAGTATAATCCGGCATGAATGAATTGTAGTCGTCGCGCGAAAGGCCCATGGTCGTCTGGGTGAGGTCGTTCGTCCCGAAGGAGAAGAACTCGGCGTACCGGGCTATTTCACCCGCGCCCAGCGCAGCCCCTGGTAGCTCGATCATGGTGCCGACCTTATAGGGCACCGGTTTCGCTTTCAGCCGCTCTCTGACTTCGCGTTCCACATCGTCGAGGCCCTTGTACGCATAGCCTTCGATCTTCTTTCCATGGATGATCATCTTCAGCTCGTTTTCGTTGATGATGATCGGGATCATGATCTCGGGCCGTACGTCTATTCCTTCCTGCTTGAGCGCAATAGCGGCCTCAAAAACGGCTTGAGCCTGCATCTCGTAGATCTCGGGGTATGAGATGGCTATCCGGCAACCGCGATGACCGAGCATCGGGTTGAATTCCTTCAGGGCATCGCAGCGGGATCGTATCTCTTTTTCGGAATAGGCTTTTAGGTTTTTCTGGCCCTTCACATAGGCAAGGAAGCTCTTCATCTCTGATTCGTTGTGCGGGAGGAATTCGTGAAGAGGCGCATCGAGGAGCCGTATCGTCACTTCTTTGCCCTTCATGATCTTCAGAAGCTCGTAGAAGTCCTGTTTCTGCATGGGCTTCAGTTTCTGAAGGGCTTTCCTCCTCTGCTCCTCGGTATCGGAGATGATCATCTCTCGAAAGACATTGATCCTCTTCTCGTCGAAGAACATATGCTCGGTTCTGCACAGACCGATGCCTTCGGCGCCGAAAGAGAGAGCGAGAGCAGCGTCTCGTGGTTTATCCGCGTTGACTCTTATATGGAATTTATCCACATCGACGTGTTTTTTGATAACCGCGATATAATCGAGAAGCCCGGATTTCTCCGGATCCGGCTCGATGAGTTTGGCTTTTCCGAGGTAGATCTGCGGGTTGCCATAATGGGGCACGTTTAAGGTGATATAGTCCCCCTCCTTGATGGCGAGGTTTCCGATATTCGCCCTGTTCCCCTTGATCTTGAGCTCGGTCTGGACAAGGGATACCTTGCCGTATTGGCGGGCTACAACGGAGGCGTGAGCCGAGTATCCTCCCTCGGATGAGAGCACGCCCGTTGCGACCTCGATGGCTTTCACATCCTCCGCGAACGAGGCCGGCATGCACAGGATGAAGCGAGTGTCCTCTCCCGCCTGGTGTGCGTGTTTATACGCATCGAGCAGAGCGGCGGTGGAAAAATAGACCCTGCCGATCGCCGCGCCTGGAGCTCCGGCGATTCCTCCCGTCACGCTTGGAAGCTTTTTCACAGACGAGAGGTCGATGATCGGGTGGAGGATCTCGTTGAGTTGCCCGGGCTTGATGGCTTTAATAATAAACGCGTCATCAACCAGTTTTCTTCGGTGAAGGTCGAGGAGCGTCTGGATGTCGGCCATGGTTGACTTGATCATGACGGGCCGCTGGTCGATCAGCCAGAGCTTCTTGTTTTCAATGGTAAAGCGAATCGCACGGATTTCTTTAAACTGGTCTTCGACGACCTGGGCGATCTTCTCCAGGAGCGAGAGAGTCGATTTCCCGATCTCCTGAATATCCCTGCCCTTTGACTCGAGGACGTTGAATTCGTTCTGGAGGAATTCGCCCTCCAGTTTCTTCTCGCCGGTCACGATGTTTCTCGTGTAGAAATCCCCGCTCGCCGAGTCCTTCCCGTAATTGCCATATACCATGGGCTGGATGAGGAGGGCCGCGTCGTTTTCGTTCAATTCGTCTATGGACAGCATGTAGCTGATCCGTTTTAGTACGATCTCTAATTGGGTATACGACTCAGTAAAGAAGTCCGGCTCGAAGAGGTGTTTGTATTCCTCGAACAGTTTCCGGAATTCTGAAGCCTTGGTCTTCGTCTTCATTTCTCGGGAGAGCGCGGATATCTTCTTCCGCAATTCGACGGCCTTGGCTGCCTTTTTCTCCAATTCGAGTATTTTGGCCTCTATTTCAAGGAATCCGCTCATGAGGAAGAGAACCTCATGATATCCGAAATCTTCTCCGACGAAACGATTGAAACCGGGTATGGTGATATCCGTCAAACCGAAATTATGAAGAGTAGGATAGTGAACGATTGCGAGATTTGGGCTGACGACGATCTTGATAAGGAGGGGATTTTTGGGATCGCCGAATACTTTGCCCGTCAGCTGCTCGATCTTTTTAAAGCTCGTCTTCAGGACCGGCTTGAGATCTATCCCTTCGAGATGCGCTGCTACGTCTGAATCGATGATGAATCCGGGGAGGATGGGAAGGACGAGGGCCGCGAATTCCATCGCTAGTCTTCCCCGCAATCCGATCTAGTCCAGAATGCTCGATGTTGTCGTACATTCGTTTTTGCTGAAGATATGAATGTTGTTTTTCATCGTGAATGCCTCTTTCCCACAGGATTTTCTTCCAAGGAACGAAGGAATCAGAACAGTTTGAGTATCGTGTTGACCGGGAACTTAAGAAAGTCTTCAAAGCGAGGGCTCGCCCCCTGTCGCAGATACCGTTGCAGTTTTGCAACGTCCTGAATATTCTCCCCTGCAACGGCAAATAGAATCGCGCTGCCATGCTTGACCTTGCCCCATTTGAACAGGGCATTGATGTCATGAATCCGCTCCCCTTCATAGAAGATATAGACTTCCAGTCCGGGGTGCTTGGTCGTATAGCTCAGGATGACGCGTTTCCACGCTTCGACGTTTCCATTGTGGAAAAGTTCGTTGGTCACCGGGACGGCGTAAAGAGGCGTCATCTTCTTCGAGCCAGTGGGAGCGGGCGCTGGTGCGGAGACAGGCGCAGCCGTGGATACCGGTGCTTGTAGGGGGGCCTGCATAGGAATGGTTTCTTTCGCTCCCTGCGCGATTTTACGGGCGGCTCTTGTCTTGACTTGACCGGTTTTCGTTTTGAGCGGCTTTTCCGGTTGTACCGTTTCCTTACGCCCATATTTCCCCTTCTTCAGGGGTTCCATGCTTCTGACTTTTTTCCCGGAGAGAAAATCCCGGATCGCTTTGATGCCGATTCCGCAAATGTTGTCTGCGGGAGAGGAGAACTTTCCGGCGTAGATGGTGACCACTTCGTGTTTCTTTAACTGCACCACCATTTCGAAATGTGCCAGGTTTTTCGGATTGATAACACAGTATCCCAGTTCAGGATGGACATAGGTAATTACAAGATCAATCGCCTTCCACGTCGCCACTTCCTTCCATATTTCTGTAAAATCTGAGATGTTCTCGGGAAGGTTGAAGGATTCGTAGAGGTATCCGTACTTGTCTACCAACAGCGCGTGGATGATGGGCGGAATCTGTTCCTGATCGAGACTCTTTTCCGCAACCGCTTCGTTGAGGAGATCGGCGAGGTTGATATTATCTGCGAACTCCCTGATGATGGTTGACACATTCTTGAAATGATTGAGGGCCTTGTTGAAACCTTCTCGCGTGTTAAGATATTCGTATTGATTGTCAAGTTTCATACCGATTGTTCCCCTTGTTCATGAAAAACACACGCCCCCCGGCTGGACCGGGGGGCCGATTTTCTTAGAGGCTTGTCAGTCCGGAATCTGTGTCTCGTTTCGGCCGTCCCCGTTTGGTTCTCGGAGAGGAGTCGACGACACCGCGAGACTTTTTTGCAGGTGCGGCGGGTTTCTTGGCTGGCGCTTGCTCTTCAGGAGCGGCCGTTGCTACGGGCGTTGTGTCGTTCAACATATTAAGATACGCATTCGCCTGAGGTTTCGTTCCATCGGCAGAGGCCTCATCAGATGTGTCCGAGGAGAAATGCATATCAATATCTTCGCGGACGGTTGAGCGTCTTCGTGAGAAGGATGCGAACGCGGCGTCCTGGAAGCCCTTGGATACGCCATGGAGGAATTCGTTCAAAACGTTTGCCATTCCATCCAGGGTGGCTTTCTTTCTCTTAATGGACGTGATGTCGATATCGAGGAGGAGACCCGGCTGGATATGATACGGGTTAATCATGTAGTCAAATTTGTTGAATTCCTGCTCGAGGAAATGGAGCCTGTCCTCCATGACCCTGCGCTGGATCGGATACCGATACCCGTACATATGCTGGAGTTTGGCTCTCATCATGAAGAGCCGTTTCTTTGCCTTGTCCTTCTCGAAGAGGTATGTGCGGTTCATCTCCTCGACCTGTGTTTCGGCGGGTTTCACGAACGATATCTCATCCCAGCTCTTGTCGATATCCTCATACAGGGCATCGCCTGTCTTCGCCTTGATTTTCTTGCGCACCTTGTTCTTGTAGATTGCGGCGAGGTCCGCGAAGTCCGTGATGCGTTTCATGAATTTGGTGTCTTCGTAGACCATCTCGAGGACGTCCCACAGATGCTGTACCTCGACCTCGAAAGAGGTGATCTGGACATCGTAGGCTTTCCGCGATTCGATGAGCTGCGCATTGTCGTAGTATTTCAGTTTGATCTGGTAGCGTTCGTCGGGAAGGACGTTGATGTCCGTATCCTCGTATTCACGGATGAACAGCTCACGCGCGTTCTTGAGGTTTTCAATGTACTGGTACCCCATTTTGGAGGTATCGAGAATCGAGGTTATGGAGTTGATGGCGGTGTTGTATCCGCGGTTCCTGATGTTCTCGATATCCACGATCTTCTTAAGGTTCTCTCTGATGTTCAGCTGGTCGAAGGTCGCAGGATCAATTTCCGCGCGAAGGCCTTCGAGTCTCATCATCAGATCACGCGCAAGTATCTTGTACCGATTGGATTTGGGATTGTCTTTATCGTCATCGGTATGATTCTGGATTCTTCTCATCTTCTCGAAGATGATTTCGCTGTCCGACAGCTCCTCTTTCCCTTCGTCGATGAGTTTTTCCTTCAGCGCCTCGATCTCCTTGTCTATGAAATCCATGATGTTCTTGGAGAGGAGATCCTTGATGAGGTACTCCACCGTGACCTGGTAGTGGAAAATCGGGCTGATCAATTCTGAGTCGAGAATGTTGACGGATAGTTTGACATCGCACACGGTTTTGGGCTTATTGATGTTGTCTTTAAATGAGCATTTTACGATGGAGTATGCGTTCTCGCCGCGGATAAAGGCGCCAACGTCCGTTTTTTGCCGCAGGAGCGAGTTGGTGAGGTTCTCAAGGTCGTTGACCCCTCTCTGGATATGCCCCTGGAGATGTCCGTACATATTTACGATCGATTTCTCGATTTCTCCGGTGTTGAACTTGTCCATGCCACCGACTTCCTCAAGGAGTGTTGAGATCTCCTTGGGGGTATACCTGGTAAGGACCTTCATCTCCTCGCGGTCGATGAAATTCCTGACCTTTTTGACCATTTCATCTTCCGTGGTGACGATATACCGGTTGAACATGTTCTGGAAATTCTGGTTGTAGTAGTTGTAAAGTTTTTCCTTCAAGCCTCCCATGATGTCAATCCGCTCTAAGACTTCCTTGGGGAGCTTTGCAGTAAGGTGATTCATTACTTTATCAACTTCTTCTTCGAGAAGGCGGTCTACTTCGAGCTGTTGATCTCTACTTTCCTGGGCTAGAGAGTTCCTTGAACCCACCGCACTGCGTTTTTCCGGATGAAAAACCATTGGGCTTTTGGGTAGATCGATACTTGCCATTACACTCTCCTTACGCGAATAATCTACAATAAGATTATCAATATACGCTGGAAAATGTAAAGCACGTTTTTTTTTTTTTTTTGATTTTTCGCTTTTGAATGGGGAAAAGCCATGATATGATAAATATGTGAAAAAAATCATAACGATCGCCATTGTGATGTCCTTTTTCACCCATCTATCCGCCCTTACCGCCGATACGCGCACCGAAAACATCGATGTCTTCGTTCTTCTTGACAAGTCGCTATCGATGGTTGAGGAGATCGGCGAGGTGAAGGAGTATATCACTGATTCTCTTTTACGGTCCCTCCTTATCCCAGGGGATCATCTGATCGTAATGGCTTTCTATGGTAAAACGGAAATGATCATTGATGAAACGGTGGTCTCCGATGCCGATAAATCAAGATTAATCGATACCATCTCGAAAATTCAGGCGAACGGCCGTTTTACCGATATAGGAAACGCGCTCGATTCGCTGCACCGCCTGGTCTCCACCTGGGAGTCTGACAGGAGAAGGTACCTCCTCCTGATCACCGATGGGATCCAGGAAGCTCCCAAAGACAGCATCTATTATACGCCAGACGGAAGCTTCAATCATGAGTTTCTCATCAACGCGAAAACCATCCAGATGAGCGGGTGGAAGATACAGATACTCGGCATCGGTACGGAAACAGCCGCGCGGAAGATCGCAGAGGAGCTTTCAGGTATCTATGCTGAAATACCAGGGGATGCGACAGCAGAAGAGATCTCTGAACGCATCCCCGATTTCCTCGGTGTCATCTCCCTTGAGGGGCGGCCGGTGTTTACCGCTGTCGGAAGGGACGGCTCGTCCTCCGTGATGATTACGCTGCGCAGCGAGGGATATTCCACGGAAAGGATCGTCGAAATCGGGGGGCTGACCCTGGAGGCAGGGGGGCGGACCCTAAGCATCCTACGCCAGCCCGTATCGATTACCATACCGCCTCGGTCGTCAGTTTCCTCCCGTATGGATGTCATACTGCCCGGCATAGAGGGAAGCACAACGGGGATCCTGACCTTCGTCATCACCGGAGACACCCCAATAACCCCCGGAGCAGTCGAAGTGGAATTCGAGATGAAGACTCCCCTCCCCTGGATGTTCATCGCGATCGCAGGCGGTTGTGCCCTTATCGTCCTCCTTGTCATTCTCATTACGGTCAGGGGTCGATCGAGGAAAAGAAACGATCTCACCGTTGTGTGCGAGATCGGCGAGCGTATTCCACGAAAGGAACGCTTTACGATCGGAGTTGGAGAGAAGCTGTATCTCGGAGAGTCCAGAGGGGTGCTCGGAATCCGTAAAGCCGAGCCGGATCATCCGATAGGCCTGCTCACTCGGGTAGCGGACACCGTTACGTGCGCCGTTTTAGACACGAAATCTCTGTTTGCCGCGACTCTTCCGGATAATATCCTCGGAAGGAAGATACGGATCCGAAAGAGCGATGGATCAGCCATCGAGATCACTTTTTCGAAATCTGACGGATAGGTGGTTCTCACAATGCATTTCACCGCGGTTGCCGACTTCATCAGGAGAAATACCTCCTTTATCCTCACGGCTCACGAAACCCCCGACGGCGATGCGGTCGGCAGCGAATACGCGGCATATGAGGCGCTGCGGCAACTAGGAAAGGAAGTGCGCATCCTCAACGCGGATGAAATGGCGCGGAAGTACGAATTCCTCGATCCGCACAACCGGATACAGCAGCTCAATTCCCTTGATCTCGTTCCCGCGGACATCGAGAACTGGTCTCTTCTCATCCTAGACACCAACGACATCCACAATATCGGCCAGATCGAGACCCTGATCCTGCCTCGCGTCAATGAATACTTTATCATCGATCATCATGAAAACGGAGGGGACATCCTCACCGGAAACCTCGTGGAGAACGAGGCCTCGTCTACATGCGAGATCCTCTATGAGCTTCTTCAAGAGCTGGGAGTCGAGCTGACCTACCCAATCGCACTCGCCCTCTACACCGGTATCGTCTATGACACCGGATCCTTCATCTATCCGAAGACCACGGTGAAGACATTCGAAGCAGCGAAGAGGCTCGTTGAAACCGGGGTCAATCCGAACTTCGTATATTCGAAGATCTACGAGAGCAACTCGATCTCATCCCTGAGACTGCAGTCGGCCGTTCTCTCAACGCTCGAACTATTCTACAACAGCCGTGTCGCGGTTCTCACGATGACCAACGACATGATCGCGGAATGCGACGCCATCTATGAGGAATCCGATCCCCTCATCAACATACCCCTGAAGAGCGAGGATATCCGCGTATCCGTTTTCTTCAAGGAAAACGAGGAGGGGATCCTCCGTTGCTCCATGAGATCAAAGGGAAATATCAATGTCGCTGAAATTGCCCAGCTGTACAATGGCGGCGGGCACAAGACCGCGGCCGGGTTCAAGAGTAAATTCCCCCTTGAAGAGATCAAGGTGAAAGTGTTAGATATGCTCAAGGTTTATTTCGAATAAGGGTTCCAATGAAGCAACCGACACTTTCACTCCTCTTTTGCTCTCTCATCGCCTTTCTCTTCTTCTCGTGCGGACGGGGAGGATGGGACAACGAGGAAAGGAATGCTGCCTCGAACGAGGCTCCGCGACATCTCATTCCAGAAGCGACAGCCACACCTCCCGGCTCTGAACAGGAATCACCTGGGAATAACGGCGTACCTGATGACGCGTTGATTCCTCGGATAGAACTGGGAGCCGGCGATATCCTCGTCCAGGTCATCAACATCAACCTGGACTTAGACCCGATGGAGGAGCAGATCCTCGTCTTGAAAGAGAGGGAAAACCCTCAGGGGTTCCTCAGGGTCGCTGTGATCGACTATGACAGCGTCCTGAACGTGTACAGGAAGTCCTGGGAGGGGGTGACGCAGGCGACCAACATCCGGAATTTCGTTGTAGATTTCATCGATGTTGTCGGCGATCTCAACGAGAACATCGTATGCACCGGCATCGATCAGGCGGGAAGGCAGACGATGGATGTCTTCTGGCGAACCACTGCTCCCAACGGAGTGCTTTTATACTACGCGCCGATCTGTTCATTGTCGGTGGAAGGGACGATTGAAATCCAGGAGGTGCCGAGGTCGCGAGCCTATCGGCTCAAGCAGAAGACTGGCAAAAGTTTTCCCATCATCACCTATCAGCATGATCCAGACTCCCAAAATATAATGGATCTTCTCAAGACCGTATATTTCTGGGATTTCCAGATCCGCTCCTATGTCGCGGGAGACGTCGAGCGGATACCGGGCCAGAAGATCGAGGATCAGCAGCTGCGGGATC
>CAZPZF010000060.1:0-15201 GCA_964590705.1 uncultured Spirochaetales bacterium | reverse complement strand
GGTGCCCGTAGCGCTGGCACCAGGAACCGCCGGGGGGATGATGAAAATTGACGCATGTTGGTGGGTATGTACATGGCTTCACTCCTACTATGTTGTTCCCATACAAGGAATACAGCTTTTTCTCGGCCCTGCTTCATCGCCAATACGCTTTGGGGCACTAATCTTGACTAAAGCGGCCTTGTGGTTCTTAATATATTTTAAAGGAGATTAAATTACGGTTAAGAATGACCACTATCGATTCGGGGAAAAACTCAGGACAGTCAGGGAAAGGAAAAATATCACCCTGAAAGAGGTGGCCCGGCAGGTTAACGTAAGCGAAAGTCTCCTCTCGCAGATCGAACGAAACAAGGTTTCCCCCTCAATCGATACCCTGATGGCGATCGCGGATGTTCTTGAGATCGACCTCGAGTACCTATTCAAGGACTTCAAACGCAACAAGAAAGTGGTGATCATCCGCGCCAAGGAACGGACCAACTTCGTGATGCAGAAAGTCACTTATCAGCAGCTTACCGACAATTCCTTCCCCGAGGAGCACTCCGTTGAGGCCCTGTTTCTGGAGCTCGCTCCCGGAGGTGAGAAGGGAAATCTCGAATTTGGTCATTCGGGAAAAGAACTCGGGATCATCCTCGAAGGGTGCGCAGAACTCGTTTATGGAACGGAATCTTATGCCATCTACGCCGGAGACAGCATTTCCTTTTCCGCGGACATCCCCCATATCCTGAAAAACACCGGAACCTGTCCTCTCAAAGCGATCTGGGTGATTTGCCCTCCACGGATGTTCCCCAACACCTGAGCCACGCCTGTTCCGCGTCCTACGGATCGATTCATTGCGGCGCATCCTTGCATATCAGTCCTTTTTCGTGCGAAACTACCCGTCAGAGGATGAAACTATGGGAAAAACCATCGCGGAGAAGATTTTTGACGCTCATCTCATCGATACGCCCTATCAAGGCGTGCATGTCCTTTCCCTCGATGCGGTATTCTGCCACGAGATAACGACCCCAACCGCCATCTTGGATCTAGTGGCCAGGGGTAAGGACAGAGTCTTCAACCCGAAAAAAATCAAGGCGGTCATAGATCATGTCTCGCCGGCAAAGGACTCGCTTACGGCCGAACAGGGTAAGATCCTGCGCGACTGGGCCCGCAGGCACGGAATAACCGATTTCTTCGACATCGGGCGCAACGGCGTCTGTCATGCCCTGTTTCCCGAGAAAGGATTCGTCCGTCCCGGATACACGATCATCATGGGTGATTCCCATACCTGCACCTACGGGGCCTTTGGTGCCTTTGCCGCGGGCGTCGGTACCACGGACCTCGAAGTGGGAATCCTGAAGGGAGTGTGCGCCTTTGCGTCTCCCGTGTCGATCAAGGTCGAAATCACGGGAGCGCTGAAGAAGAAGGTCTATCCGAAGGATCTGATCCTCCACATCGTGTCGATTCTCGGCACGAACGGGGCGACGGACAGGGTGATCGAATTCACCGGGCCTGTCGTGGACAAGATGTCGATGGAGGGGCGCATGACCCTCGCCAACATGGCCGTCGAGGCGGGGGCGACATCGGGAATCTGCAACCCCGACATGAAAACCGTCGAGTATATTTGGAATTCCATAACGCGCGATTTCCCTTCCAAGGAAGCGGCATTTAAGAGCTATCGCCGGTTCGCGTCAGATCCGGACGCGAGGTACGAACGCGTTGTCACCGTGGATGCCGGAACCGTCGTGCCCCTTGCCACCTGGGGGTATAAACCCGAT
This sequence comes from uncultured Spirochaetales bacterium, assembly GCA_964590705.1. Lineage (GTDB taxonomy): Bacteria > Spirochaetota > Spirochaetia > CAZPZF01 > CAZPZF01 > CAZPZF01. Next base: position 13,450 of record CAZPZF010000060.1, on the reverse strand, counting down.
CAGGTCAAACCGCTCTCTGCCTTTCCCGAAACACCGGTTGACCAGGTCTATATCGGGTCGTGCACAAACGGCCGGATAGAGGATCTGCGCGCCGCGGCCCAAGTACTCAGGGCCAAGCGGATCCACCCCCGCGTTCGGGGGATCGTATCGCCCGCGACGCCGGAGGTGTACCGTAAGGCTATAAAGGAGGGACTCCTCCAGATCTTCCTAGAAGCTGGTTTCTGCGTCACGAACCCCACCTGCGGCGCCTGTCTCGGCATGAGCAACGGAATCCTTGCCGAGGGCGAGGTCTGCGCATCCACCACGAACCGCAATTTCAACGGCCGGATGGGCAAAGGGGGCATGGTCCATCTCATGAGTCCCGCATCAGCTGCCGCGACAGCGATCGCAGGAAAACTCTCGCCCCCATGACCACAAGAACAAGGAGAATTCAATGGCTGAGATGAAGAAATTCGGAGGAAAGGCCCTTTTCCTCGATCGTTCCGATATCAACACCGACGAGATCATCCCCGCGAAGTACCTCACCGAGATCTCCAAGGAAGCCCTGGCTCCCCATCTGCTTGAGGATCTCTCCCTTCCCGGTTTCGACCCTGGTGTCTTCACGCTTCCGGGCGGCCGCACAGCCTATGGAGTCATCATAGCCAGGGGCAACTTCGGCTGCGGTTCCTCGCGGGAACACGCGCCATGGGCGCTCGAGATGAACGGAATCACGACTGTAGTGGCTGAGGGATTCGCGAGGATATTCAGACAAAACACGTTCAACTGCGGTATGATGGCGGTTGAGCTCCCGAAAGAAACGATCGAACGTCTCTTCAGCGGATTTTCGAACAGAGAGACCTTCGTCAAGGTCAGGTTCTTCTCGAACGAGATTCCCCGATACGAAGAGAGACGCGAGGGCAGGCCGGAAGCAGAGGCATCGATGGAAGCGTCTGACCCATCCGGTGCCAGAGGCGTTGCGGATCCGAACGTCATCGGTCCTGTCTCTCGCAGGTATCAGGGAGAACTGACCTTTACGGCAGGTGAGGTGGAAGAGGTGGTTCCTTTTTCACTCCCCCCCTTCGGGGAGACCTTGATCAAAACCGGCGGCTGGGTGGAGTTCGCAGACCAACGCTACTGATTCCCGCCACTTTCATTCGAGCCAGTTGGAGAGCTCCTGAGATACGAGATCAGGGTCACCGATGTTGAGTTCGAGCAATCTTCTGAGATGGGTCAGGCTTTCGACATCGGCAGTACTGAAGGAGAAGCCCCCGGAATTACCCTCGATATGGGCGACGGTCGTGCCAAAGGAAAGAACCAGATCGGTTCCATGAAGATGGATCGAGAGTTCCACCTTGTCGCCTTGCGATTTTGGGATCGGCTTGTCGAATTCGAGGAGGGCTCCTTTCAGGGCGATATCGACGATCCTGCCCGCGTATAAGATCCCGCCGTATTCAATGCTCGCGTCCGCTGTAAATGAAACCCGGCTGAAATTGCGTTTTTCTTGGGGATCCATACTTTTCTCCTTCGGCACCGGAACCTTTCTTCTATTTTATCTCAAACCAGGTTTTGTTACAACTGAGCTTCTCTTTCACTGCCGTCTTGAAAGAGACGGGATCGACCGCTTAGGAAATTTCTTCTTGTTCTCAGGTGTCTCACGGGCTATACTACTGTGTATGAAGAATCGCATAGCCGTACTTTCATTCATCGCGCTCGTAGCCGTTTCGTCCCTTCCCTCGCTGGAGGTCGGCGCCGCCGCCCCGCCCTTCGCGAATCCCGACCTGGCGGGAACCTTTGTCATGTCTTCCGGAATCATCGGGAAGAGCTGGGTCCTCATCGACTTCTTCGCCACCTGGTGCGAGCCATGCAAAAAGGAGCTCCCCGAACTCGACGCCATCTACAAGACGTTCGGCGAGAGGGGCCTCGTGTTTCTGGTGTTCGCGGTGGACCAGGAGGGCAAGGACAAAGTGGCGCCCTTTTTCGCGCAGACCCCGATCACGGGAAGGGTGCTCATCGACCGGTATGCCGTCACCCACAACCGGTACGAAGTAGATGGAATACCCTCCGTTTTCCTCGTGGATCCCTCGGGTAAAATCGTTTTCAAGCAGAAGGGATTCTCGGAGGAGAGCATCGCGCAGCTGCGCAGGATCCTGGAGGCGGGATTGCCGAAGAAATGACGGCTGGAGAGATCGGATGACTCATGCGCGTACGCGTATTCTGACGATCACTGCGCTTACCCTTGTACTGGGCGTGACAGTCTCGCTTCACGCCGCCGGAGAAGCGGAAGCCGAGGGAGATCGCTCGACTAAAACCGAGATCGTCATCGCCTATACCTCGTCACTCAACGGGAATATTGAGGGCTGCGACTGTAAATCTCACCCGCGCGCGGGACTCGCAAAAAGCGCCGTTCTCCTGAGGCGAGTGAAAGACCAGGGCGGGTTACTGGTGGACTGCGGCGATCTTCTTCCCCCCGAGAACGACATCGACCTGGCCGAGGCCCTCTTTTCTGCGTACGCCGATGTCGGCTATGATGTGATCTCCTTTGGCGACCAGGAACTCGGAATAGGGGCCGCCCCTTTCCTCGACCTGCTCCCAAAGACTCCCCTGTTTCTTTCAATGAACCTGAACATTTCTCCGGACGGTTTCGCCCAACCCTCGCGGATCAAGACCTTTCCGGGGTACCGCGTCTTCTCAAGCTCCGGCGTGCGTACTGGAATCGGGTCGGTGATAGACCCCGCCGTCTTCACCCTTTACCCGAAGGAGATCAAGGGGACGATCCGGATCTCCGATCCGGTTTCGGCCGCCGCCTCGATCCTTGAATCGATGAAAGACGAGGGATGCGCGGTACGGATCCTCCTCTTCCACGGTTCTATCGACGCGGCCATGGCGTTGATCCGGGCGGTTCCCGGTTTCACGGCGGTCATCGTGGGCCATGAGCAGCGTCTGATCGAGGAATATACGGGCCAAACCCTCCTCCTCTCTCCTGGGGAGGAGGGAAACCGGGTTGGTCTTCTGCGTATCGCGATCAACGGCCGCGGAGCGGTCGCATCCCTCTCGAATTCCTTTACCCTCTTCTCGTACGAGAACGATCCCGACGACCCCGCGGTAAAGAAACTCTCGCAAGAGTACCTCGACAAGCTTCAGGGGCTCATTCGGACCGCTCCTGCGGGAAACTGATGGCCCGCCCCATCCGAAAACCGTGTACTCCCGCGTCCGCGCGGAAAGCGGCGATCTCTCTGCTCCTTCTTCTCTCCGTTTCCAGCTTTCTTTGGGGAGAGATCCGTTTTTCCGTCTCCTCGGTCGACCTGGGGACGATACGTTCCGGGGACTCGAAAGCCGCTGAGGTCACCCTCACGAACGCCGGTTCCGCGCCTGTGCGCATCACGCTGACGAGCACCTGCGACTGTCTCCTGGTGGATCGGGAATCCATGGAACTCCCTCCAGGCGGTACGGACTCCTTCACTCTCACCTACATCGCGAACGAAGGCGAGGGCGAGATCCGCAAGCACGTCATCGTCCGAACTGACGATCCTTCACTGCCCAAGGGACTCCTGTCGGTCACAGGCATGGTGGAGGATCCGCGGACCGGAGAGGCTCGCGCGATCGACGGCCAGGCGGGAGAACCCACCTCGGACCAGACACCCGCCTCCGCGGAGGGGGGAGCGCGGACGATTCCAGCCGATTATTACTACGATCCGGGATGCAAGAGCTGCAGGGACTTCCTTGCCAACCGCGTTCCGGAATCCGAGAGAAAGACCGGCGTCTCCCTTGACCTGACCCTGCATGACATCATGCAGAACGAGGAGTACGAGGCGCTCATGGAGATCCTGGGAAACCGGGGAATCGAACCTTCCGCTTTCCCCGTCCTGTTCATCGGAGATACGGTGCTCTTCGGCGAGGAGCGGATCGAAGCTGGTCTCGAGACCGCGATGGAATCCGTTCGGCATGCTTTGCCTGTACGGCCGGATTCCGGTACGGCAGGGAGCGGGAAAAACCCCGCCGACTTCACGGCGGGCAAGCCGCTTCTCCTGGCTCCCGTTCTCGCCGCGGGCCTCATCGACGGCGTGAATCCCTGCGCCTTCACCACCCTCGTCTTCCTCATCGCCGCGATGACCCTCGCCGGAAAGAGGCGGAGGGAGGTGGCGATCATCGGCGTCTGCTTCACCGCCTCGGTCTTCATCTCCTACGCCTTGATCGGCATCGGGATGTTCGCGGTTCTCCGCAGGGCGGAAGCCGTCCCCGTGGTCTCCGCTGTTCTTCGCTACGCCCTGGCCGCCTTCCTCGCGGTCGTCGCCGTTCTCAGCGTGATCGACTATGTGAGGATACAGCGGGGAAAGGGGGAACGGATCTTCCTCCAGCTGCCGAAATCAATGAAGCGGGCCATCCACAGCTCGATCAGGGGTACACTCAGATCGACGGCCGTGGCCGGCAGCTCGATCGTACTTGGTTTCCTGGTATCGGTTTTCGAACTCGGCTGCACCGGACAGATCTACCTGCCCACGATAGCCTACATGGTCCGCACCGGTTCGGCCGGCGTATCGGGATGGATCGCCCTCTTCGTCTACAACGTCGGATTCATCCTTCCCCTTATCGGGGTGTTCGTGGTCTCGTACGCGGGCATCGGATCTGAAAAGATCGGCGATTTCTTCAAGCGGAGGCTGGGTTCCGTAAAGCTGGCCACCGCGATCCTCTTTGTCGGCCTCGCGGTTCTCACCCTCGTAATGAAATAGGTCGGCCGTCTCCCCTATTCCGTCACCGAGAGGCTGTATGTTTCGCTCCACGGGCTGAGATAGCCGGTGTCCTCGTCCCAGACGCGTACCCGCCAGTATACGTTGTCGCCGGGAGAGAAAGCGTCTTCGTCCGGGATCCGGTACTCGGCCGTTTCAGCGTCCCTGATGTCGGTACCGTCAAAGACAGCCTCAGCCTCCGTGCCCGTCGTTGCCGTGAATTGGATCTGGTAGAGATCGGCGCCGTCTATGGCGGTCCATTGGAGAAGCGGTGTGGTTTCAGCGCTCGTCCCGGCATCCTCCGGGGTGATTCCGCTCCAGACCACATCCATCGTGGTAGACGGGGTCGGCGACCGCCGCGCGACACGGAACCCGATATTCAAAGCCTCGGTCGTATCCGGATCCCTCGAGTCACGGTTGGAGACCCTCGTCTCCCCTGACGAGGAGCTGTAGGAACCGCCGCGGATGACCCGGTAGCTTCCCGATTTTGGCCCCTGGGGGTTGTCGACGTCCTCGAGGTCGGAATACTGGTAGTCGTAGTACCAGTCCCAGCACCATTCAGCCACGTTTCCGCTCATATCGTAGATCCCGAGCTCGTTTGGTTCGAGTGACCCCACGACAGTGGGATTAGATCCGTTAAAAAAGAACCATGACACTTCATATTCGGTATCGCTTCCCGCGTAGAGATAACCCAGCGAGAAGGGTCCTCCGCGCGCCGCGTACTCCCACTCCGCCTCGGTGGGCAGCCGGTATCCGTTCCTGGAGAGATCGGCCTTCACCCTTCCCAATCCCGTGGAGTACACGGGATCGAGCCCCTCATATTCCGAAAGGGCGTTGCAGAAATCGACCGCGTCCCGCCATGAAACGCTTTCAACCGGATAGGCGCCGCTGTCACTGTAAGGCATCCATCCCGAGGGATCCTCCCCCATGATGAATTTATAGAGAGAACGGGTCACCTCGTATGTTCCGATGCAGAAGCTGTCCAGCGTAATCATTCTCTCCGTCGTCTCATCGGAGTCTCCTAAAATGTACCCCATCAGGAAAGTCCCGCCGGGGACGCTAACGAGCGGAGCGGACCCCTCCGCATAGGAGAAGGAGGAAACGGAACTCCAGAGTCCCCAGGCACCCGTTTCCGAATCCATCGCGCGAACCTGCCAGTAGTAACTTGATCCTGATTCAAGTCCCTCTTCGGGGAGAACGCAGACGTTGGCCGGGCATGAGGAGTCCTCGAAAACGATCGCGGACGTGTCCAGGTCGGTCACATCATCCGAAATCCACAGGACACCCGTTGAGACCCTGATATGGTAGCGGGACGCGCTCCGTACCTTGGTCCAGGCAAGCGTGAGATTGCCGTACATGGTACCTTCGTCAGCCGGAACGCAGGTCGCGATCTCGTCCGTACCGTCGACCGTGAGATATCCCTGGTAATCGCTCCCCTCAGGATCCAACGGGTTGTCGAAATCGAGACAGGAGAGGAGGGACACGGCGAGGAGGAGCGCCAGGAGCGCAGCCGCCGCCGTGGTTGAAAAACGTGCCGCCTTGTTCATCTCTGACCTCCGATCTCTGCCAGTTCCGCCTGGAGAGACGCAAGCTCTCTGGTATAGTCTCCGCTCCCGGCTTTCGCGCCAAGACCGCCTAGGCCGAGGATCGACCCGACCCCTCCCAAGGCGAATCCCACTACCTCGAACGTGAGCCACTGCTCGGCCTGCTCCCTCGCATAGACCGCATCAGCCGATGTAGCTGCTTCCTGATACGCTTCATAGTTCAATTCGACGAGATGGGACATATACCCTCCCACCACGAACCCGGCGGCTCCGATAATCAGACCCCCGATGGTCTTCGTTCTGTTCTGCCGCGCCTTCCTCTCCGCGGTCTTCCGCGCCTCGGTGAGCACAATAATCCGGTAGGAGAGTGAGCGGGAAAGAAGTCCGGCCGCCCGCGGTTCCAGCTCCGGGAAACCGGCCCGGGCATCCGCGAGAACGCCGCGGGAATCGAGAATCAGCGCGGAACCATCCTCGGCACCCTCCTTCCATCCGACCGAGGAAACGGGAACCGGGCTGCCAATGGCGGGAGCTGCGGACGCATCTAGGCCACCCCCGGCGGACGCGTCTTTGCCGCTCCCAACGGGACCCGGGACAGTCGGCGCTCCGGCGCTGTCCAGCCTGGCCTGAATCTCATCCATCCTCGCAAGGATGGAAGCTGTCTTCTCCTGCCTGACCTGGCTGGCAAGCTCCGCCTTACGCGCCTCGGTGAGCGGGAGTTCCGGCGCCAGGGTGACAAAACCTCCCCGCACGATCTCGATTCGCTCCTCTCGGGGCTCATACCAGTCGCCGGCAAAGCGTATCGTATAGACTCCCACCGCGAGGGTCATTTCTCCCTCGCCTGAAACCGTCCTCTTTCCAACGCTTCCGGTGAATACGGCACTCGCTCCTTCCGGGATACGGTAGCGCACCGTACCGAAAGGCGAGGGAAAAGCCTCAACCGTCACGGTCTTTCCGGACTCGATCGTGACCGAGCCGTTCCAGTACACGCCGTTCCCCTTCAACTCGATGGAGTGCTCTCCCGCCGGAAGATCCTTGAAGAGCCCGGAACCCAGAAGCCCGAGTTCCTTGCCGTCAAGATGGACGCTCACGCTCCTGTCCATTGATTTGACGAAGATCCGCCCCAGAGCGATCTCAAGACGAAGGGTGAGTTCCATCAGCTCGGGAGCCTTCAATTCCACCGGAGTCTCGTTGTACAGGTTGTCTTTTCGCGCGGTAACGACCACCTGCCCAACCGGTACTCGCTCGACGAGGCAGGGAGATATCCCCCGGGAGATGCCGTTTACATACACCTCCGCGCCGGAGGGCTCGGTCGCGATGAACAGTTCTCCGAAACTGGTCGCGATCCGGTCCGTGCTCCCCTGCTGGTAGGTCAGGCCGGCGAGCTTGGCCGCGAGCATGGCCGCTCCGGTGTCAGCGATCTCCTCAAGACTCGAAGCGCTCACATTGTCCGCCCTGATGTTCTTTCCCTGCTGCACGTCGATGATCTTGGCGTTCAGGATGAAACGGTTTCCCACCCGGGACAACTCCCCAATCACAATCTGTTCGGCGGCGAGAAGCTTACCGACCTCGACGGCGCAGCTCTCGTCCGTGCATCCCTGGAGGGAGAAACGCTGGGCGTCGAGGATCGCCTTGATCTGGTTCTGCTCGATGACGTTGAACACCCCTGTCTTGACCAGCGCGGTCTCGAAAAGGCTCGTGATCGCCTGCGCGTCCGAGCCCGATACATTGATCGAACTGAGGGGAAGAACCGCGATACGAGGTTTCGTCTGCCCCCAGAGAGAAGCGACGGCGAGAAACGCGATCAGCGAAAGGGAAACGAATCTGCGGCTTTTCATACGATTCCTCCGAGACGGTCGAGGGGCTTTGCGGATGAGATCGATTCTGGATGAACGCATAGTTTGTACAACCATATTTTTAGGATTGTCGAACGGACAGGAACCGCATCCATTGTACATGAAACAGGGCAATTTTCAATACGTGCAATAATATTTTATCGATTGGCTCGACAACCGGACGGGGCCATTTTCCAGGAACCGCCATGCCGACTCGGGAGAGGCCGGGAGCGTGTCCCGGCCTTCATTGCCGCGGCAAGCGTGCAGCGCGCGCCCCAACCGCGGATCCGTCTCGCGCGTGTCCGCCGGCCAGACGTCAGCCCGGCGCCGCGTACGGCTCGGAGCCGCGTACGGCTCGGAGCCGCGTAGGCCTGGCGCCGCGCGCGGTTTTTATCGTCTGGAGATCGCGGCCAAAAGGCCCTCCCGGAGATTGGTGTCAAGGTCGAGGGTCTCCATGAGCTTTTTCAGGGCGGTCGCCCTCGCCTGGGAGATGTTCAGCCCGCCGGTCTTGATCTCCTGGGACTCGTAGGTCCAGATGGGCTTTCCCTCCTGTAAAACAGAGACGATGGCCTTGGCGTAGTTGATGAACATGCCGTACGCGTTGTCCGGAGCGTCACGGAAGAAGATGCTGAACTGGATCGTGTAGGACGCCGGTTCGTTGCCCTCCACCAGCTTGGCGGGGAGGATCTTGGCGATGAGCGCCTTGGCCGAGCCACGTGCGTCCGCTCCCACGTACTGATCGTCGGCCTGGAACGTGAATCCCACCTTCATGGCCGACTTCTCCACGGAAACCCTGGCGACGGGACCCGAAATCTCCGGTTCCAGCGGTGATTTGATGGCCGCGGTGTCGATCACCACGGAGACGTCGGACCTCCCCATGGGAAGGCTCGGGAAGGTGAAGTCACCCTTGTACCTGCCCGTCTCGTCGGTCTGTACCGTATGCAGGGTCTCCCCGGAAGGCCCGAGGATCAGGAGCTGATAGGCGCCGGCCTTGGCCGCTTTACCGGACGCGACGCGTAGGTCGAGGGTCACCATGGTCCCTTCCTCGTATTTCACGGCAGCCGGGGCGCAGGTGACGGACAGGCTCTCCACATAGGTGCGATAGAGTTTTTTCAAGAGATCGATCGGCGCGCCCGTTTCTCCGGCGGCGCGAACGCTCACCGACGCGGAATAGGGGGAACCGACAGCCACCGAGGACGCTTGGACAATGGCCGCGATCCGCACGGCAGCCGATTCGTTCGGGTTGCCAAGCGCCGGCCCGAGGATCCCCTCGATCCGTTCTACGAGCTTGCGCATCTCCGCCTCCTGGATCCGCCGCCACTCCTCCTTGTTTAGGCGGAGGTAAAACCAGTACCCGTCCTTGGCCGAGTAGTAGGAATCGACGACCTCGATGTTCGAGAGGTTCTGGTTGACCGTTTCCTGGATGACCAGCTCGACCGTTTCGGAACCCGGGCCCGTGCTGCTGCCGGTAGCGGTGAGTTTCTGCTCGGATTGGATGGTGGTGGAGATCGCAGCGGCGAGGCTCGTCTGCGCCTTTGCTCGCGCCGATTCCATATCAGCCGCCTGGTTTCCGGTGTTGGACGAGCCGATACCGATGTAGAAATCGGGATCCGTGGGATATTCGGCGATCCACGCGGGTTTCCCCTTTCCGAAAGCGCCGCCCCGGCCGTTCTCCGCCGCCCCTTCCGAAGTGGCGCAGCCGGAGAGGAGCGCCGTGAGAATGAGGACCGTGACGGGGGCGAAAGACGCGGCGATCGCCGGTTTTCGAGCCATGCTCCGGGATGAATGATTCATGCGCAAACCTCCAAACAGTGTGTATCGTTCCGTATGCGGCGCTTCGGCCGGATCTAGTACGAGATTCCCGCCCCGACCGTGAAGCCGACGTAGCCCATGCCGTCGTCACCGTCCGTGTAGTCTCCGGACAGGGAGGCACTCACGAGCTGGAGCCGCATGCCCACCGCGATAAAACCGGCGAGGAACATGTCGGCACCCGCCTCGATGCACAGGGCGGTCCCGGTCTCTGTCCCCTCGTAGGTCCAGTATGCGCCGTTTCCGGCACCCCAGGAAAAGGCCTCGACCCCGCCGCCGACTCCGGCGTACACTTGGAACATCTCGCCGATCGGCACGGCTGCACCGACGAGGAAACGGAGATCGAAAACGCTGAAGTCCTGATAGGTTGTCGCGTTGTAGATCACGCTGCGCGACGAGAGGCCCATGCCTGCGGACACGTAGAACAGGGAGAAGAGAGGCTGGAGCACGTGGAGATCGAAGCCGTACGAGGAATCGTCATACCCGAGGGTCATGGTCTCGGCATGCTCCGCTTCGATGAGATCGTACAGGCTCCCAAAGTAGCCGGGCATCATGTACGAAACAAGCACGTGGGCCTTCGCACGGTTTCCTAACGCCTTTTCCCGAGCCGCCGGCTGCTTCCCTCTTGGCACAGGCAAAGGTTCCGGCGCGGCCACTGTTCCGGATTCCGCCGCCGCCTCGCCGCCCGTGAGGGTGACGCCCACCCGCTTGGCGAGGACCAGGACGACCTCCACGCCGCCCTGCATCTCCGCCGAAACCTGCGACACGATGGCGCCGGTCTCGACGTTGATGATCTTTGCCGAAACAAAATAGGTGTTCCCTACCTTGGAGACCTGCGCGATCCCGACAAAGGCGGCCCCGAGGTAGATGCCTGCCTGCTTGATCTCCGCGTCAGCCACCAAGCCGGAGAGCTGGAACTGCTTCTCCTTGAGCACCTGCGAGATATGCGCGCGGTCGAGGACCGTATACTTCCCCGATGCGACGAGTTCCTGAATGATCTTCTCGGTCACAGGACCCTGCACCGACCTGTCGACGCTGGGGTCGACCAGGGTGTCCAGGAACGCGATGGAGGGCTGCGCGAATAAAGACCCGGAAAGGACCAGGAAAAAGAAAACAAAAAAAAGAAGCGCCCGTTTCTTCGACATTCCGCTGCTCCCCCTTCGTGATTCAGTGAAAAGTATAGCGTGAATCGAGCTTCCGCACAATCAGGTTTTTTCCCCTTCTCCCTCCGGTCCCGATCCCGGTTTCGACTCTGATCCCGACGCCGGAAGGAGGATCCCCTTGATGTCGTTCCAGCACGCCTCGAGGTCGATGAAGCCCTTGAGGTAGAGGCGGATGAGCCTCCGCACTTCGGCCGGGAAGCTCTTCCAGTACCGGGTCGTCCAGTCCGGGATCGCCTCCGCGAGTGATATCTGTTCGGTCGCCGTAAGGGAGCCGGTGCTGAATTCGATGAATTGCCTGACCATGTTTATGAGAGCGTCCCCGGGAAGCCTCGTTTCCGTTTCTTTCATCTCATCCTGCCGGGGAACCCACTCCGCGAGGAGGAGCTTGATCTCGTCCTCTCCCAGCTCAGGGGCGTTCTTCCTGATGATTTCGGTCACGTATTCCCGAACCTGGTCACGGACCGCGTCGATCGAGAATCCCACCTGCTGCCTGACTCGTGAAGCCGTTTCCCTGGCCACGCTCCCCATGCTGATCCCCATTGCCCCCTTTTCCTTGAGAACCGGCTACCACTCGTCCCCCCTCCCTTTCCTCCGCAGTCCCCGTTGCGGTCGCCTCGCGCTCCCCGCCCCTCTCGGCGCAGGCCACCGCTGGCTCGATTTCGCGGGTTTCCACCCGCCAGAGTGCATATAACCCTCCTGCCCCGACAAGCCCAAGGCAGGCGATCAGCGGCCACACCATCAGGATGCCGTACCTCTCCATGAACGCCCCGACGATGGGCGGACTGACCGCGCTGCCCGTTCCCATGACGATGGGAAAGAGGGAGTTGAAGCGCCCCCTGTGCGATTTTGGGGTATGGTTCGCGATATACACGTTCGTGTTCGTTGCGGATAGGATCTCTCCCACGGTCCAGATCACGGTGGAAACCAGGAAAAACGGGACGGACCCGGTAAAGGAGAGGATCCCGAACCCGGCGGTGTAGAGGAGCCCGGCGATCGAAACGTTGAGGATGGGTTTGAGCTCCCTGGTGATGACGGTGATGAAGGCCGTAAGCGCCAGGACCGCCACCGCGTTCGTCGACATGACCATGCCGAAAACCTGGGGACCCCTCGTCGAGCCGAAAAGCTCGAGGCTGAAGAGAGGGATGGTGAAATTGAACTGCGCGTACACGAAGCTGAGAAGGGCCATGAGCAGAACAAAGGCGAGGAGGATCGGCCTGGCCGCGAGCGCCGCCGGAAGGCTTCTCCGCTCCGAACCCTCAAGCCCCCCTTCTACGAATCCGCTCTCTATCTCTTGGGCCGACGGCTTGCTCTCGGGAACCCATGCGAGGATGAGGGCGATCGCGATCAGGCTGGTGGCGGTATCCCCAAGAAAGAGCAAGGGGAGGTGGTGGGTGTACAGATACCCGGCCACGAGAGGGCCGACCGCGAACCCCAGGTTGATCCCGAGATACTGCAGGGAGAACGCTGCCTTGCGGTTGCCCGGATTCGTGATGTCCGCCACCATCGCCTGGTGGCAGGGGTGAACGGCCCCGAGAAAGAACTGGGCGATGATGATGAGATAGATGACCGTCTTCGAATTCCCCAAAAAGGCGCAGGGGACAAAGCAGAGGGCGCCGAGCAGCTGAGCCGCGAGCATGACCTTTTTCCTGCCGACATGATCCGCCAGCTTTCCGCCGATGAGGGAGCCCGGGACAAAGCTTGTAGTGGCGACGAGGATGTACAGCCCCGCCTTCCCGGCCGGGATTCCCAGCCGATCGGTCAGGAACATGGTGAGGAAGGGAAAGACAAAGTTGCCGGCGCTGTTCACGATACGGGCAAAGAAGAGGATATAGACGCTTGGGGGGAGGCCTCGGTACATCCCGAACCACCTCCAGAACAGACCCTTCATCGGGTCTCCCCCTCCCGCTCCTGCCTGGCGAACACCGCCTTTTCCTTGAAGGCGGGGCAGTGTCTTCCCGTGTTCCGATGGACGGCCCAGGAGGGGAGCTCGCGCGATTTGATCCCGAAGACGCGGCAGCCTCTGGGAAAATTCGGATCCCAGGTGACGAAAAAATGTTCGCAACGGAGACAGTCGGGGGCGCGGGAAGCGTTGTCCATGGCAGGATCAGTATGACCCGTTCCCCCGGGGAAGGCAAGACGCGCCGGCTCGCCGATTTCAGGACAATCCAGCCGAGCTAGCCCAGGCTTTTTTATTCCCCCTTCCGGATGGAGAGCATCATCTGCCTGCGATCTGGAGGGTCATTCCATGGATGAGTGAGCTCCTCTGCGGGGGGCAGCGACGGCAGATCTTTTGCCAAACGGGCCTTGTTGCGAGCCTACCGCGCTCGCTGGAAAATCGAGAATGACACCTTTGGTCTCCATGCTGACCTAGCACCGACGGCAGTGCCGGGACACAACCC
>CAZPZF010000059.1:7715-15357 GCA_964590705.1 uncultured Spirochaetales bacterium | reverse complement strand
CTTCGATTCCGGACGCGTCGCCCAGGCGGCCTCAGAGGCTGCTCGGGAGGCTGCCCCCATCACGGATGTCCGCTCCACGGAAGGATACCGCAGGGAGATCGTTTCGGTTCTCGTGGCCGACATGGTCACGGAGGCGTACCGGAGATCGGGAGGGAAGATCTGACATGAAGACCGAAATCACGCTGACCATAAATGGAAGAAAACACCGACTCGAAGTGGAGCCCAAGACCACCCTACTCCAGCTGCTTCGAGAAGAGTTCCGTCTGACCGGGGCGAAATACGGGTGCGGAATAGGAGAGTGCGGGGCCTGCACGGTTCTTCGGGACGGCAGGCCGATCCTGGGCTGCCAGACCCTTGCGGTGACCTGCGACGGCTCTTCGATCACCACGATCGAGGGCATCTCGGACGGCAGGAGTCTGCATCCCATGCAGGAGTCCTTCATCGATGAGGGCGCCGTGCAGTGCGGTTTCTGCACACCGGGGATGGTCCTCTCCGCCGTGGCCCTGGTGAGCGAAAAGCCGGAACCGTCGACGGAGGATATCCAGGAAGCCCTCAGGGGCAACCTCTGCAGATGCACGGGATACGAGAATATTACGCGGGCCGTAAAGGAAGGGGCCCGCAGGATGAGGGAGAGGAGGAGCGAATGAAGAATTTCACCTTTACCAGGCCGGACTGTCTTGCCGAAGCCCTCAAGGTCAAGGAGAGGGGAGGCGTCAAGGCCCACGTGCTGGCCGGCGGTACGAACCTGATGTCCTACATCAAGAAGGGCGTCTTCACGGAGGGGGCACTGATCGACATCACGAGGCTCGATGAACTGAAGGCCGTGGCCAGAAGCGGGGATACCCTCGAGATCGGCGCGTGCGCGACGATCACCGAGCTCCTTGAAAACCCGCTCGTCACCGGCACCGTCCCGTTCTTCGCGGGGGCGCTGCGGAAATTCGCCAATCCCCTTATCAGGAACAAGGCGACCATCGGGGGAAACCTCGCCGACGCCTCTCCGATCGCGGACACCGCTCCCATCCTCCTCGTCCTTGACGCCGTGCTCACGGCGCGTTCGATTTCCGGATCGCGGGAGATCCCGCTTGCCGACTTCTTCGTCGCGCCGCGGAAAACGGTCCTGAGGCCGGAGGAATTGCTCACGCGGATCGCCTTCAGGATTCCCGAAAAAACCGAGACCGTCACGTTCCTCAAGATGGGACTGCGCAACGGTACCGCGTGTTCCGTAACGTCCGCCGCCGCTTTTCTCGGAATCGAGAATGGAAAAGCGAAAACGGTCAGAGTCGCGCTGGGAGGAGTGGCGCCGCGTCCGGTCAGGGCGCGGGCAGCCGAAGCCGCGCTTTCCGGAAAGGACCCCACCATGGCCGCCTGCGCCGCGTCGGCGGAGCACGCCAGGGCGGACATATCGCCGATCAGCGATGTCCGAGGATCGGCGGAATACCGAAGCGATCTCGCCGTGACCCTGGTAAAACGCTGCCTCGCGCTCTGCGCGGGACTGGAGGTGTGAGCATGGAAAGGAAACGCTACGATATCAGCCTCACCGTGAACGGGAAAGGGGTTACGGGACAGGTCTACGCCGAGGAGAGCCTCCTCGATTTCCTGCGGTCGAAGAATTTCACCGAGGTCAAGAAGGGTTGCGATAATGGGGATTGCGGGGCCTGTACCGTGATCATGAACGGAACCGCGACCCTTTCGTGCTGCACCGCGGCTCTCCAGGCAGAGGGAGCTGAAGTCCTCACCGTCAAGTCCCTCGGCAGCTGGGACCTTTTACACCCCCTACAGGAGGCGTTCGTGAAGCACGAGGCTCTCCAGTGCGGGTTCTGCACACCCGGTTTTCTCATGACGGCCAAGGCCTTCCTGGACAGGAACCCAAGGCCGACCCGGGACGAGATACGCGAGGCGATCTCCGGCAATCTCTGCCGCTGCACCGGGTATCTCAAGATCGTCGACGCCATCGAGGAGGCGAGCGCGGTGATCGCCGAGACGGCTGGCGCACACACAGGAGGGCGGAGATGAGGAAGGATACATACAGCGTCATCAGATCGCGCGCGGACGGCCTTGATGAGAAGGACAAGGTTCTAGGGAACACCCTGTACGCCGAAGACTACTCCATGCCCGACATGCTATACGGCAAGACGCTCCGGTCGGAACGTCCTTCGGCGCGGATACGCAGGCTGGACACGAGGAGGGCGGCCGCCCTTCCCGGTGTCGCGTGCGTCATGATCCACAGCGACGTGCCGAACAACGAATCGGTGAAGAACGTGGTCGGACAGACCACGGAGGTCGGCCTCCTGGAGGCCAAGCAGCGAGTCCTCGCCGTGGACAGGGTGCGGTTCTACGGGGAACCGATCGCGCTCGTGGCCGCGGAGACTTCGGAGATCGCCGAGGAAGCCGTCTCCCTGATCGAGGTGGACTACGAGGATCTTCCCGGCGTCTTCGACCCTGTGGAGGCCATGAAACCGGACGCTCCCAAGATCCACGGGAATAACAACGTGATCGCCAACTGGGCGCTGCGGAAGGGCGATGTCGAGAGGGGATTCGCCGAGGCCGATGTGATCGTGGAGGGCGAATACCGGACTCCCCGGCAGGAGCACGCCCACATCGAACCGGAATCGGGAGTCGCGTGGATCGACGACATGGGCGTGATCAACATCAGGTACGCGACCCAAGTCATCGAGCACTACCGGGACGTGGCAGCGGTCCTCGGCATCCCGGAGAGTCGGGTCAGGACAATCGGCACGATCATCGGGGGCGGATTCGGCGGCAAAGAAGACATCACGATCGAACTTTTCCTCGGACTCCTCGCCTGGAAGACCGGGCGGCCCGTCAAGATGACGCTCAAGCGGGAGGAGATTGGGTACGGCAGGCAGAAGCGGCTTCCGTCCGTGCTCCGCTATAAGACCGGGGCTCGGAAGGACGGTACCCTCACGGCCTTGAAGGCGGAGATCATTTCGGACTCCGGCGCCTACGTCTACCTCAGTCCATGGGTCCTCCTCTATTCGACGGTCCACGCCACCGGCCCGTACCGCATCCCGAACGTGCATGTGGATTCCTATTCCGTGCTCACGAACAACGTCATGACCAGCGCCTTCAGAGGTTTCGGGGGCATGCAGGTCACCTTCGCCTACGAGTCGCAAATGGACGCGCTAGCCAGGAAACTCGGCATGGATCCACTTGAGCTTCGGAAGAGGAATTTTTACCGCAAAGGGGACGAGACAGCCAACTTCCAGAAGATTCCGTCCGAGGTCCTTCTGGCGGAAGCCGGCGAAAAAGCCCTTGCCGCTCTTGGGGAAAAGTCGAAACCATCGTCTCCCACGAAACGGGTCGGAAGGGGAATAGCCTGTTCCTGGCAGTCCTACGGAAGGATGACCTACCTTCACGACTCGGCGAGCTCGTGGGTGAGTCTGGAACTCGACGGCAGCGCCGTGGTCCGCTGCGGCATCCCGGATCTCGGAGGAGGCCAGCGGGAGTCCATCAGGGCGATCGCCGCGGAGGTGCTCGGCCTGAAACTCGAGGAGGTGCACGTCATCTCGACGGACAGCCAGGTGACCCCCCTTGCGGGAACGGTCACCGCGACGCGCGCCCTCTTCATGTCCGGGAACGCGACCCTCACCGCCGCTTCGGAGATACGGGAGCACATGGCGGCCCGCGCGGCGATCGACCTCGGCGTAAAACCGGAGGACCTGGAGTTCGAGAACAAGACGATCTTCGTGAGAAGGGATCCCTCTAAGGCGGTTTCCCTGGTCAAGGTAATCAAGGCCTGCGCCACCGAGGGGATCACCCTGCAGAGTCTGGGGACCTACAAGGCGGCGTTCACCGATCCCATCACCACCTCGGTGATCAGGGATCCCGTGTTCAACGACTGGACCTTCAGCGCCCAGGCAGCCGAGGTGGAGGTCGACATCGAGACGGGCAAGACCGATATCCTTAAATATGCCGCGGCACATGACGTGGGAACGGCCATCAACTACAAGCGGGTCGAGGGGCAGATCGAGGGCGGGGCGGCCCAGGGGATCGGGTTCGGCCTGATGGAGGACTACATCGAGAAGGACGGGGTCCCCCTCACGTGGAACCTCACCGAGTACCTCGTTCCGACGAGCCTCGATCTTCCCGACATCCGGAGCATCGTGCTCGAGTCGGAATCGGGTGCCGGACCCTTCGGAGCGAAAGGGAGCGGAGAGCCGTCGATCACGGCCGCGGGTCCGGCCGTAGCGAACGCGATCCGCGACGCGGTCGGGATCACGCTTCCGCAGATACCCGCGACACCGGAACGGGTACGCGCCGAGCTCAAGAAGAATGCCGGGATTTGACAAGCGCGGACCCGACTGCGTCATGCTCGCCGCGGGAAACTCCGAGCGCATGGGAACCTGGAAGATGATTCTCCCCTTTGGGCGTTCCACGATCATCGAGACTTCGGTGGAGAACGCCCTGGGGGCCTGCGGCCGCGTGATCCTCGTTACCGGCTATTCCGGCGGTTCTCTGGCGGAGTTGTTCGCGGGCAACCCGCGTGTACGGATAGTTCATAACGAAAACTGGGAAAAGGGGATGTTCTCCTCGGTCAGGGAGGGGATGAGATCGGTCGAAACCGCCGATTTCTTCCTCGCACTTGGGGACATGCCTCTCGTGACGCCGGAGGTCTATCGGCTGCTCCGTACATTTCAGCTTCCCGGTTCGGTGATTCCCCAATGCGGGGGGAAAAAGGGACATCCGGTGCGCTTCGACTCCGCGGTCATCCCCTTTGCCCTGTCTCTGGCCGGGGAAGACTCCCTGCGTTCCGTGATCGCCCGCTACCCCTCGCTCGTGGTGCCTGTCGACAACCCTGGCGTGCTCAGCGACATAGATACGCCCGAACAATACAGGGAGAGAAGCGCCTGCTCGCCCTCCTGAGTCGTGCGCGCGCTCTCCTGAGCCGCGTGCCCGTTCTTCTGAGCCGTAAAGCCGCGGTGTCTGTGCCGGGCGCGGATTTTCCGCCGCGCTTCCCCGCGCGGTCCTGAATCGCCGGCGGTTCGGCGCCTGTCCCTCGGGAGCCTGTTAGCAGCCAGGGCCTTTTCTCAGGATCCGCAGATCCCCGATCACCGCGCGATCCGGAAACAGGAAGACCGGGTTGAAGTCCAGCTCCTCTATCCATGGTTCCTCCATGGCCAGGTCGGAAAGTCTCGTCAGCAGATCGATCAGGGCGTCTCTCGAGAGGGGAGGAGCTCCCCTGAATCCGAGGATCATTCGGTTGAAGCGAAGCTCGTCGATCATCTCGCCGCAGTCGTCCCGGGAAAGGGGGGCGATGCGCAGGGAGACGTCCCTGACGAGTTCGGACATCACCCCTCCCGCACCTGCCAGGACGACAGGCCCGAAGTCGGCGTCCCTCTTGAGCCCGAGAATGCACTCACGACCGCCGGACACCTGTTCGTAGAGCATGACGCCCCGGATGTGGTATCCGGAAAGGCGGGAGGTCATCGCTTCGAAGGCTGCGGAGCACTCGGCGCTGTCCCGGATGCCGAGGATGACCCCGCCCAGGTCGCTCTTGTGCGTGATCTCAGGGGACACGATCTTCATGACGAGGGGGAAACGCAGCGCCGCGCAGGCCTCTCCCGCCTGCTCTACTGTTTCCGCGAATCGATAGGCGGGAAGGGGAAACCCCCGTTCCGTCAGAAACGACGCCTGTTCCGGTTCCAGGAACGGTCCGGCGGGAGCATGTTTTTCCCGGCCGCCCAAGGTCCAGTCACGGGCCGGGCGGAGCGCTCCCGGTTTTCTCCGCGCCATTGCCCGAATTACGGCGGCGGCGCGTTCCCCCGTGGGCAGGGGGGGCATGCCAGCAGATCGGAGGCGCTCGGCGCCGTCGCGCACGATGCGCCCCGCCATGAACACGGGGATGACCGGTTTTCCGGCGGCTTGTCGGGCGCCGTCCACGACACCATCCGCGAGCCCCGTGGAATCGAGGAACGGGGTGCCCACGTTGATCGCGATCGCCGCGTCGTATTCCTCCGAGAGGCAGGAGGACAGGGCAAAGGCGAAGTCCTGCGGACCTCCCTCCACCGTGAGGTCCACGGGGTTCTGCGCCGACGCGTTGGGCAGGAGCTTCTCCTTGAGCCGTTTGTGAAGATCGACAGAAGGAGGCTCGACCCGCAGGCCCAGGTTTTCCGCGCGGTCGCTCGTCAGGATCCCGGGGCCGCCGGAATTGGTGACGATGAGCAGCCGCTCACCGCGGGGCGTCGGGTAGTGCTCGAAACCGCAACAGAGGTCGAGCAGTTCCTCGATCCCATCGACCCGGATGGCGCCCGTCTGAGCGCAAGCCGCGGTAAAGACCTCGTCGCTTCCGGCTATGGATCCGGTATGAGAACACGCGGCGCGCGTGCCCGCCCTGCTCCTGCCGGCCTTGATCAAGACCAGGGGCTTGCGTTCCGAGAAGCGGGACGCGGCGCTGAGAAATTTTCTGCCGTCAGCCACGCTCTCAAGGTATAGCGCGGCCATGGCCGTCCCCTCGTCGAGGGCGAGGTAGTCGAGCATGTCGGATTCGTCGATATCCGCCCGGTTTCCGATGCTGACGAAGCGGGAAAAGCCGATTCCCCGTTCCCCGGCCATGGCCAAGGCCGCGGCGCCGACAGCCCCGCTCTGGGAGACCAGGGCGGCGCAGCCGGGGAGCGCCCGCTCCTCGATGCTCGCGAAGAGCTTGGCCGGCGTGCTCATGATCCCCGCGCAGTTTGGTCCGATGATCCGGATGTGATTCTCTACGGCTGTCCGCCGAAGATTCTCCTCGGCGGCGCGGTCGCCTGTCTCGGAGAAACCGCTGGTCAGGACCACCGCAAAGGGGATCCCTTTTTTTCCGCAGGATGCGAGGGACTCGGCCGCGTAACGGGCAGGCACGGCCAGGACCGCGAGGTCGATGTCACCTGGAGCCTCGGTCACATCGGCGTACGCTGGAATGTCCTTGATGCCCTCCGGCCTCTCGGCTCCCGGGTTGACGGAAACGAGAACGCCGGGGTAGCCGCCGCGCGTCATCTGTACGCAGATCTGGTGGGCGATCCTGTTCTCCTTTACCGATCCGAAGACCGCCACGCCCCTGGGGGAGAACAGCCTCTCGAAGGAGGTTCCGCTCATACGCCTCTCCCGAACTCGGCCCCGGCCCTGAAGGCTGCGAGATTCTCGTCCAGTCGTTTGGTTAGCGCGGCCTGGAGGGTCTTCTCGAGTCCGGTGGGATTCAGGATTACGGAGACCGCGCCGACATCCCCGCAGACCGCGGAGAACGTTCCGAGGGTGAACAGGTTCGCGGGTCTGGTCGGCTTTTCGATCCGTACGATGCGGGCTCCCGCGCCGGCGAACAGCCTTTCCACCTCGCCGCTGTCCGGGAAGCGTTCCTTCTTCAGAACGACCTGCGACGGAACCAGGGTGTACGCGGCGAACACGAGGACCCCCCCCGGCTTCATGAAGGGGAGGGAGTTGATCGTCTCCGCCATATCCATGCCGATCATGAAGTCGGCTCCGGCCGCGGACACCCGCGGGCCGAAACCGCGAGAGAGGGTGTCCGAAAAACGAATCTCCGAGGTGACCCTTCCCCCCCGCTGGGCCATGCCGGTGGCGTGGATGAGGGTGACCTTCATCTCTTGCCGGACGAGATGATCAGCGATGAGATTCGCCATGGTGACGACCCCCT
>CAZPZF010000059.1:0-7705 GCA_964590705.1 uncultured Spirochaetales bacterium | reverse complement strand
GGGCCCCCCACGCCCGAAAGATATCTGGATATCCGCATCTAGCTCCCCCTCTGCGAGATGGCGCCGAATTTGCAGCAGGTCTGGCACAGGCCGCAGGCTCGGCATAGATCGGCGTCTATGGACATGAACTCCTTTTCCCCCTCCCGTACGGGGACCAGCGCTGTGCAGCCCGACTCCCGCAGGCAGGCTTTGCAGAAGACGCAAACGGCGGGATCAACCGCGTACGCGCTCTTGTCGGGCTCCCGGCGCTCCCGGGTGAGGGCGCATTCTTCCCGTGAGACGAGGACCCTGACTCCGCGCCTCTTCAGGGCCTCCGCGATGGCCTTGACCGATGCGGCCTGGTCGAAGGGCTCGATCACCGCGAAGTGGTCGACCCCGATGGCCTTGATGACCGCGTCCATGTCGACCCTGCGGCCCTTCTGTAGGGAGGCGTCGGTTCCCGGGTTGGCCTGGAATCCGGTCATGCTCGTCCAGCCGTTGTCGAGCACGATCACCAGGATGTCCGTTCCCTGCTGTACCGCGTTGACGAGGGGAGGGATTCCCGCGTGGAAGAAGGTCGAATCCCCGATCGTTGCCACCACGGGAGTCTCGATTCCTGAGCGCGCGAAGCCCTGGGCCAGGCCGATGCTGGAACCCATCGAGACCTCGGTCCAGCAGGAATCGAACGGGGGATTCATGCCGAGGATGGTGCAGCCGATGTCGCCCGTGACAACGACGTCCTTCTTTGCGTAGCCCGCCGCCTTGATCCCTCGGTTCAGTGCCATGTACGTGCCGCGGTGGGGGCATCCGGAGCAGAAGGTGATGGGATGGCGGTACTGCGGCGGCTCCTCGGTCGCCCCTGTTTTCTCCGGCGCCGAACGGTCCGTGGACTCGGCCGCGAGGAGCCCCCTCTCGATTTCCCGGAGCGAATAGCGGCCGGTCAGGGGAAGGGTCCCGTCCATCTTGCCCACGATCCGTCCGCTCCACCCTGAAAGCTGAGCGACGGACCGGATCGCCGTTTCGAGAACGGGTTCGAGCTCCTCGAGAACGAGGATGGCCTTATGGCTGTCCATGGCTCTTCGGATGAGATGACGGTCAACGGGCCATGTGGCAGTCATCCTAATCGTTGAAACATCCCGCCGCTCCGCGAGAGCCTCGTCCGCGTACTCGTTCAATACCCCGGAACTGACCACGCATAGCCGAGAACCCGGTTTGAAATCCACCCGGTTCCAGTCCGATTCGGCGAACGCCGCCTCGCAGGCGGTGAGCCTTTTATTGAGGTCCCGGTGCTGGTCCACGCAGAGCTTCGACCCCGCCTTGGTGAACTTGGCGATATCCCGTACGGGAGCCGGCGCCGTTGCCCGCGCGTGGTAGGAGAAATCGGCTTCTATCGGGGCTTCGGCGTGGGAAACCGAGGTGACCAAGCGGACGATGACGGGGGAGCCGATCAGCTCCGACAGGGTGAAAGCATTTCGCGTGAGGTCGAAGGTCTCGCGGACCGTGCCCGGCTCAAGCATGGGCAGTCCGGCGAGGGCGGCGAAGAGCCGTGAGTCCTGCTCGGGCATCCCCGCCTCGGCGCCGGGATCGTCGGCGACGTAGAGGACGAAGCCGCCCGTTGTCCCAGAGTAGGCCACTGATACCACCGAATCCAGAGACACGTTCAGCCCTGACATCTTCATGGTTGCCAGGGCCCGTTTTCCGCTCCAGGCCGCGCCCGTGGCGATGTCGAACGCCACTTTCTCATTCACACTCCACTCGACCCAGGGCCCAGTGCCGCTCTCGCGGGCGAAGCGCATGATCTCGGTCAGCACTTCGGTCGACGGCGTTCCCGGATACCCCGCGGCGACATCCACACCCGCGGCAAGGGCCCCGTACGCCAGAGCCTGGTTGCCGGACACCATTCTTTTCATCCGTACCTTCCTCGAAAGTGGATCGCCCTTTGGCGACCCAGGAATAATATTGATCATTCAGCAATTAGATTGCTTATATCTCAATAAAGAGAGGCTGTCAACCTGTGAGTTGTGTCCGGAAGATTATGGGCCGCTCAATCCATTGTGCCTTTTCCCGGCTGAGTACACCACAGGCTGCGTCTCTTTTCAAAAACCCATAATCTTCCGGACACTACAGATAAAAAGAGGCTGCCCAGCGTACCGGACAGCCCCCTGCTCATTCTCGCGGCTCGCCCGCGTCCGGAAACCTGTACCTACGGCACGATATGGGTTCCTGTTTTTCCCTGGATCGCGGAAAGGGCGCAGTTGAGCGAGGTGATGATCGCGTCCTTCTTGCTCCATTTCACGAACCGTATCGCTGCTTCGATCTTCGGGCCCATCGATCCCTTCAGGAAATGCCCTTCCTTGAGGTAATTTTCTGCCTCGGCCACTGTTATTCTATCCAGCGCCTTCTGATTCGGCTTGTTGTAGTTGATGCAGGCCTTCTCCACATCGGTAAGGATGAGGAAGTGGTCCGCGGACACGGCCTCGGCGAGCTTGAAGCCGGCCCGGTCCTTGTCGATGACAGCCTCGATTCCGGCATAGCTGCCGTCGGGCCGTGCTTCGACAGGTATGCCGCCGCCGCCCGAGGCGATCACCATGAAGTCCTTCTGTACCAGGGCGTTGATCGCCTTGGTTTCCACGATCCCGATGGGTTCGGGGGAGGGGACGACCCTGCGCCAGCTCTTGGCCGCGCCCGGTTTCACTTCCTTCACCACATACCCCTTCGTCTTTTTAAGCGCCTCGGCCTCTTCCTTGGTGTAGAAAGGTCCGACCGGTTTGGTGGGATCCTTGAAATCCGGGTCAACGCCGCTTACGAGAACCTGTGTGACGACGGTGACGACTGGAAGGTCGATGCCTCTCTTCTTCAGATGGAAATCGAGCCTGTTCTGGAGCATCCAGCCGATCTGTCCCTGGGTCATGGCGCCGCAGGTCGCAAGGGTCTGGCCCGGCACGTCCTTAGTCTCCTCCTGCTGGATCAGGAGCGCCCCCGCCTGGGGTCCGTTTCCGTGGGTGATGACGAGCTCGTACCCTTCGGCCGCCACCGCGGCGATCTGTTCCGCCGTTATATCGACATTCCTGAATTGTTCCTCTGTCGTTCCCTCTTCATGACTCTGCTTGATCGCGTTACCGCCCAAGGCGATCACGATCCGTTTCTTCCGCATGTATTCCTCCTCGTAGAAGATCGTGATTTCATTGTAGCAAATATTCGGATCAATTCAAATAGGTTGATGGCCGCACGATGCGCGTGAGGAAGAATGGGATTCCGCTTATTGAGAATGTGCAGATGCGGCGGCGAGAGACGGCACGGCCGGGGAAGCGCAAAGTGAACCGCGGGAATGGATGATGGGCGGCTCAGCCCGCGCCCTGGCCATGGTACCCCAGTGCCATACCGCTATTTGGTACCCGCGTGCTATTCCTCTTTCCGGCGGGCGCGTCGATTATGGAAGACGCACTCGTTAAACATATTCTTCAAAGGAGGGATGGATGATGATTCGGAAATGGACCGCGCTCGTGTTCGTTTCGATCCTGGTTGCCGCGGGACTGTTGTCCTGCGCCAATCTCGGGACCGGCGCCGGAGGCAGGGCTGACCTGGCGTTCATCAACGGCAGAATCTACACGGTTGATAAGGAAAACCCGATCGCGGACACCGTGGCCATCAGGGACGGCGTCTTCGTGTACGTGGGCAGCTCGTCGGATCCCGCGGCCGCGGCCTGGCTTGCCAGGGCCCGGAAGGTGGTCGACCTCGAGGGGGCCGCGGTAATCCCCGGGATGATCGACGGCCATACCCACCCGGCGGCCGTGGCCTTCAGCGCCTGGAAGGTGATCCTGCCGTGGACCGACGACGTCGATGAACTGCTCTCCTTTATCAAGGAGTACTGCGCCGAACATCCGGCCGATGAGGTCCCGTACTTTTTCGGCATGTACTACCCGTCGGAGATGTTCGGAACAACCGGCCCCACGAAAGAGCTGCTCGACAGCTACGTGTCTGATCGCCCTGTACGCCTGCAGGATTTCTCCGACCACTGCTGCTGGGTCAACTCACGGGCGCTGGAACTGATGGGCGTCGACAAGGACACGCCCGATCCGCAGCCCGGACTCAGCTATTTTGTCCGAGACGCGCAGGGCAATCCCACCGGCTGGGTCAAGGAGAACGCGATGGCCGACTTCGAGGACGTTATGTTCGAGGCCATCGGCTGGTATCCGCCGGAAGACATGACGCCGGAACTCCTCCAACCCCTCCTCGATTTCTGGCACTCGAAGGGGGTGATCGGCCTGCTGGACGCTGTGGTGGAGGGGGAATCGGTTCTCGAGACCATCCATGAGCTTGACCGGCTGGGAAAACTCTGCATGTACTACGAAGGCTGTTCACTCCTCACGGAATTCGCGGAATTGGACAATGCCATCGCTACGGCAAAGGAATGGCAGGAGAAGTACGGAACAGACCACATCCGGATCAACACGATCAAGTACTTCCTCGACGGCACCAACGAGATTGGTACCAGCGCGGTGATCCAGCCGTTCAGCAACGACCCGACCGGAACCAACTACGGCAGCCTCAACATGAGCAGGGAGGATCTGGCTTCGGTATTGGTCCGGTTGAACGCCGAAAAGCTCGACTTCCACGTGCACCTGGTAGGCGACCGCGCCTTCCGCACGATCTGTGACGCGGTGGAGGACGCCCGGACAGCCTGCGGCGACGCCTGGGACATCGATGTCGAGCTGACCCATTGCGAACTCGTCGACCCCGCCGATATGAGGCGGCCGGCGGAGCTGGGCATCCAGATCAACTGGACTCCCCACTGGACGGGCGGCTATTTCGGGGAGGCGGCAAAGGAATGGCTGGGAGAGGAGCGATTCAATCGGATGTACGATTTCACTACGATGATCGCGAGCGGTGCGCTGGTCAACTACGGCAGCGACGTTGTTTCAATGGAGGAGTTCACTCGCTCCGATCCCTTCTTCGGCATGCAGATAGCCCACACCCGCATCGATCCCGACTACACGATGGATACGGTCGTGAGGGCGCCCGCTTCCGCGTGCTTCCCTCTGGAGGATTTGCTTGAGGGCTATACCCTGAACGCCGCGATCGAGCTCGATATCGAGGATCTGACCGGAAGCATCGAAATCGGAAAGCGAGCCAATCTGTGCGTGCTGTCGGCCGATCCGTTCCAGGTCCCCGCCGAGGAGATATCGGGAATCACCCCGACCCTGGTCCTCTTCGAGGGCCACGCCATCTACGGGGAATTCTGACAAAGGGAAGCCCAGGATCCCGCGGGATCCCCGTCCGCGTGCCGTGCCCCGTGGTGGGGCATTGCACGCCCCCATTCAGCTTCCATTCCGCCGTCACGCTGTCGCCATCCCGGGAAAACTTGTAAAGCCCAGAGGACAGAGGTATAATGGCCCACGTTTCAGCAGACAGGGGATGTGACTCGTGGCACCCATCTTCACGCATCTGGTCAATTTCCTCTACATCCTGACCTTCTTCTCGGGTATATCCTGCCTGACGCTCCTTGTCACTCTGCTTGACAGGGGAGATCGTCTCTTTCCGGAGGGATACGTCTTACTGCGTAGGTTCATCCTCTCCCTCCTCCTGTTCCTTACGGTCAATTTTCTGATGTTCTACCGCGACTACTTCTTCCCCTTCCGCCGCGCGGGAGAGGCGATGAGCCTCCTCCTTCTCTTCCTCTTCGACCTTCTTCTTGTCGTCTCCTCGTATCAGTGGATCCGGCTGAACGGCAGCGCGGAACTGGACCGCTGGCTTGTCCCGCTCCGGGTGATCGCCTGCCTGTATATCGCCGTCTGGTAGGCGGTGTACATCACGGACGTGGTTTCCCCCGAGGAGAATCTAGATATCCTGCGCGCCTTTCTGGCCATATCAGCGGACGCGGTCTTCTGTCTCATCCTTGTCGAGTATCTGCTCTACGGCGCCTACGCACGTCGAAAAAATGCGATGACCGATGGATCATACTTCGTTTTCATCGATATCTCCTTTTCCCTCTACCTCCTCTACATGGGCGGGGTCGACATCTACCTGGCTCTGGCAGACGTAGCCGATCTGCGCCGGGAGACAACGGATTTCTATTTCCTGGATCCGGTCATTTTTCTGTTCCTTGTCGTCAACATCGGGACGATCGTTCTTGCGCTCCGGAGAATCAAGGCGCGAGGCGCGGTCCCAGCCGGTGACGCTGAATGCCCGGAGGGAACCGTCGCCCCCCGCTCGTTTGAGGCGCTGGGGATCGATCATGGCCTCACTCCGCGGGAAACGGAGATCCTCGATCTCCTCCTGCGGGGGATGAACAATCCTCAGATCGCGGAGGATCTCTCCATCTCCATCCATACGGTGAAGCGCCACATGAACAACATCTTCAGAAAACTTGGGGTCGGCAACCGCTATGAACTGATCCTTCTGATCGAAAAAGGGGGGAGATGAAGCATTCTGTATTGACAGGTAAAGAGCATATGCTTATATTTAATGCGAGAATATTATTGGCATTTGCCAAAAAACAATGAGACGGCGTCGTGGATATGGCGGGGGAACGGAGACCGTTGCGGCGGCCATACGGGAAGCTCGTGAGAGGCGCAGGGGTTCCCTATCCAGGGATCTCGCGCTGACCGCGGCCCTCCTGTCCGAGAATACCGGATCGAGATCGATGAAGGAGCACCTATGAGAATTGTCATTCCCCTGATGGGCGGCACTCTTTGCCAGCATTTCGGCCATTGCCAAACCTTCGCGGTTGTAGACGTAGATGACGCGACAAGGAGCATAACCTCGCATAAAGAGATAGAGCCGCCACCGCACGAACCTGGGCTTCTTCCCGCATGGCTTGCGGAAAAAGGGGCCACGCACATCATCGCCGGCGGTATGGGTCAGCGGGCTCAGGATCTTTTTGCGCAGAACGGCATCGCCGTCGTTGTCGGGGCCGCTCCTGAGGCTCCGGAGGAACTGGTAAAGCGGTTCCTCGACGGAAGCCTTGTCACGGGTGAGAACAGTTGCGACCACTAGGGTGGGCGAGGGAGTAGAAGGCGATAGCCTCCTGCAGCGCGCGAACGCCGAGGAGGGAGCAGTGCTGCTTATTCTCCGGAATCCCCCCAAGGGCGTTCACGACATCGTCGTCGGTGATGGCTTTCGCCTCCTCTATGCTCTTCCCCTGGGCGAGCACCGTCAGCATGCTGCTCGTAGAGATGGCTCCCGGACAACCGTACGACTTGAAGCGAATGCGGTCTATTCTGCCGTCTTTCACGGTGAACCACAGCTTCATCTCGTCTCCGCAGCCGGGATCGCCGACGCGTGCGTAGCCGTCCGCCTCGCCTTCAGCCATCTCCCCTACGTTTCTCGGGTTCATGAAATGGTCTAGGACTGTTTGATTATAATAGATGAGGGGGCCCGTGTACGCGGATTCCTCCCCATCCGCTTCGTTTTGATTGTTCTCCATATCATCGCTCCTCTCAAGGTAATTGCGGCAAATCGTATGCCGACGCAGGCTCCGGATTCTGCCGTGCGCCTCTACCGGGGCGCTCCTTGCGGCACTGGGCAGAGGACCTTTCTCCCGTACTTCTGGATGACCGGGGTTCCGGTCCCGTGCCTGACGGCCCTGAGCACCTCTTCCTTCTCGAGTGGAACGGTACCTGCAAGGAAGGCCACGGGCATTCCGGAAAAAACACATGGGACAAGCGGGGTGCTTGGTCCAAGGAGGACGGTTCTCACCCCCGCGGCCGTGGCCGCGAGGCTCTCC
>CAZPZF010000058.1:11617-15507 GCA_964590705.1 uncultured Spirochaetales bacterium | reverse complement strand
TCGGACTACAACGGCAGATTCCTGGGATACCAGAGCACCTTCGATACGGAAGACACGGTGATGATAAGCGATGTCCCCGTGAAGGGGATCCGTACCTTCTACGGCTCAATCGGCTTCGATTGGGTTCCCTGGCTCTCGGTCCTTCTTGTCGTCACCCTCGTAACCGCGGCAGCGGTCGGAAAGAATCGAAAGGGGAAACAGCAGGGCTGACCGCTCGGGAAGCTCGCCGCACCCCGCGGGTTTCATTCCGGAAAGTGACGGCGGAGCGTGAAATCGATATACGCGGCCGCCCAATCTTCCCCATTGCCCGCGCTTCCCATTCCCGTGCCCCCATCCGCTCCGGTCCCGACGGCTTCCCCGTCCCCCGATACGCGCAGCAGCGGCGGTTCGGGCAGTCTTCCCGCGGATCTGGAAGCCGCGCTCCGTTTCCGATCCCGCTCAGAAAGCTCCGAGGGTGCCCCTTCCGGAGTCCGGGAAGCCCCTGCGGCAAGTACGCTCTCCGGCGCATCCTCCCCAGGCTCCGCGAAAATGCCAGGAAAGAGGCCATGGAAGAAGATCACGCCGAGGATCTGCCGGATCGAACGGCCGACCACGGAAGGTTCCATGTCCGGGTAAAGCCCGCAAACCTCCGTTACCAAGCGATCCGAGAAGGACCTGAGCATCCGCAGGTTGTCCGTATCTGCGGTTCGGTTCCTGAAGGCCAGGATAAAGTGGGATCGGGTGATTCCGGGAAACCGCAGGGCGCCTCGCAGGAGAAAGGTAAAAACGCGGGAGAGCCGTTCCCGCCGCCGGAGCGAAGCGTCCGCCAGCAGATCGAATAGATCGGAGCCGAAGGCGTTCTGAAGAGTCTGAACGAGCGCGGCGTCGATGAGTTTGTCCTTGGTACCAAAGTGATAGTGGATCGAGGCGATGTTCACCTCGGCTTCGCGCGCGATGTCTCGGGTCGTCACGGCCTCCATATCCCCGTTCTCGAGGAACCTGATCGCGGTGAGGAGGATCCGCTCCTTCGTCTTCCTGGAACCGCCGCTCATTCCTCCCCCTCCATGCCGCAGAAGATCCCCGCAAGCTCGCTGTAGATTGCGGCGCATCTACCGACGCTTTCGAGATCCACCCATTCCTCGTCCGCGTGTGCGCCCGCCCCGCGAGGGCCGAAGAGAACCGCGGGAATACCCGCCTCATGCAGGGTCGCAGCGTCTGTCCAGTAGGGGGCTCCGACGATCTGCGCCTCCATGCCGGCCGCGCGTTTCGCCGCCTCGAGGAAAAAACGGACAAGGGGAGAATCGGCCCGCGTCTCCAGAGGTCCCCGTTCGAGGATCCCGCGCGAGCGTGCCCGAAAGCGGCCGTCCGTTTCGGAGAGCGAATCGATGATCCTCTCCAGCTCCGCCTGCGCCGTCCCGCCCGTCTCTCCCGGGATAGTCCGTCGTTCTATAGAGAGAAGGCATTCGCCGGGATACGTCGAGAACTCCTGCCCGCCCCTGACGAGCGACGCGTGCACCGATCCGGTTCCCAGGAGCGAGTGCCCTTTCCCGCCCATGAGATCACGGTTCAGGTCATCCAGACGCGCCAGGAAATGCCCCATGGAAACGATCGCGTCAACGCCGAGGTCGGGTCGTGATCCATGCGCGGCGGTTCCGAAGGTCCTTACCTCGCGCCACACGAACCCCTTGTGCGTGGTGATCAGTCTTTCATCGGTTCCCTCGGCAACAAGAGCGCCGTCGACCCTGATCCCCTCCCGCGCGAGGGCGCTTACCGCTCCCATGGTCCCGCGGCCTCCATATTCCTCATCAGCCACCGCGGCGAGGATCAGGTCCCCCCTGAGCCTCCTCCCGCGCGATCCTTCTCGTGCGGATTTCAAGGCCGCCATGCACGCGGCAAGCCCCCCCTTCATGTCGTAGGAGCCGCGGCCGTACAGCTTCCCGTTCCGTATGGTCGGCACAAACGGATCGGTCATGCCGCCGGCACCAACCACGTCCATGTGGCCGTTGAGGAGGAGGTTCCTCCCCCCGCCGGTTCCATGGGCGACGGCGATAACGGATGGCCTGCCCGCGATGGAGTCGTCGATGCGGACATCCAAATCCGCGGACCGAAGCCATTCCGCAACAAACCCGGCGATCCGGTACTCGCCCGCTCCGCCCGGAACCAGTTCGGGGTTCGTGGAGTCGATGGCCGTGAGATCGCACAGCAGGTTCTCGAGAACGGCCGTGTCCATATCGTTTTCCTCCATCTTCAATCCTCGCTCTGGCCTGAAGATACCATACATCGGACGGAGATCCGATGACAATCCATGCGCTTCGAGGTACTATTCACACGGTACACTGTGGACCGGAGGGCCCGCCCATGAAAATCGACCGCCTCCTCGGGATCATCGTCTATCTCCTGAACAGGGAGCTCGTCAGCGCGAGCCATCTGGCCGAAACCTTCGATGTCTCGATACGAACGATCCAGCGGGACATGGAAACGATCGAAAGGGCGGGAATCCCGGTGATGGCGGTGCAGGGTCCCCGCGGCGGTTACGGGATCGTGGAGCAGTTCCGGCTCGACCGCCAGATCGTGACCGCCGATGACCTGTTCTACATCATCTCCTCGCTCGGCAGCATCAGCTCTTCCCTGACGGACAAACGGATCACCGCCACGGTGGAAAAGATGAAAACCCTCCTCACCCCTCTCGACCAAAAGGGCATGGCCATGCGGCAGGAAAAGCTCGACATCGATTTCAGCACGCTCGGGGGGAAACCGGGAAATCAGGAAACGCTGAAGATAGCCGAACGAGGCATCGAGGAGAGCAGACTCATCCGCTTCGCCTATACGAGCAACAAGCTGGAATCGACCCTGCGCACGGTGGAACCGATGACCGTCGTTTTCCGCTGGCGTTCCTGGTACCTCTACGGATACTGCAGAACACGCGCGGATTACAGGCTCTTCCGAATTTCGCGGATCAAGGATCCAGAACTTCTCCCCGGACGCTTCAGGCGGAGAGAAAAGAGCTTTGAAACCTATCAGCTCGATCTTGAGCGGGGCGGCAGCTTGAAGATGACGGACATGGTTCTCTCCTTCGATCCGGCCATGAAGGGCCTCGTTGAAGAGTACTGGGAGGAAGCGGGAATCTTGTATCAGCCCGATGGCCGGATGGTCGTCTCCACCCGAATGCCGGAGGATGGCTGGCTGTACGGGATGATCCTGAGCTACGGCGCGTACGTGACGGTGCTCTCCCCGAAAAGCCTGCGGGAGAAGGTAAGGAGCGAAGCGGAAAAAATTCTGCGTCTATACGGATAATTCGGGAATATCCCCGACATACTGATGTCGTATATCCTCCCCGATACTACCCCCAGCATGAGTTCAAACCACGATGTGACCGGAAACGGAAGGAGGGATGAGATGGAAATCAAGGAACTGAAGGAAAGGCAGACGGCCGCGATCCGCACGACCGTCAACGTGAAGGATCTCCACGAAATCATGGGTAAAAGTTATGACGAGGTCTTCGGGTGCATGAAGGAACAGGGCGCTGACCCCGCCGGCCCTCCCTTTGCAGTCTATCATAACATGGACATGGAGCATCTGGACGTGGAGATCGGATTTCCTGTGAACCGTCCCATAAAGGGAAAGGGGAAGGTTCGTCCGGGATCCCTGCCGGGGGGAAGGACGGCCACGACTACCTTCAAGGGGCCATACGAGGGAATGGAAAAGCCGTACGGAGAACTCGCGGCGTTTATGAAGGAGAGGGGAGTTGTGCCCACGGGAACCTGCTACGAGGTCTACCTGAACGACCCCAACGAGGTCCCGCCCGAGGAACTGCTGACCGAGATCTATTTCCCGCTGAAATAGATCAAGGAGGAACAGCACGCTGCTGCGTGCTTCTTCCAAGCCGCGGCGGGCTTCCCGCACACCGCGGC
>CAZPZF010000058.1:0-11517 GCA_964590705.1 uncultured Spirochaetales bacterium | reverse complement strand
AATCACCGAACGCCGTACTTCTCCACGATGAAGTCGATGTCCTTGTCGCCGCGGCATCTAGCACGCTGCTGCGTGCTTCTTCCAAGCCGCGGCGGGCTTCCCGCACACCGCGGCGCTTTCAACAAATCACCGAACGCCGTACTTCTCCACGATGAAGTCGATGTCCTTGTCGCCGCGGCCGCTCAGGTTCACGAGGATCGACTGCCGCCTCTTTTCCTTTGCCAGTTTCATGGCGTACGCCACGGCATGAGCGCTCTCAAGGGCGGGGATGATCCCCTCCTTCTTGCTCAGGGTGAAGAAGGCGTCCACGCACTCCTCGTCGTCGATGGTCACGTAATTCACCCTGCCCTTGTCCTTCAGCATGGAGTGCTCGGGACCGACGCCTGGATAGTCGAGACCGCTGGCGATCGAGTAAACCGGGGCGGGTTCTCCTTTTTCATTCTGCAAAAGGTAGCATTTGAAGCCATGGATCACGCCGGGCTTTCCGTAGGTCATGGTCGCCGCATGGTCGCCCGGCTTGAAGGAACGGCCGAGCGGCTCGACCCCGTAGATCTCACATTCCCGATCTTCGAGGAACGCGGAAAACAGGCCGATAGCGTTGCTCCCCCCTCCCACGCAGGCGACCACGTTGTCGGGAAGCTCTCCCGTCATCTCCTGGAACTGCTCCCTGGCTTCGATGCCTACGACCCGCTGGAAGTCTCGGACCATCATCGGAAAGGGGTGAGGGCCGACGACCGACCCGATGCAGTACATGGTGGTGACCGGATCCTGCAGATAGGCGGTAAAGGCCGAGTCCACCGCCTCCTTCAGCGTACGCAACCCGGCGGTGACGGGAACCACCTTAGCGCCGAGGATCTGCATGCGCACGACATTCGGGTGTTCCTTGGCCATGTCCACCTCGCCCATATGGATCTCGCATTCAAGGCCGAAATACGCGGCTGCCGTGGCCAGCGCTACTCCATGCTGCCCCGCGCCTGTCTCCGCAATCAGCTTCTTCTTTCCCATATACTTTGCAAGAAGAGCCTCGCCCATGCAGTGGTTGAGCTTGTGGGCGCCGGTATGGTTGAGATCCTCCCTCTTCAGGTAGATGCGTCCTCCATAGAGATCGGAGAGCGTCTTGGCGAAGTAGACGGGAGTCGGTCTCCCCTGAAAGTGGGTTCGGATATTCCGAAGCTCCGAGATGAACTCGTGCGACTTGCTGATTGAAAAATACGCGTCAGTGATCCGATCCATCTCCACTTGGAGTTGGGGGGGGATGTAGCTTCCTCCGTACTCCTCGAAATTCCCTTTTTCATCAGGATAGCTCTTGAAGTAATTGTCCATACGATTGTTTCTCCTTGTAGTAACGATTCGATACGGAGAGGATACAGGAATCGTTCGTTACTGTCAATAGAAACAATGGAATTTTTTCCGCTTCCAGTCCGGCGGATGCTGAATGTCATGAGCATATATGGCTCTTCGGTAACAGCGTTTCAATGCTCCTCTTCCCGGAGCTTACGAACAAAACCCACAGATGACCGCTTGCCGGTAAGCATGAAACCGCCGAGAATCGCGGTGCATGGAGCAGACATGACAAGGCCGAAACTCCCCACGATGGTGTGGAAAAGTTCGCAGGATATAAAGCTCAGATTGAACATGTTGATGATTGGAATTCCCTGGGCCATGAACACCATGAGAAGGGAGGTGAACCCCCCGGTATACGCCAGAAGGAGGGTCGTGGTCATGGTCCCGAGAACGGCCCTGCCGACTCTGAATCCGGACGCGATAAGTTCCCTTGAGGATATCCCGGGATGCCTGCGGTGGACCTCCGCCATCGCGGATGCTATATCCATTCCCAGGTCCATCACCGCTCCCGAAGAGGCCAGGAACACGCCGGCAAGGAAGATGCGCGTCAGATCCAGGTGGGGATACCCCGAATACAGAAGTGTCTCCGAAAAAGGGCGTACGGCGCCGTTCAGGTGGAAAGGTCCCGCGACGATCATTCCAACCGTGCATGTAACGGCAATTCCAAGAAGGCAGCCCAAAACAGCCGTTACGCCGACACGATTGATTCCGGCCACCAGGAAAATGATGGCGCAGGTGAGGATCGCTACGGTGGCCAGGGAAACGAGCACGGGATCGAACCCGGCGAGAAATCCCGGAATCAGGACCTTCCAGATGACGAGAAGACCGAACACGAAAGAGACGAAGGCCTTGAAACCTGTCCAGCCGGCAAAGAGGATGAGAGCAGCCAGGAAAAGGCCCGTCAGAATGATCTCCATTCCGACCCGGTAATGATCGATGAGGGTAACGGCCGAAAGCCTGCCCGTTTTGGGATCGATGTCAACGGAGGCAAGGGCGACATCACCGGGAGAGAAAATCTTGTCGAGATCCATCTTTCCCAACACGGTGTTCACGGCGTTTTCCACGCTTCCCTTGAACGTTCCGTCAAGGATCCTGACAGTGAGAAATTGTTCCCCCTGTTTCACGATGCCGTATGTCATCACCTGGGAGTTATCAGCCTCGATGACCCGAGCCCGTACTCGTTCCGCGCTCATGTACATCGGTTTTTCGTATCCCGTCGGAATTGCGGCGAGCACGACGCTAAGTAGCCCCAGCGTCAAGGCAAGGATCGTGTCCCGTTTGCGCGGCCTGGTCCGCGCGGGTCCGCTCCCGTCTTCGCCCGTTGCATCGGAAACCAGGGATTCAAGCCCCAATGATTCCGGTTCGTGAAGCATGTCAACTCCTCGTCTTGAAGAAAGAGGTCCCGGGGGAGGCCACGCCCCCGAGAACCATAGGAGAAAAGCGTGCACTATATCAATCAGCCACGGTTATACCCATGACCGCGGCCAGCTTCCGGAAAATGTCGGTGTTGTCGTAGTACCCGTTGAATGCGTCGGAACCCGCTCCCATAGCGTAGGTGGCGACGGGAACCCCCGTATGCGAGTAACTGGTCCACGCCACGCCGGCGTTCTGATTGGCGACATGGGTAAGGGCCATAGTGAGGGGCTCGTACCCGCCGTACAGGAGGGCTACGCTCTCCTGGGGAGCCCTCTCGACTTCACCCTTCATGGAGCGTATGAAGGCACGCTGAATCAGTTCCCTGTCATTGTCCGCCAGCGAGGCATAGGCGATGCCAAAGAAGCTCTCGATCCGCGGCAGAAGATCCTCGAGTCTCGCGTTCTGGGTTGTGTGTGTATTCTTGTAGGGCATAAGAACCTGGCTGTTGAAAAAATCGAACGACCCCTTCTGGCCGGCAATCTTGTTGAAGAAGGTGCTGTACTGAGTTCCGGCGAAACCGATGCTCATCCCACCGGTTTCGTGGTCGCCGGTCACGATGATGATGGTGTCATCCGGATGGGCGCGGTAGAACTCGATCGCCACCAGGACAGCCCTGTCCAAAGCGATCGTGTCACCGATGGATGCCGCAGCGTCATTCGCGTGGCAGGCCCAGTCGATCTTTCCCCCTTCCACCATGATGAAGAATCCGGCGGGATTATCGAGAAGCTCGATAGCCTTTGCCGTGTAATCGGCAAGCGAGAGATCGTTTGGAGCCCTGTCGATGTCGTACGGCATGGCCTGCGACGAATCGAGGGTTGGGTTGATCGCGATCACCTTGCCCGAGCCAGGTTTCAAGGATTTGATGGAATCAACGGAGTTAACGACGGTATACCCGTTGGAAATAGCCATACCCAGGATGTCGGGCTGATCCTTGTTCTTGCCGGTCGGCTGGACAAGTCCGCCGCCGCCGAAGAAGTCGAATCCCGAATTCGCCATCTGCACCCCGATGTCATAAAAGTTACCGCGTGATGGGGTTTTAGCGTAGAAAGACGCGGGGGTCGCGTGATCCAGGGAAACGGAGGTGATTATCCCCACCCTGAACCCGGCCTGATGGGCGTACTCCGCGATCGTCTTGAACCTGACGGTCTTGGTGGTATCCATGTTAATGACACCGCTCAGGGTCTTGTTCCCGGTCGCCATGGCTGTTCCGGCCGAGGCGGAATCGGTGATGATCGAGCTCGCGTCATAGGTGGTGGTGATCCCCTGGCAGGGAAACTGGGTGAAGGAAAGGGGGATTGTTCCGACATCCCCCGCGCTGATCGCGTGGCTGTAGACCTCCGCGGAATGCGCCTGGGCAAGCGCCATACCGTCTCCGATGAAGAGGAACACGTATTTCGCGCGAGCCTGCTGCCGCCCGGTTGACGTCGTGTCAGATGCCGTTGTCCCCTGCACTAAAGCCTGCTCACGGCCGCCGGCGGGGAAAACGGAAAGCGCGGCTACGAAGAGAAAGAAAAACGCAAGAATAATCGATCGGGATTTCATGGTACCTCCTTAATCAGTCATGTCACATGTCCTTGATTACATACCAGTACATGATTAAGGGGGTGTTAGGCAGGGATTTTATCTATATGAAAAGAAGCCCCCCGCGTAAGCGGGGAACTATGGAGGGAATCCGTGCGTCCGGACCCGCGGAAGCGGAAACCGAGAGCCTTCCGCGGGTACAGCGTATGGCAGGATAGAGCGCGCGAATTAGCAGCCCCTATTTCTTCGCGCTCCCCTTCAGCGCCTCTTCGAACGCCTCGTCGATGAGCTCCTGCGGCGGGTCGGCGATCAAACCGTTTTCCCGCAGCGCCGCCGAGGCCTTCCGCGCCCTGGCGATATCCTCTCTGGTCCTGGCCGCGGCCTCCGTACCGCTGATCGAAACCCGCGCGAGTCCCTCAGCCACCGCGGCTTCAGCCACAGCTGCTGCCTCCTCGACGAACACCTCGGTTTCCTCCATCGTGGCCACGATATTGGTGGGAGAGATACCCCTCTTCTCGGCGAAAGATGCCAGGGACCGGGCCGCGGCGATGGCCATGCCGTCCGAGATCTTGCGCGCCCGGGCGAGGAGCGCTCCCTTCAGAATGCCGGGGAATCCGATGGAATTGTTGACCTGGTTCGGGAAATCGCCGCGGCCGGTCGCCACGATGAAGGCCCCCGCTTCATGGGCCTCTTGCGGGTAGATCTCCGGAACCGGGTTGGAACAGGCGAAAACGATTGACCTTTTCGCCATAGACGCGATCTGTTCCTTCTTGAAAACGCCGGGTCCGGGCGCGGAAAGGGCAATCAGGGCGTCGGCGCCCCGGATGGCGTCATCGAAACTCGACACCTTCCGGGGATTGGTCGCCATGCAGATCTCCCACTTCCGGTAGTAGGCCTTGTCAGCCTCGATATCCTTCCGGCCACGGTGCAGCCCGCCCCGGGAGTCGAACACCGTCATCCGTGCCGGATCCCCTCCGCAGGCGATGATGAACCGAGCGATGGCCGTATTCGCCGCGCCGGCGCCGAAGAGAACGACATTCACGTCCTCGATCCGCTTCTCCGCGATCTTCAACGCGTTGATGAGTCCCGCGATGGTAACGCAGGCCGTACCCTGCGCGTCGTCATGCCAGACGGGAATGTCGCATTCCTCCCGGAGGGTATCCAAGACCTCATAGCAGTTGGGCTGCGATATATCCTCCAGGTTCACCGCGCCGAAACTCGGCTCCGCCATCTTCACGAAGTCGATGATCCTCTTCGGGCAGTGTTTTCCGTTCGAGTCGTGGGAATCGACGCAGAGAGCGACGGCGTCGATGCCGCCCAGGTATTTCATGAGAAAGGCTTTCCCCTCCATGACCCCGCGCCCCCCCGGCGGCGTGCAGTCTCCGGCGCCGAGCAACCTGGTCGCATCGCTGACGCCCGCGACCAGGTTGGACCGGTTGGAAAGGTCATAGGATGACTCGTTGTCGTCCCTGATCGTGGTCGAAATCCGGGAGACGCCCGGAGTATACCAGACGTTGAACCAGTTGAACCCGAGTACTGGGGCCTTCGGTATCGTCTGCATCTTTCCGCCGTAGAAACGATGCGCCTTGGCAGCCAGAGCCTTGAGGAACAGGGTTTTCGCCTTCGGCAGGTCGGATTCGCGTACCGAGGCCCTAAGGACAGTGTCGAGATTTGAAAGGTCAGCTTCGATTTTCATTTCGGTTCAACTCCTTCGTTTTTTGCAGTACGGGCGCCATCTCCACGCTATTCCCCGATGATCTTGACGAGAACCCGTTTTCTCCTCCTCCCGTCGAATTCGCCGTAGAAGATCTGTTCCCATGTCCCGAAATCGAGTCTCCCGTCGGTTACGGCGACGACCACTTCCCTGCCCATGAGCTGGCGCTTCAGGTGTGCGTCCCCGTTGTCCTCGCCCACGTTGTGACGATACCCGTTCTTGCTGTACGGGGCAAGCCGTTCTAGCCAATCCAGATAGTCCTGGTGCAGGCCAGGCTCGTCGTCGTTGATAAAAACGCTCGCGGTGATGTGCATGGGATTCACCAGGCAAAGTCCCTCCCGGATACCGCTCTCCTTCAGGGCGGCTTCCACCTGATCCGTTATCCTTACGATCTGGTACCTCTTCTCCGTGGTGAAGACAAGCTCCTTTCTGAAACTCTTCATTTCCCGTCTCCCCGATCTGCCGAGTGCTTAAATAAAAACTGCCCCGGATACAATCCGGGGCAGCATGAGTACGGAACCGAAACCATCCTACTTGAGGAAGATGTTCTTGGTGGGATGGTAATCCATGACGTTGAAGTAGAACCCGCCCCACTTGTTGGTGTCGATCATGTTGTTGGTCGTATAGAAGTACAGGGGCATGATACTCGCGTCCTGGGTAATGAAGAGCTCTTCCGCCTGTCTGAGGGTGGCCATTCTGTCGGCCCCAGGCATCATAGTCGCGGCCTTGGCGATGAGTCCGTCATATGTAGCGCTCTCATAGAGGCCATGGTTCATTGCGGAACCGGTCACGAACATGTCGAGGAAGGTATTGGGATCCTGGTAGTCGCCTACCCACCCGGCCCTAGAAACCTG
The DNA here is from genome assembly GCA_964590705.1 of uncultured Spirochaetales bacterium. Classification (GTDB taxonomy): domain Bacteria; phylum Spirochaetota; class Spirochaetia; order CAZPZF01; family CAZPZF01; genus CAZPZF01. The sequence goes on along the minus strand of CAZPZF010000058.1, from coordinate 4,668 downwards.
GAAATCATGCTCTCTCTGAGTCACGAGGTAGGTCTTCCATTCCTGGTTCCAGAGCTCGCACTTGATTCCCAGATTCTCGGCCCACTGCTGCTGGATGAATTCGGCGATCTTCTTGTGCCCATCAGCCGTGTTGTAGAGGATCCTCAAAACCGGGAAGTTCTTGCCGTCAGGATAGCCGGCTTCCGCGAGAAGCTTCTTGGCGGTGGCGACATCATAGCCGTTTCCGGGAATGGCGTCATAGCCGGTCATCGGGGGAACGATGCTGAACGCCGGAACCTGGCCGGCTCTGGTGACCTGCGTTACGAGAGCGGTCCGGTCGACGGCCATCGAAAGGGCCTTGCGGACCCTGGGATCGTTGAAGGGTTTCACCTTGTTCTGGAAGATGTAGTAATAGGTGGACAGCTGCGGGGTGCAGTGATAGTCAGGCCGCTTCTGAGCGCTCTCAAGCTGGTCCAGCGGAACCGTGGGCATCCAGTCGACTTCGCCGTTGATGTACATGTTGTAGCCGGTATTGTTGTCGTCCAGCGCTATGTAGACGACCTTTCCGAGCTGAACCGCGTTCCTGTCCCAGTACTTGGGGTTGGGAACCACGGTGATCTGTTCCTGGGGGCTCCAGGTCTCGAGGATGAAGGGGCCGTTTCCGACGAAGTTCTCCGGATTGGTCCATTCAGTACCGAATTTCTCGATGGCGTGGATGGGTACGACGGCGAAAGAGTAATGGGGAAGGGCTCCCTCGACATAGGGAAGGGGTCCCACAAGTTCCATCTGGAAGGTGTAGTCGTCGATCGCCTTGATCGCTACGGCTTCGGGGCCGGCGCTTCCCTCATTGTAGGCCTGGGCGCCTTTGATGAACATGGCGGGGAACCAGGCGTAGGGAGCCGCGGTTTCAGGATTGAGTTCCCTGAGCCAGGATTTCACAACAGTATCCGCGGTGATGGGCACGCCGTCGCTCCAGGTAGTCTTCCGCAGTTTGAAGGTGTAGATCGTCCTGTCCGCGTTGGTGGTCCAGCTCTCGGCGAGGCCGGGGATGCCATTGGCCGTCTGAGGATCGTAGACGAGCAGGCCTTCAAACAGGGATTCGTAGATCCGGTGTTCGGGAACGCCGGTTATCAGGTGCGGATCGAGTGATTCAGGTTCCGCGCCGTTCACGATGGTAAAGGTCGCAGCCTCTTTCGCTTCCTTGGCCTTACAGGAGACGAAAAGGGATAGGACCAGCAATACCGTCATGATGACTGCTAATGCCTTTTTCATGCTTCTCTCCTTTTCAAAGATAAAGAATTGGAATCCAGTCGAATATCAAGTCTAAACGAAAAGGACTCCTTTGACAAGGGAAATGTGTTCATGGAGGCGTCCGGGGTACGGGACGGGACTCACATCCAGGGGACGCGGAATTCCATTCCACGGCTGGATACTGGAAGGGGAACCTGTGATCCCGATCAGAGCTTGAAATCCATGATCTTGTTGATGGGGACAGTCCAGGTCTCCCCTGTTCGCCTCCTGTGCATCTCGACCTCTTCCGCTTCAAGGTGCTTGGCGGATACGATGACACGAAGGGGAATTCCGAGAAGATCCGCGTCGTTGAGTTTCACGCCGGGCGATTCCTCACGGTCATCCCAAAGGACCTCCTCATCCCCTAGGAATTCGTGGATCTTCTCGGCCGCCTCGTTTACGTCTCTCCCCTTGCCCATGGCGATGAGGTAATAGCTGAAGGGGGATACGGTTCGTGGCCAGATGAGACCCTTTGCGTCGTGGTTGGCTTCGGCAATCGAACCCACGAGCCTTCCGATCCCGATTCCATAAGAAGCCATGTTGGGATAGACTCTGGTGTTCCGTTCGGAGAGGAAGGTGAGCCCGAATTGTCTTGGGTAGAAGTCCCCGAGCTTGAAGATGTTACCCAGCTCGATCGCCCTGATCTCGGACAGAGGGTTCCCGCATTGGTAGCAGCGGTTGTCCGCCTTCACCCGCACGATATCCCCTACCCGAACAGACTCGAAATCCCTTCCGAAATTGACGTTCGCGAAATGGTACCCCTCCTCGTTGGCTCCCATGACCAGGTTCGGCGTGTTCGCGACCGTGTCATCCACTACAACGGTGAGGCTGTCTTTAATCCCGAGCGGCGAACAGTAGCCCGGGACCAGACCGTGAAGTTCAAGCTCGACATTGGAGGCCAGGCGCTGAATCGGTATCCGGAGGAAGCGCGAGAGCTTCTCTAGACTGACGTCGTAATCCCCCCTGACAACGGCCATAACGAGCCCCTTATTGGATGAATAGACCATCGCCTTTCCGATCGCCGAAGGCGGCTTGCCCAGGCAGGCGCAGAGGCTCTCTATCGTAGCGCAGTTCGGGGTAAAGATGCGTTCGATCGCCAACGGACTGCCCGATCCATACCCTTTGATCCCCATTGCCACCTCGCGGTTCGCCCGATATCCGCACTTATCACAGCTGATGATGACATCGTCCCCGAACGTGAGAGGCATGAGGAATTCGTATGCGCGTTCCCCGCCGAGCGATCCCGCCGCCGATTCGGCGGTAATGATATCCACCCCGCAGCGTTTGAACACCCTCTTGTACGCGGCGAACATACGGGGGAAAAAATTATTGAGGTCGGCGTATGTGCGGTGAAAGGAGTATGCGTCGCACATGAGGAACTCTTTGGCCCTGAGGAGGCCGTGATGCGTCCGTTCTTCGTCCCTGTATTTATTCTGGAATTGGTAGAGAAGGACAGGAAGATCCTTGTAAGAGGTCAGCCCTTCCTTGACGAGATCCACCATCGCCTCGAGATGGCTGGGGGAGAGTACCAGTTCCTTGCCGTTTCTGTCCTTGAGACGGAGCGGCTCCTCGTCCCTTAGGTCGGATCTTCCGCTCTTCTTGAACAGGTCGTACAGGGTTACGAACGGAACCTGCACTTCCTGCCCTCCCATCGCCGTCAATTCCTGCTGGATGATTTCGACAATTTTTTTCACGACTCGATACCCGATGGGAAGGAAGGAATTGAGCCCCTGGCCAGCGGATCTGGTGAATCCGGCGCGGTTGAGCAGGGATGTTCCGGATGGATGCTCGTCCCGCGAGTCCTCCCGTGCGGTTTTACCGAAGAGGCGGGTGTATCTCATGGGGCTATTGTACGTTTTCCTATTCCGCAAGGCAAGAACAAATCAGCTCGCCGAGCGAACATCCCTTGACTTCCCATTCCCCATGAGGTGATATTTTACTAATCATACGTAATAACGCGAAACGCGAGGAGCCGAGGCCAGGCGAACGGCAAGAGTTGACCGCCTGCCTGAAAAAAAGGAGGAGTTATGAGTGTTATAGAGTACGTTGAAGCACGAGAGATCCTGGATTCACGAGGAAACCCGACTGTCGAGGTAGATGTCGTTCTCGAAGACGGATCCATGGGGCGCGCGGCCGTGCCTTCCGGCGCTTCCACCGGTACCCATGAGGCTGTGGAGCTCCGGGACGGCGACCCGAAACGCTATTTGGGCAAGGGGGTTCTCAAAGCCGTTGACAACGTGAACAACATCATCGCCGCCGAGGTCGTCGGACTCGACGCCCTCGATCAGGTCGATATCGACAGGACCCTCATCGAACTCGACGGCACCCCGAACAAGGGGAAGCTGGGGGCGAACGCCATCCTGGGCGTTTCCATGGCCACGGCCCGGGCCGCGGCGAATTACCTCGAACTCCCCCTGTTCAAGTACCTCGGGAGCTACCACTCCTCGCTCATGCCGGTCCCGATGGCCAATATCATCAACGGCGGTTCGCACGCGGACAATTCTGTCGATTTCCAGGAATTCATGATCATGCCCGTGGGCGCCCCCTCGATCAGGGAGGCGGTCCGCATGATGTCCGAGATCTTCCACACCCTCAAGGGCGTCCTCAAGGGTAAGAAACACAGCACCAGCGTCGGAGACGAGGGGGGATTCGCCCCCAACCTCGGGTCGAACGAGGAAGCCTGCGAGGTGATCCTCGCCAGCATCGAGAAGGCGGGGTATAAACCGGGATCCGACGTCTTCATCGCCCTCGATCCCGCGGCATCGGAGTTCTACGACTCCGAAAAGGGAAAATACGTCTTCAAGAAATCGGGCGGCAGGGAGCTGTCCTCGGCCGAGATGGTCGATTTCTGGTGTTCCTGGGTAGCCAAGTACCCCATCATCTCCCTCGAGGACGGGATGGCCGAGGACGATTGGGATGGATGGAAACTCCTCACCGATAAACTGGGGAAGAAGATCCAGCTGGTGGGAGACGATATCTTCGTGACCAACACGGAACGCCTCAGCAGGGGAATCGAGAAGGGGATCGCGAACTCCATCCTTATCAAGGTGAACCAGATAGGGACCCTGACGGAGACCTACGAGGCGGTCGAAATGGCGAAGAAAGCCGGCTACACTGCCGTTGTGTCGCACCGGAGCGGGGAGACCAGCGATGACTTCATCGCGGACCTCGTCGTCGCCCTTGAAACCGGGCAGATCAAAACCGGTTCCATGTCCCGTTCGGACCGGCTTTCCAAGTACAATCAGCTTATCAGGATTGAGGAACTTCTGGAGGGAGTCGCTTCCTACGCGGGGAAAAAGGCCTTCTACTCGATCAAGTAGAGGGGAAACCGGGAAAAGCGACGCACCTGGCAAGATCGAGAGAACTGGAAGCGGCGCGGGGGGCAACCCACCGCCCAGT
>CAZPZF010000057.1:4252-15721 GCA_964590705.1 uncultured Spirochaetales bacterium | reverse complement strand
GGCTGACGAGATCAACCGGGCCCCGGCTAAGGTGCAATCCGCTCTCCTGGAGGCGATGGAGGAACGTCAGGTGACTCTCGGGGAATCGAGCCATCCCCTTCCCGATCCTTTCTTCGTCATGGCCACCCAGAATCCCATCGAGCAGGAGGGAACCTATCCGCTGCCCGAGGCGGAGCTCGATCGGTTTCTCCTCAAGCTAACCATCTCCTATCCCTCGAAGGAGGAGGAGCTGGCGATCTTGAAACGGATGGGAAACAGCGAGTTCATCCCGGTTTCGAAGCGCCTTGCCCGTGAAGACCTCGGCGTTCTCCGCGCCGCGGCCCAGGCGATTCATGTGGACGACCGGCTCATGGAGTACATTACGGCGATCGTTCTCGCCTCCAGATCCGTGCAGAAGGGACTGTATCCCTTCTCCCGCTACCTCGAGTACGGTGCGTCGCCGCGGGCCTCCATCGCGCTCTACCGCTGTTCGAGGATAGAGGCGTTGTTCCAGGGCAGGTCCTACGTTCTGCCGGAGGACATCAAGGCCGTGGCGTGCAACGTCCTCCGTCACCGGCTCATTCTCTCCTACGAGGCGGAATCGGAGGAGCTTTCCCCCGAGGATATCGCCGGGATGATCCTGAAGGAAGTCCCGGTTCCCTAGGGCGGTTCACGGACAGGATGCGATGAGGAACGAAAAGCTATTCGAGCGCGCCCGAAACCTGAAGCTCGTGACGAAACAGTCCGTCGACGGACTGTTTTCGGGGAACTACCGCTCCATCTTCAAGGGGCTCGGTATCGAGTTCGACGAGGTGCGCGAATACACGCAGGACGACGCCGCCCGTTTCATCGATTGGAACGTCAGCTCTAGAATCGGTTCGCCCTATCTCAAGACCTTCAAGGAGGAGCGGGAACTCGTTCTCTTCCTCATCATCGATGTCTCTGCCTCCCTCTTCTCGGGAACGGGAACCGTGAACAAGAAAGAGACCGCCGGCATCGTAGCCGCGCTCCTCGCCTTCGCCGCGGTGTATAACAACGACCGCGCGGGCGCGCTTTTCTTTTCCGACAGGATAGAGAAGTTCGTTCCCCCCATGAAGGGAAAGACCCATGTCCTCAGGCTCGTTCAGGACCTGACCCAGATACAGCCGAGGGGAACGGGATCCGACCTGGGCCTCGCGCTCAGAACCGCCTTCGACTCTCTGAAGAGGCGGGGCATCTGCGTCATCATCTCCGATTTCCGAACCGGAACGGGTTACCCCGAACTTTCGCTGCTCTCCCGGAAGCACGATCTCATCGCCGTGAATATCACGGATCCCCTCGACACGGAATACCCGCGGAGCGGGCTCTTCGAGCTTCGGGATCCCGAAACTGGAGAGACGATCCTCGGCGCGGGAATGTCGAAGAGCTTCAGGGAAGACTACCGTTTCTTCTGGGAATTGCAGCGAAAAACCTGGATGAACGAGTGCAGGAAACGGGGGGTGAGTCCCCTGCTCATCGGTACGAACGAGGATCCCGTGAGGAAGCTCGCCGATTTCTTCATCAGGCGAAGGGAGCGTGCGCGATGAGGGGGAGAGCGGGAAGGGCCGCGCTCCGGCTTGTTCCGGTATGCCTCTTTCTCCTCCTGTATGCGATGATATCGATCGGGTCCGTCTCGGCCGCGGAAAAGCCCGCGGTCCAGGTCAGGACGATCCACTTCCTTCCACAGCAGTTTTACGTAGGCGACCAGGTGGAGATCCGGATCCAGATCGAGCCCCTGGCGGGGATTACCCTCGTTTCGCCCACGAAAATGCCCGAATCCTCCGGACTCTCGTTTAAGAACATCCGAGTCGAGACCGAGGGGGAATACCCGGAGATCCGGATCCGTCTGGTATCGTTCCAGCCGGGAATCCGGGCCCTCCCGGCGATCGACCTGGGGGAGGCTGTGCTGCAGGAGGTGAAGATTCACACGACGAGCGTGATGCAGGACACACCTCTCAGCTTTGTCGATCCCTTCGGCCCCGTAATCCTCCCCGGATCGCGGCTCCTCCTCGTCATCGGCTCGACCGCTCTCCTGGCGGGACCGCTCCTTCTCCTGCTGTTCTGGGATCGGTTGGGAAAGGCGCTTCGGGGCAGCCTTCGCGCGGGGCGCAGAAAGCTTCCGTACCGGCGTTTCCAGAAGAGGATGGCGGCGCTCGCGGCCCAGGAGGGAACCCTCGACCCCGGCGAGTACTATACGCGGCTTTCCGGGGAGGTTAGATCCTACCTGTCCCTCAGGCTGGGCAGGAACCTGATTTCCGCCACAAGCAGGGAATCGGCGGGGATCCTCTACGGCGAGTTCGGGGACCTCCGGAGTTCCCGCTCCCTCGCCGAATTCCTGTCAGGCGCTGACCGTGTCCGCTTCGGGGGAGAGGCTGCGTCCGCGGAAAAGAGGCGCGGTGATCTCCTTCTGTGCCGGACCCAGGTGGAGAACATCGAAGAAACACTCCGGAAGAGAGAGCAGCAAGGGGAGAGAGAGCATGTGGACCTTTGAGGATCCCGTATTTCTCCTGTTCCTCATCCCCGTACCCGTGTTGGTGTATCTCTCTCATGGCTATCTGAAGCGTGGCGGAAGACTCTCTTTTTCCTTCTCGATCTGGAGGGGAAAGGGCTTCTCGTGGAGCCAGCGGAGAATTAGGTTCGCCGTATTCCTGGGGTCTTTCTTCTTCTGGCTCGGAACCGTTCTGCTCATCGTGGGCCTTTCTCGGCCCGCGCAATTCGAACGGAACAACATCTACCTCTCGCGAGGGGTGGATATCATGATCGTTCTCGACCAGAGTCCAAGCATGGGCGCCATGGATTCCGCGGGACTGTCTCGGTTTGACGCCGCCCGCGAGGTGATCAGGAAGTTCGTCGCGGGAAGAGAAAACGACCCGATCGGGATCGTCTCGTTCGCTTCAGATTCTTCCCTTCGCGTGCCACCCACACTCGACTACCCGTACATCCTCTCCGCCCTCGATCAGCTGACTCTCATGGAGCTCGGGTCCGGTACGGCCATCGGAATGGGCCTCGCTGTGGCCTGTCTCCACCTCAGGGAGAGCGAGGGGAGTAATAAGGTGATCGTCCTCATCACGGACGGCGAGAACAACGCGGGCGAGATCCTTCCGACAACGGCGGCGGATATCGCGAAGGAGCTGGGAATCAGGATCTATTCGATCGGCATCGGATCAGAGGGTTCCGTTCCCCTCGAGTACTCGGACCCGGTGACGGGAAAGGTGTATAGGGGAACCTTCGAGGGTCGCTTCGACGAGGAACTGCTTAAGAGGATATCGGATATTACGGGAGGAAAGTACTTTTCCGTCTCGGACATCGATTCTCTCGAACAAGTGCTCAAATCGATCGATGTGGTGGAAGTCACGGAGCGCCGGGTCAAGATCGAGATCACGACCATCCCGTTCCACCGCCAGTTCCTTCTGGCCGGCCTGATCCTCCTTCTCCTCTCCTTCGCCGTGAGGAAAATCCTCCTCAGGGAGGTGGTATAGTGTTTCGGCATCCCGAGAGTTTTCTTCTTCTCCTCCTGTTCGTTCCGGTCTGCGGGGTGCTTGCCCGGAACTATCGGAGGGGACGGGAGGATCTGTCCCGGCTCGGCGGGGTCTGGAGGGAATCCGCTCTCCTGAACGTGTTCATCGTGAAATGGTTTTTCCTCTCCTTCCTCTTCCTCTGCGCTCTCCTGTTCATCATCGTCGCCCTCGCCTCTCCCGAATGGGGAACGAGGCCCGTTCCCTACAACCCGCGTGGGATTGACATCGTTCTCGCGCTGGACGTTTCCCGCAGCATGAAGGCGCAGGATTCCAGCCCGTCCCGTCTGGCCAGATCCCGGATGGTGCTTCAGGGGTTAGTCGAGGGCCTGCCGGAGAACAGATACGCCCTGGTCCTGATCAAGGGAGACGGGATCCTCGCCATTCCGCCGACCGAGGACAAGGCGGCGCTTTACACGGTCATCGGCAGGCTCGAGCCCGAGATGTACACCGCGAAGGGCACGAATCTAGAGGCGGGACTCATGGCCGCTTTGAACGCATTTGCCGAAGGCTCCGAGACGAGGAAGGTCGTCATCCTCTTCTCGGACGGAGACTCCCTGAGCGGGGATCCGCGGGAGGCGGCCAGAGAAGCGGCCAAAAGAGGCATCCTGATCTATACGGTCGGGGCCGGGACCGAGGCCGGGTCGGAAATTCCGCTGACCGGTGGAGGATCACTCGCAGGACCGTCCGGAGACACGGTGAATTCCGCTCTCAACCGACCCCTCCTTGAAGAGCTGGCCTCGATCACGGGCGGAAGGTACGTCCCGCTGAACGATCCTCTCGCGCTCTCCCGGCTTCTCGACATGGTGACTGAGGATTATCGATCCAAGGTTGGCAAGGGGTTCCTCCTCGAAAGCCGCGAGCGGTACCGGATGTTCGTCGTCGCCGCAATCCTCTGCCTCTTCGGCATGGCGATCGTGAAGGTCTTTGCGTGGAGGAGGATCCTATGATAGGGCGTGGCTGGCCGGGGTTGGCTCTCCTCTCCCTGTTCGCGCTCGGCCTGTTCCATTCCTGCGGCCAGATCGAACCCCACCTGGCCGTTCTGAGAGGGAACTCCGCCTACCGGAAGGGGGACTACCAGGAGGCGAACGTGGAATACCTCGGGGCTCTCGAGTTCGCGGAATACGCTGACTACGTCTCCTTCAACCTCGGGGCGGTTTACAACGCTCTCGGAGAGAACGAAGCGGCTCTCGACGAATGGCAGAAAGTTCTCCTCTCGAGAAACGCCTCGCTGTCTTTCAAGACCATCTTCAACCTGGGGACCCTCTACTACAGGCAGGGAAGGTATGAGGAGGCGTATCGTTCCTTCCGCAAGGCCCTGGAATTGGAGCCGGGGAACATGTCAGCGAAGATCAACCTCGAGCATGCTCTTGCGAAACTCCAGGCAAAGGGGAGGGAAAAGGACAGCGGGCAGAGTGCGGCTGCTACGCCCGGCAGGTTTTCCGAGGAGGTGACGCGGGTGCTCGACTATGTTCAGAGAAAGGAAGGGCAGGTGTGGCGCGCTCCGGTTTCGGTCTCTTCGACCGAGGAAACGATGGATTGGTGACATGAAAAAGCGCATGACGATACCGGGAGCCTTTTCCCGCGCGGCCCTTCTCCCAGCCCTGTTTCTTTTCCTGTCCGGAACCGTATGGGGAGCCGATGACCTCGCGCCGGTGGTTTCAGTCACTCCCAACCCCGCGGCAGTGGGAAACCGATTCACGCTTACCATCCTCGTGAACAGGGAAGACGCAGCGTCCGTCACAGTGGCGGAACCGGAGTTCCCGGACTCGATGGAGCTCTGGAACGGCCCATATATCAGGCCGGTTGCGGAAGCGGAAAAGTCCGGGACCGTACGGAAGAAGACGATGATCACGTACACCTTCTACGCGAGAAAGGCGGGGAAATCGGTTATTCCCGGTTTTCTCGTAAGCGACGGATCCTCGGCAGCGATGACCGAGCCGGTGCTGCTCTCGACGGGTGTGTTTAAGAACCGCGTCTTTTCGGTTCCTCTCGAGGCACGCTGGATCTGCGGGGTCGAAAGCGTCTTCATCGGGGCGCCTGTCTCCATCGTTCTTTCGGTTTATAATCAGGAGAGGATCCTCCTCTTCTCAGATGTCAAGGTTTCCTCTCCGGACGGAGGTCTCTTTGAGGAGATCCCCGGGGGGGGCGAAATAACCCGTGAGGACTATGGACCCTTGACCCTTTATACCATACCGGTACGAGCTTTCCTCTACACCCCGTCAAAAACCGGGAGGGTGACCATCGACGACACCATGGTTGAGAGTGCGGGAAGCGTCGGAACCGCCCCCGGTTTTTCACTCACCGTTCTTCCCGTCCCAGATGGGATCGCCGATTCCGGAGCTATCGGTTCCCTCTCCTTTACGAGTACTATCTCCACCGATTCCGTCGAACAGGGAGGGGAGTTCACCCTTACGATGCGGGTGTCCGGGATCGGGAATCTCAATTATCTCCGGTTTCCCGCGCCTGAGATCACCGGCGCCAACCTCCTCGAAAAGCAGGAATCCTCCTCCTTTTCGGCCCGGTTCGGCGGATATGAGGGTGAAAGGCGGGTGGTCTACCGTCTCGCCGCTGCATCGTCGGAACAGGTTTCCATCGTTGTCCCGTCCTTCGCCTGGTTGGACAGAGAACAGGGAGTGAGGCGTACCAAGGAACGGACGTACCGGATCAAGGTGCGATCCGCTGTCTTGGCGAAGCCGGAATTCCCGTTCCATCCGAAGACCGAAGGGAGGTTCCTCCCAATCCGAGGAGGGAGTGTCTATCGGGAGCGGCGAAACTACCTGTTTCTCGTCATCGGTCCCTTCCTCTTCGTGCTTTTCGCGATCCTGAAAAAACTCAAATTCCTTCCCGGCGTCTTCCTCCTTCTGTCTCTCGTGAGCGTGGGGGGCAGGGAACCGACGGATCAGACCGCCGTACATGAAGGGGCGCGGTTGTTCTCCGAAGGGGAGTACGCAAGAGCCGCGGAATCCTTCGCCGGCGCCAATCCCGAGTTCCTTCGGGTACCGGAACTCCTGTACAACCTCTCGATGTGCTCCTTTCAGCGCGGGGATCACGCTGAGGCTGTATGGTACGCGAGGGAGAGCGTCTCCCTCGCGCCGATGGGCAAGGAATACCGGAAACTGCTCGCGTGGTATGAGGATTCGTTATCCCTCGATCAGCAGGTTGAAACACCCCCCGCGATCCACCCCGACCTGATCTTCTTCCTCCTCCTCGTGTTTGTCAGCCTCGGCAGTATCATCGGCATCGTCAACCTGGCAAAGGGTAGGGGCGTTCTCCTGTTACTCCACATCCTCACCTTCGCGCTGGCGGGCATCTCCGGCGGGATCCTCTACGGGGTCGGGAGCGCGTGGGCCAGGGAGGTGGGAATCGTGAAGCAGGTCGTTATGCTGAAGCGGATCCCCAAGGAAACTGCGGGACCGTGGATCGACCTTCCCGAAGGAATGGCGGTCCACATCGAGGAGGAGACCGAATCGTACTTTCTCATAGAAACGGGATTCGGAATCAGAGGGTGGGTTAAAAAGGAGGATCTCCTCCTTGCCGGCGGGATTCGGGGGGATTCGTAGATGGGATCCGAGAGAGAGGAAGATCCCGTTCACCGGATCCTGAGGAAGCATATCAGCGAAAACCCTCCGGATCCTCGGGAGAGAGAGCGGGAAGCCGTGTTCCGATCAGCCTATGAGAAGGGGCAGGCGCGCCGTGCTCTCCTGGATCTCCCTCCGGAGGCGGTGCTCGACCTTCACGGACTCTCGGCACTCGAGGCCGAGGAACGTCTCTCCGGATTTCTCTCCGAGTCGGCGAGGAGAGGCTTGCGCAAGATCCTCGTTGTCCATGGAAAGGGAATACACTCCTCGGGTGAACCGGTTCTGGGCAAGACGGTGAGGAGGATCCTCGAGAGATCTCCCTTTGCCGCCGAATTCGGCAGGGGATCGCCACGGGAGGGAGGATCGGGTGTTTCTTGGGTCATTCTGCGGAAGAGAGATGATTACCGTTCCCGGTAGATGATTCTGCCCCTGGTGAGATCGTAGGGAGAGAGCGCAACGCGGACTTTATCTCCGGGGACTATCCGGATATAGTGCTTTCTCATCTTCCCCGAAAGATGCGCGAGAATGAGATGTCCGTTTTTCAGTTCGACTCTGAACATGGTGTTGGGTAAGGATTCCTTAACCGTTCCCTCCACCTCTATTGCTTCTTCCTTTGCCACAAGTCCTCCGTACGCTTCGAGTAATCAATCAATCATAGAGAACCGCATAGTCTTTGTCAACGGAGGGTCTTTGACTGCCAGCCGGCGGATTATCCGTGAAAAGAGGGGACTGACCGATTGACATTTTCCCCGTTTTTATGCAGATTAACACACTCTCGGATGAGGGCTTTTTGGCGTGAATTTCCCGGTTCGGGAAAGCGGGGTCTTCCCGTCATCAAGTAACCGTGGTAAAAGGTGACATCATGGACGAACCTTTCATTGAAAAAATGCGTAAATCTCTTCTCTCACTGAAACAGGAGATCATCACCAATCTCATGGCCGAAAGCGAGGATTTCAAGGCCCTGGTCAACGACATCGATCCCAAGGATCTGGTTGATATCGCCGCGGATGATATAGACCGAAAGACCCTAGAGGCGCTCAGCGTAAAGGACACCAAGCGGCTGAAACTCATAGACTCCGCGCTCTCCCGTATCACAAACGGCCGATACGGTCTCTGCATGCGGTGCAACAAGAAGATCCCAAAGGAGAGGCTCGAAGCCATCCCGTACGCCATCATGTGCATCGAGTGCCAATCGTCGGACGAGCGCAGAAACCGCTGACGAACCGCCTCGGAGGCACCAGGACGAGTCTGCCTTCACGAGGCTAAACTTCGATTGGAATGATCCGATACTGATAGCAGAGGGTCATTCAATGGAAGCGATCGCCGCGGTAAACATAAAGCCCATACCTCTCTCCGATGTTGTGCGGGCAAGGTACGCCGCCGGGAGGATCAGCCTTCCGGTACGAAGGGACCAATACCTCTATTCGCATCTCAAGAACGTTTCCGGATTTCCGACCTCGGACACGGGAGCGGGCTTCCCCCTCTCCAAACTGCGAACCCTTGACATCCTCATCGAGCAGATGAAAAGGCTCAAGGGAGACGATTTTTCCGAATTGCAGAAGGCGGGGATCGGCGCGGGAACGCTTTCCGAGCACGCCGTGAACAAGCTCATCGAGGTCTATTCGAGGGAACTTCACGCCGCTGCGGTAAAAACCGGCCGCTTTTTCTCCGGCTATGTCCCGGAGGCGGGACTCCTCCTCGATATCGTGGCCTGATTCCTACGGTTTGTACTGTTTGATCGCCCGTTCGATGCTCGAGATGGGTCCATGCCCTGGAAAGACGCGAGTGGAGTGGGGAAGAGTGAAGAGTTTTTGGGTGATGCTCTGGACTATCTCCTTCCGGCTCGACCCGGGAAGATCCGTACGGCCCGCGCCATCTGCGAACAAGGTGTCTCCGGAGAAGAGCAGTTCCTGCGATTCACAGTAGAGGCAGATGCTGCCCGGGGTATGGCCCGGCGTATGGATGACCCGGAGATCCGAGTCGAAGGGGATCGACCCCTCCTGCAGGATCTCGTCCGGCTTCGGGGCGGCCGCGAACGTGGTTCCGAAAACCTCTTCATGGTTGGTATTCAGGTAATCCAGGTGGTGCTTGTGGACCCGCGTCGAGCGGGGGCCGAGGTACTTTGCGTCCAGCTCGTGGATCGCGACCGGTACGTGAATGCCCTTTTCCGCATAGTGCTGCACGATCTCCGCCAGGGCGAGGATGTGGTCAAGATGGCCATGGGTGAGGATGATTCCCCGTGGATGCATGTTTTTCATGCTCATCTGGCCGATTATTTTCTCTGTATCACCACCAGGATCGATCAGGACGCACTCTTTCTTCCATGAGGAGAAAAGATAGGCGTTGGTACTCTGTCTTCCTACAACAATCCGTTCTACCATGATACACTATCCTCGTGCTTACGCGGGGAGAATATGGCGACCTTGACCATTGTACTAGGGATTGCCGTTTTTTTCTATCTATTTATTCCCGGAGCCGGGGCTTTTGGAACGAGAAGCGGGTGGCGGTTGTTCAGGAAACGGATCATCGCGGCCTCCCTCTTCCCTTTTGTCACGTACCGTGATCTTCATGGCGACGCAAGCGGCTGTCTCGGTCGTTTCAGGTTCATCGGAAGCCTTCAGGCCATTTCCGGCGAACATCTCGTTTGGCTCGGGGATGGCAGGAATACCGTTTCCGTGGATCTCGTAGATACCGTAGTTCATCTCCTTCCTCCGGAGGAGAAAGACGACGAGAAAGTGGGCGTGAAGTGGCCTCTCCCCGACGAAACGGTACGATCGGTGCGGTGGGATGAGCTTTCCTCCCTCTCAGAGGGCACACGGTTTTTTGTTGCGGGACCTCTTCACAGCGTGAACGGGAGGCCCGTGTTCAGATCGACCGAAGACACCCCCCTCGTTGTCGTCATCTCCGACCGCGGCGATAAGGAGCTTCTCCCGGTTTCGATCTGGACGGGGAGACAGCGGAACGAATACTGGAACCGATTCACTCCCGCGTCCATCGCCGTTGGTTTTCTCCTCCACTTGATCCTCTCCTACTCTTACCTCAAGGAGCCGATCCACCGGGTACCAGCCATCCTCTCGCTCACCTTGTCCCTCGCCCCCGTGGCGCTTTTCCTTCCGCCCGGGGTTTTTCTCTTTTCCCTGTACCGCTGGCTCTGGAGGGAAGGCCGTATCTCCCGGGGGGAACGGGACATTGTTCTCCTTCCGTTCAGGTATTTCGACTCCAAGGGTCTTTGTGAAGAATCATACTCGGGCGTCCTTCCAGACGGTTCGGAGTATTCCGGCGCGTTATTCCCATCCAAAGAGGAGGCGCTGAAAGCGGTTGCGGAGGGAGAGAGGGTCTGGATCGCTGAAATCACTTCGGTAAAAACCGGGAAGGAGGTAAGATCCTGGTTTCTCTTCGGCGCGAGGACGGCGGATGGTCTCTTCACGGCTCCCAAGGATCCGATGGCAGGACTCATCTTGTTTCCCGGGAATCCCGCCGAGCTTTCGCGGATGTGCGCGGCACGGGCGAGGAAGATGGAACTTCTCGCGGCCGCTGCGTTCTGCTTGGCCTTCGGAATGAACACCTTTCTGGTTCTCTTCGTTCTCGCCTTGATTATCCGATGAGACGGGACATGGATGCCGGTTTTACAAAGAGGCCGCGGGTCATTTTCCGGGGGATTCTTCCTTCTTTTTCGAGAAGTTGACCGTCAGCTTCTTTCCACGGAATTCCTTCCCATCCAGAAGATCGATGGCTTTCTGCGCCAGAGGTGTCGGAATCTCGAGGAAGGAGTAGTTGTCGAGCACCTTGATGGCGCCGATATCCTTGGGCGCGATACCGAGGGTCGAGGAGAAGAGCTTCGAGAGATCCTTGGGGAAGACCTTGCGGCTCTTTCCGACGTTGATGAAGAGGGTTTTGGTATCGGAATTCTTTTCTGACGGGGAAATCGCTCCGCCCTCCAGCGACTGTTTCAAGAGGTACGCCCCCACGTAGAGGCGGAGCGTGAGAGGGGTCTTCCGCTGGATGATTCGCTTGTAGGCGGTGAGGATATCGGGGTTCTCCTCCTCACGTATTCCCTTAACGATCGCCTCGAGACGCCTTTCAGCGAGCGCGATCGTTTCCTCAGAGGGTTTCTTATTCTCATTCATACGGTTCGTCTCCTGTTGATTCCCATCGATGTGCCACTCCCCGAGCGGGATGATGACCGGTCGCTTGAGAAGCTCCTCCGCCAGAACGCCCGATTCGAGGGAGCTCTGGAAGCGGAAGGAAATAAACTTGCGGGGTTTGAAAATGATCCGACCGGGCGGCTACCTGGTCACCTGCTCGTGTTCCTTCCATATGGATCGCAATCTGTTTCGCACCGTAGTTGCGGAAGCGGCAGCCGATGCCAAGCGGAT
>CAZPZF010000057.1:1275-4242 GCA_964590705.1 uncultured Spirochaetales bacterium | reverse complement strand
CGAGGGAGCTCTGGAAGAGGAAGGAAATAACCTTGCGGGGTAGCTTGGCGTAGATGAACTGGAGATCGGCGAGAAATCCGGCCGTCCCGTTCTCTTCGGGCGCGATGATCACGTACCCGAGGCTGTCAAGCGTGAGGTTTTCACGCCTCAGGTGGTCAATGATGCGTTCGGAGGTGCCGACAATGATAGCGGGTTTTTTCGTGAGCAGCGAGAGCTCGTTTCTTGCCGATTCGGCGCATCCAAGGGTTGCGAAGGAGGGAGTTTCCCGTTTTCGGGAGGAGAGTTTTTTCAGTTCGTGGTCGATCCGCTCCGCGCGGGAAGGGGTATCGGTAAGGATGAGGGCGGACGCGTTATTTCCGCCTCTTTCAAGGAGGATGAAGAGGGGTATGATGAAACCCGCCGTCCTCCCCTTGAGGTCTCCCGTCTCGATAACGGTGTCCCTTCCCTGGAGAAGCAGGGGGAAAATCTTCTGTTGAAGGGGGGTCGCGCCTTTATACCCCCCCTCTCTGAGGAGCCGTTGTATGGCTTCTTCCGTTGTATCCCCTGTCTCTGATCTGCTGAACACACTCGCTTCCTGTATCTTCAGCTTCAAAAATATGCTTCATCTTCCTGTTTGTCAAGGAAATGCTTCCCTGCCGCGAATCGCACTTCGCGGGATAACCCCCGAATTTTGGGGTACAATACTGTCGTACGAAGAGGACACGAGATGAGAAAATCGCTTAGTCTATTACTTCTGCTCTGTTTCGGCGTGACAACCTGGGGCGAGGATTTCCGATTCATCCATACCGCGGGCGACAAGTACCGTTTCGTCTCGTCCGTTTCGGAGCTGGTCTATATCAACGGCCGGTTCTCCCATGAGGCGGAGATCCTCAACAAGGCGACTGTCGAGGTCCTGAAGGTGGAGGGAAACAAGGGCTTCATCTCCTCCGTTTTCATGACTTCCGAACGGAACGGCGGCGCCTCCGGTGTCTCTGTCTGGGGAGAGGAGTACCGGTCGAGTTTCTGGCGGGACGACCTAGGCTTCTTCTCCGGGGACGAGGGGCAGTACATGCCGGTCGTGAGGAATGTCCCTGTTTTTCCGGGTAAAAACCTTTCCCCCGGCGATTCCTGGGTCCGGGACGGCTACGAGGTCCATGACTTCAGGAACAGCTTCGGAATAGAGGAGCCGTATACCTTCCCCATCCGGGTTATGTATACCTATTCAGGCACCGAGATACGGGAGGGAAAAATCCTGCACCGCATCACCATAGATTATTCCGTCTATGTCCGGCCCGGTGTTCCCCGGATCCCCGCCGGACTCTACCCCGTCCTGATCACGGGATACTCGAAACAGCATCTCCTCTGGGACAACGAGGCGGGGCTTCCCTATTCGTACGAGGAGGAATTCGAGATGGTGTTTACCATGAACGACGGTCAGAGGGTGGAGTACCGCGGTACGGCAGAGGCGGCCGCTCTTGTGGCCGAACGGATGGACAGGGAGCGGATCGTGGAGGAGGTGGAGCAGGACCTGGCTGAAAGCGGAGTTGCCGGTACCATGGTCGCTGCTACCCCTGAAGGGGTCCGCATCACCCTGGAAGACATCAGGTTCCAGCCTGATTCCTCGATCCTCCTCGAGACTGAAAAGGCGAAGCTTCGGGTGATCGCCGAGGCGCTCATGCGATACGCCGATCGTGACATCCTGGTCACAGGTCATACCGCGTACGCGAAGACGGAAGAGGGTATGCAACGGCTTTCGGAGGAGCGGGCGAGGGCTGTAGCCGATTTCCTTCTCTCCTTGGGCGTCCTTTCTCCCGAGCGAATCATTGTGCGTGGGATGGGGGGCAGGGTTCCGGTTGCCGGCAACGATACCGAGGAGGGAAGAAGGAAGAACCGTCGGGTCGAGATCACGATCCTGGAAAATTGACACGGAGGACTCCGATGAGGCAGAAGAGCGACGAGGAAGTCCTGAAGGATATCAAACGGCTGAACCTCGTTGTCGAAAAAAGAAAGCGGCCGGCTGCCCCGATCGCGGGCAAGGGAAGCACTGAAAAACGGCGGGAAGCTGAAAGAGGGCCGGGTAGGGAGCCGGCTCGGGAGACGGCGCTCCCCTCAAACGGAAGCGCGGGGGCGTCCTCGGGCGCGTCATCCAGGGGCCGGGGAATGGCCCTTGCCACCGTTTCCCCTGAAACGCGCAGACAGGGGCCGAGGAGGAGGCTCGAGGACACCGTCCCCCCGATAAGCGGCCAGATAGGGAGGCGGATCGTTCGATACGCCTGGGCCAACCGGTTTGGGGTTTTTTCGTTTCTCGACCTTCTCCGCTCATTCTCCACCATCTGGAACCGGAGGTTGGATTTCAATTTAAATAGAAGATTCCTCACATCCCTCCTCTGCGGTTCAGGCAGGCAGACCGGCTCCGTCTCCGCGTTTTCCCTTTCAGACACATTCGAGGAGCTCTCCTGGATATCCGGCAGACTCCTGGGAAGCTGGGATTCACGGTACGGCGCCGCGATCGTCCGGGAGATCGACCGGGCGGCCGGATGCTCCGCTGTCCGCTATCTTGGCTCTTTTCTCTCCGTCGATCCGGCGGTTCTCACGGACCAGGCGTACCTGCGTCAGCGCTTTCTCGAGGGAGACAAGATACCCGTGCGTTCTCTCGCGTGGGCGGTACGGGGGACGTGGCGACTCTCACTCATGACCGAGGGGATCTCCAGAAAGACGGTCCAGCGGATCTTGGAACAGGCTCTGGCTGTGAACACGCGGGCCATCGAGGAAAAATTCGATGGGCTGGCGTCCCAGAAACGGGCGCTGACGGAAGAGCTTTCTCTCTATCCCCCCCTGTTCCTCCGGCTCCTCGACAATCTTCGGCGTTTCAAGCGCGAACTGTATCCCCCGCTTCTTTTCCTTTTAGGTGAATTCTACCCGTTCGAGGATCGATCACGGGAGAAGGGGGAGCGGATACTTCTGTTCTGCGGAATCTCCGATCAGGAG
>CAZPZF010000057.1:0-1265 GCA_964590705.1 uncultured Spirochaetales bacterium | reverse complement strand
AGACTCCGCCCGGCTGCGGAGCAGACGGCTGCGGTAGGAGCGGGAGCGATGGGGACTGCCGAGCGAACCGAGGGGAAAGCAACGGGGGGAGAGGCCGGGCTTGAAAGCGAAGGCGCCCAGGTTCTCGAGGATCTTGAAGCTCCCGCTGAGGAGAATGACGCGGCTTCCGGAGAAGGCAGAAACGCCGAAGGGGACGCGGCTGCCGGGGCTGAAGCTGAAGACACGCAGGGGGATTCCTTCGAGCCGGCCGCGGAGAAAGCTGAAAAGACGGGGGAAGAACCCCTTGCGCTTCTCGAGCGGATCCTGCCCGGATCCACTGTTTCCAAGCTGGGACGGGAATTCCTGCTCCCCTGGTTTTCCTCTTTCTTCGAACCGGATAATCCCTTTCCCCAGGAGATCCGGTACGTCCATCACCGCGATCCCCTCGCTGTTCTGTTCATCCTCCACCGTCTGACGTACGGACTGTTTTCCTGCGTCAACGCGGTCGCGCTCGAGAATTACACCGGGGATCCTGAGTACCGGATCAGGTTCATCGATCTTCGCTCAGGTTGGCAGCTTGTCGAGCGGGAGCTGTTCTCTCCGTATCTTGTCGAGCTCTCCGCTGTGGCAAAGAGCCTGTCGACGCATGAGGACCGCGCTCTGTTCAGGGAACGACATGAGCATTCCGTGCAGTGGAAAATCGACGCCATGAGAAGGCATATGGTCAAGTATTACCGCGGTGCTTCCGACGGGCTTTCCTCCGAGCTCGCCCGGAAGGGGATCCGGATTCCGCGGGGATTCAACGGCCCGAAGCTCTACGAGATCGTGGAACCTGCGGCCGCCTTTGCCGCCGACATCCTCGAGCGGATCCCCCAAGGCCCTGTTCCCGCGGAAGGCGGCGCCTGGTTATCTCTCCGCAAGCGCCTTGCTGAGAACCCGATCGTCGATCTCGCTCCGCATATGAACAGGAACAGCATGGAATACCTTCCCATCGCCTTCGCCATCGGTAGTTTCCTGGAGAAGGAAAATGGGAAACCGCTCTCTACCGTTTCTGTGGAGTCCCACGGGCTGGTGTTCGATCTCCTGTCCCGCCTGACCTCGCTGTACGCGGATCTCACGGCCTCGCCGGACAGTCCCCTAGTTCCGGAGGCGCCGTTCGCGGCTGACGAGGATACCGCGATCGCATGGGCGCGTGAACCTGCCTCCGATAGGAAATGAAAGGGTTATCTCAGATCGTGTCCGGG
The DNA here is from genome assembly GCA_964590705.1 of uncultured Spirochaetales bacterium. Taxonomy (GTDB): domain Bacteria; phylum Spirochaetota; class Spirochaetia; order CAZPZF01; family CAZPZF01; genus CAZPZF01. The sequence goes on along the minus strand of CAZPZF010000057.1, from coordinate 42 downwards.
TTAAGTCTGTGAAGCCATCGGCCGGGTGAGAGGAAGAGGAAT
>CAZPZF010000056.1:0-15740 GCA_964590705.1 uncultured Spirochaetales bacterium | reverse complement strand
ATCCCTTCTTTTTTCTCGTCTCCGTTGCCGGTTTCATCAACACTTTGTCCCGTCTCGTGTTCATCATCAACAAACAGTTCGAGCCATCGGGAAGGGGGATCTACCGGGCGATCATGGAGCTGCCTCTCCTGCCCGAACACTTCAAGGGAAGGTATGAGAGCATCTGCGGCGATGACCCCGATCTTACCCCTCACCGAAAAGCGGAACTGGCTGGGCTGCTCCTGAAGAGCCTCCTTTCCCTCGCCTCGGGGGTGTCCGCGGTTTGAACACAGGAACCCGCCCTCGCGTTTTCCGTGAGACAACAGGAACGCGGAGCCGCGTCCTCTCCCGGATCGCCGCCGCCCTGATCCTCCTCGGCCCACCCATCCTCTCGATGGGGTGCGTCGGTACGGTCGAGAGCTTCTCTCTCTCTCTCCCCGGCAACAGAACCGCGGTCATCCGGGAAAGGCCGAACCGGAGTCCGTCCGAGGAAGGGGTCCTCGTCCCGGCAAGGGGCGGCTCGTACGAGTCAAGCCTGTATCTTACGCAGAAAGCGCTCGCGCTCGGTGACGGCGAGTTCTTCTTCGTTACATATCTGTCACCCGGTCCACTCACCCTGATCGTCGAGTACGAGAGAGGAGAGAGCAGCGTCCACACGCTTCCCGCGGCACTACCGCTCCCACGGAAACAGTACGTTGTTCCCGAAAGGAAACGCAGGATCGAAGGTTTCCGTTTCGAATCCACTGTCGATGGAGCTCGGATCCTTGGTGCGGGTACGGGCGCGGATCCATCCGGCTTTGCCTTTGACGGCAGGTCCGAAACTCTCGGGGTTTCGGTTGAAATCGGCGAAGGATCGCTTGGAGGAAGAAGATCCCGCGTCTTCCGTTTCGTCCCCGACCCCGATCGGCAGGGGGGATGGGCTACCGGTGAATTGCTTCTCTCGGTCTCATACCGGTTCAGCGCGGCCGAATCCGCGCCCCGCGCCGGAGAGGGAGAAGGGATCCCCGAGCTTCCGGTCGTGGTCCGCGGCCAGGGATCCGAACAAACCTTCCTGTTCCGGCCCGACCGGGAGAATGGTTCGTTCCTCGTCTATCCAGACTCCATCGGCTTCTTTCCTCTGGAAATCGAGATCCCGACGGATGCCCTCGGTTTCCAGGTTACGGATGTGACTTGGCGCCCCTTTTCGATCAATGAAACCCAGCCGATGCAGCCGATTCCCGCGGATCTCTCCTCCGTGTTGGATTTTCCCATGGCACGCTGGCGCCGGACGCGCTTCGAGCTGTTTAGTTGGCACTATGTCCCGAAAATTCTCATCATCGACTTCAGGGATTACGGCTCCCAATCGGATTTCTTCCGGCGCTTGTCCTTTTTCGTAGAAAAAAAGGGATGGGCTGGTTCGATTCCCGTGAACGGGGAACTGGATGGCCTTCACGACGGGAACGCGCACGACTATCGCGCCGAGGATCTCGCCCGATTTTTCCGGAAAGCCGAGGAAGAGTCGATCCCCCTGACCACAGGGGAGGCGATCCTTCGGGGGATCCTTGTGGAGAACGGTGTGCTGGTCGAAGTGCCGAACGGAATTTCTGCGGGCGAGGGAGCGATCCTCTCGATCTGCAGAGAAACCTCCGCGCGCCTGCGGAGGGTCTTTCTCGAGCATGAGATATTCCATGGGATCTTCTTTACCGATCCGGACTTCGCCGATGAAGTAGCTCTGATATGGGACGGGCGGAGCGAGGCTGAACGGTGGTTCTGGAGAGTCTTTCTCGACTCCAAGGAATACAACGTGAACGATCCCTACCTTGTCGTGAACGAGTACCAGGCATACCTCCTCCAGCAGCCGGCCGACGAAGCCGATGCCTACTTCACCGGATACATCATCCCCCGTCTGCTCTCCCAAAACCCCGTGCTCAGACCGGAGATGGAGCGGTTCTTGCGCGAATGCCCGTCTCCTTTCTCGGGTCCCGCGGCCATGCTCGAGACAGCATTGAGGGATTCAACGGGCTTCATCAATCCGCGCCTCATCTCGCGAACCGGCTTTTCCGAGCAAAGCGCCGTGGCCGGTTCTTCGCGCTGATGCTGCAGCCCTTTACATGATCGCGGTTTTCCGATACACTCACTCCGCCGACCGGAAACTGGTTGCAATCAAATAACGATGCGATATCGTTTTACAGGGTAGGTACCGATAATGGCTCGACGATGCGAACTGTGCGGAAAGGGAACTCTTACCGGAAACAACGTGAGTCACGCGCACAACAAGACCCGCAGGGTGTGGCGCCCCAATCTGGTGAAGATCCAGATCCTCGAGAACGGCGCAAGAAAGACAATCAGGGTCTGTACGCGCTGCCTGCGTACGGGCAATTTCGTCAAGGCGTAACCCCTTTCCCTGAAGCGCGGGCGGATCCTTCTCGCGCGCGCATGGCATTCCCGTAGAAAAATCCCAATCCCCCTGACAAGGAAGAGGAGCCTCCGTGATACCGGAGGCGGCTTTCTCTTTTACCTCCTTTCGTGGACAGGATTCCCGAACAGACGAGGGCTTGGACAGCCTCCTTGATTTCGGCCTCTTCCCAGTCGGAAAGAATCCCCCAGTCACGGTACCTCCAGATCTCCTCCTGACGTCCCCGATACGAGAGTACTCCCCCCAGGATACGGGCGGCCCGGCCTCTGCCCGTGATTCTCCGGTTCTTCCGGAAGAACTCACACAATTCCGCCAATTCAGGCGGCCGGATCACAGCAGTTCCCGCGCAGAGGTCGCAGGTCTCGCAGAACTCCGGCTCCGCTCCCAGGAAGCCGAGGAGCATCTCCCTCCTGCAGCCGCTCACTGAAAACGCGTAGTCCAGCATCTGCCGGTACCGTTCCGACGCGGCGGGTTCTGCCATATCCCGAAGGCGTGCCGCGTCTTCCGGTGAGGCGATGAGGAAGGCCGACGCGGGGCGTTTGTCCCTTCCCCCCCTGCCCGATTCCTGCAGATACGCCTCCACCGAAGGGGGGAGATCCCGGTGGATGACCGTTCGTACGTCGCTCTTGTCAACGCCCATGCCGTACGCGCATGTCGAGCATAGGACCCCCGTTCTGCTCGAGAAAAACCACCTCTCCACGGATCGCTTTTCCTCCGGGAGGAGTCCCGCGTGATAGAAGAAGACATCCTCCTTCCGGAGGCGCCTGCGAAGCATCGATGCCGTGAGTCTGGCCGAATCCCTGCTCCCGCAGAAGACGATGGCCGGTAGGCCTGCCGCTATGACCGATGGACCGGGTATATGTCTTTCAGGAGAAACAGCGTCTTCGCTTCCGTGTCCGGGAGCGGCGTGCCCGGCAAGCAGCCGGACGAGGGCCCGCGTTTTCGAAAGAGCTGGAATGACCGCGTACGAGATATTGGGGCGGTCGGGATTGGCGAGGATCCTCTGCGGGGGATCGGAAGCAGTTCCGCCCGAACGCACGCCGAATACGACCTCCTCGACACGCCGGAGAATGTGGGCGCTCGCGGTGGCCGTGAACGCCGTTACGATCTTGGGCCGTGCCGAGTCGACGATATCTGCTATCCTGAGATAGGCGGGTCTGAAGGTGTCTCCCCATTCGGAAACGGTATGGGTCTCATCGATCACCACATGAGCGATGTGCAGATCCCTCAGCCTGGGAAGAATCGCTGGAGAGAGGAGCGCTTCCGGATTCGATACCAGGATCTTCAGGGATCCGTCCGCCGCGGAGGAGAGGATCCTCCGCCTTTCCTCACGCTCCTGCCCTCCGCGCACGGTTCCGTGAGGAATGCCCAATTCGGAGAGCCGGCGTTCCTGATCGTTCATCAGGCCCAGGAGGGGGAAGATGACCAGAGTGACGCCGTCCAGGAGCAGGGCGGGAAGGATGAAGCAGAGGCTTTTCCCCGCCCCCGTCGGAAGCACGACGATCCTCCTGGGGTTGATCTCCTCCGAGGTCTCGGCTCCGTAATATCCGCCCGCCTCGAGGGTTCCCTGGATCACCAGCCGCTGATAGGGGTACACGAAGGGAACATGAAAGACTTCGGAAGCGGTCCTGCAGATAGGATCTTCCGCGTGAAGGGAGCTGTTTTCAGGTTCCGCGGGACGGCACGCGTGCTTTTCCATGTACGGGCTCTATACAGGATAAAACCTCGGAATGCTTGATGAAAATCGAATTTGGGATCCGTTCCGACGGCCAGGGTATCAGGCGCCTTTCAGAATTCCGGGAAGCCCCTCCACGAAGGCCCTGATCTCGTCGCGAACCCTCCGATAGTGTCCAAGCGCCTCCTGTTCGGTCTCCGCGTCCCTCGCGAGCGCCGGGGGATCGGGAAAGGAGTGGTGAACAACGGCCACGGCGGCGGGGAAGAAAGGACACCGCTCCTTGGCACTGTCGCATACGGTCACCACATAGTCGAAGCGCCGTCCCTGAAATTCGTTCACATGCTTGCTTCGGTGCATGGAGATGTCGACGCCGGCTTCGGCCATCACGGCCACGGCGCGCGGATTGAGACCGTGGACCTCGATCCCCGCGGAGTATGCCTCGAATTCCGAGCCCCGCAGGTGCCGGGTCCAGCCCTCAGCCATCTGGCTTCTGCAGGAGTTTCCGGTGCACAGGTACAGGATGGAGAGTTTTTCGTTGATCATGGCGTATTGTACCCGGTTTTTCTTTCCGGGGCCAGTGGGATTCGTCCCATTCCGCTGTTTCCGTTGACCGCACCTGCGGTTAGACATACACGTTGAAGAGGGAGACGCCATTCCGGATGAATACCGCGGCACCGGGGAAGGCTCCGTAGAGAGAACCTGCCGCGGTGGAATCGGCCAGGAACGCAAGCGAGTTTCGTATATATAGACGGCTTCCATCCGAAGTATCCCTTTTCGACGGGAAGAGTGACGATCCCCGCGATCATGAGGGTGGAGACGAAAGCGGCGATCTATGAATACCCCGCATCGTTGGCCAGGCGTATGGCCGGCCGTCTCCCGCTTCTCCCATCCCTGCCTCTCCCTCGCAGGGTCCGCGAAAGCAGGCGAGGAATCAACTACACCCATGCGGAGCGGGCCGGACTCCCGCCCGAGAAGCGTTCCACCTATCCTACACGCAAGTTTCCTGCCCATAAGCTTTGGGGCACTCGTTTATTATGGATTTCATCGCTGCAAAGAGCGCGAGAAGAAAAGTGGCGGGTTTTCCCTTTATGCTGTTTCTCCTCTGTTTTTTTCGGATTTGGTAACCTTGACAAAAAGAAACTACTGGAGTAATTATTTTCTCACTTGACCAAATACGCACGGGAATTGGCTGATAGTTGGTTCCTGTGAAAACGGACCACTTGAGCGCTTTTCTTCGGAACTACTCGAAAGGAGGAAAAGATCGTGAAAAAGACTACGGGAATCGGTGTCTTCGAGAAATACCTCACCGTGTGGGTCATCCTATGCATCCTTGCAGGGATCCTCCTTGGCAAGGCTGCGCCTGGCTTCGCCAAGGCCCTGGACGGTTTCGCCATCAGGGTCAACGGCGCTCCGGTCATCTCCATTCCCATCGCAATCTGCCTCTTCTTCATGATGTACCCCATCATGGTTAAGATCGATTTCACCGAGGTGATCCGGGCGGGGAAGAGCGGAAAACCCGTCATCCTCACCCTCATCGTGAACTGGGCTATCAAGCCCTTCACCATGTACGCAATAGCGATCTTCTTCCTCGGAGTCGTCTTCCGCGGCGTCATTGGGCCGGACGCCGTGGATCTCGTCAAGATGCCATTCGGCCTCGACCTTCCGCTGGGAGCTACGCACGGGTCGGGGATCGTCGTCCTGCACGAGGGGGTGAAGATGCTCCAGGTTCCCCTCTGGAGGAGCTACCTGGCGGGATGCATCCTGCTCGGTGTGGCTCCCTGCACCGCCATGGTCCTGGTGTGGGGATATCTGTCGAAGGGAAACGACGGACTCACCCTTATCATGGTGGCGATCAATTCCCTTACCATGCTTCTCCTGTACGGCGTACTGGGAGGATTCCTCCTCGGTGTCGGGCGGCTTCCGGTTCCGTGGCAGGCCCTTCTCCTGTCAATCGCGATCTATGTTGCCCTCCCGCTGGTGGCCGGTTACTTCTCTCGGAGGTGGATCGTAGCGGCCAAGGGTATCGAATGGTTCAAGACGAGGTTCCTCCACGTCCTGACCCCCATCACGATCATCGCCCTCCTCGTCACCCTCGTTCTCCTCTTCTCCTTCAAGGGAGAGGTCATAGCGGGCAATCCCCTCACGATCCTCTGGATAGCCATCCCCCTGTTCATCCAGACCATGCTCATCTTCTGGCTCGGGTACGGAGCCTCCCGGCTCCTCAAGCTCCCCTACGAGTACGCGGCGCCGGCCTCGATGATCGGCGCCTCGAACCATTTCGAGGTTGCCATCGCGACGGCGACCATGCTTTTCGGCCTTTCGTCTGGGGCGGCGCTCGCCACCGTCGTCGGTGTACTCATCGAGGTTCCTGTGATGCTCTTTCTGGTGAGGATCTGCCTCCGGACGCAGCACTGGTTTCCGGATTCCGCGGGGCAGAAGACCGCTTGAAAGTTCAGCCGGCCGGATAAAACTGCAGTTCGGCGCGGAAGTCTAACCAGACAGGTATAAGGAGGGAATCGCATGAAGATTACGTTCAACCTGGCTTTCAGGGAGCGGACAGGGATCGGAGGACTCACGGTGGAGAGGGCCGAGACCCTGCGCAGCCTGCTCCTCCTCCTCTCCGAGCGGTTCGGGGAGGAATTCAGGAAGAGCGTTTTCGACCATGAACAGCTCTCCTCCAAAGTCCTCATCCTCGTCAACGGCCGTTCCGCGCACAACCTCCAGAAACTGGAAACGAAACTGGAAGAGAACGACGTCATCGACTTCTTTCCCTCCCTTGAAGGAGGTTGACGACAGGACAGCCGGCCGCCGCCGAAAGGAAGCGAAAATGAAGATCGCCGCGATAGCCCCATCCTTTCCCCTTTTCTTCGGCTGCTCGGGAGGACAGCTTGCGGCCGCCCTGAGGCTTGCCGGCTTTTCCGTGGTTGAGGAAACCGCTTCCGTATTAAGCCGCTACCACAACCTCCTCGCCGAAAGGATCGGGCGGGCTGAAGCCGAATCAGCGGAGGCGGGAGGAGCGACGAATGAGGGGGTCTCGCTTCCCCCCACGGTTAGGCTCTGCCCAGGGGCTGCCCGTCTCGCACGGCTCGAGTTCCCCTGGCTCGCGATACCGCAGGCCGCTCTGTTCTCCGCGATGGAGATGCACGGTTCCTCGATACGGCGGCGGTATCCCCGGGCGTATCGCGTCTTCATCTCCCCATGCCCGGAGAAGGCGGAAGAGAACAGGAGAAAGGGTTCCTTTCACGAGGTTCAGACCTTCGAGGACATCGCCGCTCTCTTCAGAGGGCGGGGCATCGATCCCGCGGAGCTGGAGCAAACACCCTTCGATCGGACCGCAACGCCTGTGGAACGGCTGTCCGTCCTTTCGGCTCCCGTTTCCGGACCCGAAGCGTGCCGGCGGTTTCTCGCCGGGATCGGTTCCAGCCAGCTGGGAGAGATCCCTCCGCGGGACTGCCTGGCAAACGGGCAGGCGCCGACCGCCGGAAGGGCAGGGGCCTTAATTCTGGCCAGAAGTCTGGAGCTCTGCCTCTGCGAGGGGGGGTGCGCCGGAATGGCTGCCGCCTCGGCTCGTACCCACGACGGAAGCTTGACCGTCGAGGCCCGGACTGCCTTGGTCGTGCGTCATGCCCTGTCCGGATCCTCCTGAGCCGGAGCGCCTCCAATCCGTAAAGGGAAAGCCGTCCTATCTCTTGCCATAATCCCCACATCGTGATAGACCTCTCGCACACTGTATCTCCCCGCGAGAAAAGCCATAAGCGGCGCGGGGTAAGAGAAATACCATGGGGAGGTTCTATGAGATGAAAGACGGAATTTCGGTTCTAGGCGATGAAGACACATGTCTTGCGGGAGGCGCACCGATCCGTGCGCGCGATTTTTCGGGGGCCCCTGTCGGGATCCACTGCATCCTGGACATGTACCAATGCCCCCCGTCACTTCTGAACGATGCGGAACATGTTTCAAGAGCGGTCGAGGAGGCCGTTAGGGCGGCGGGCGCGACGCTGTTAAAATCCTTCACGCATCGGTTCGATCCACAGGGCGTCACGGCCATAGCCCTGCTGGCGGAATCGCACCTTTCCATCCATACCTGGCCGGAACGCGGATACGCGGCGGTCGACATCTTCACATGCGGAAAATCCTCGAAGCCGGAAGAGGCCATGGCTTCCATGGTCGGCCTGTTCAAGGCCGGCGGCTACTCGTCCTCCGTCATAGAGCGGGGAAGGGCTGGCGCCGAGATTGAGGCGAGAATCGTCCGTCAGGAGGTGCGGTTATGAACGGACCGGGAACGGGCGGCATTGGTACGCCCCAGGCAAGAGAAACGACGGCTGCCGGCGCGGACCGGAGGAGCTTACCTCCTCCCATCTACTGGATCGCGGACCACCTGAGTCCCTCCGACATCTACTACCATGCGGTACACGAGATCATCGCCTACCGGAAGACTCCGTACCAGGAGATGCTCATCGTGGACTGCGGCACCTACGGCAAGGGGCTCGTCATCGACGGAGTCTGGCAATCCTCCACGGTTGACGATTTCATCTACCATGAGACGCTCGTCCATCCGGCGTGCGTGAATCACGGCGGCCCCGAATCGGTGCTGGTCCTCGGCGGAGGCGAGGGGGCGACCGTGCGTGAGGTCCTCAAGTGGAAAACGCTTCGGCGGGTTGTTATGGTCGACATAGACGCCGATGTGATTGCCGAATGCAAAAAACACCTCGGGGAGATGCACCGCGGTTCCTTCGACGATCCCCGCACGACCCTCGTCATCCAGGACGCGGTCCGCTATATCGACGAGACGCCCGGATCGTGGGACGTCATCATCTCCGATCTCACCGACCCCATCGAGCACGGCCCTTCGTACAAGCTCTTCACCAGGGAATACTTCGCAAAATGCGCGAGAGCCCTCAGGCCGGGAGGATACTTCCTCCTGCAGGCGGGGCCGGTTTCCCTCTCGTCGATGGGTATGCACGTCCGGCTCGTCTCTACGCTTCGCAGCGTCTTCAGACACGCGCACTCCTATCACATCCACGTTCCGTGTCTGGGACATCCGTGGGGATTCATCCTCGCCGGCCAGGACCCCATCGACACGAGACCCGACCCGGAGCGGGTGGATCGGCTCCTCGCGGAACGGACGAACGGCGATTTCCGGATGTTCGACGGCATCACTCTTCTGGGACTCATGCAATCGCCCAAGCATATCCGTAACGCGATCGAGGTCGAGACCCATGTCTACACGATGGACGCTCCACCTGTTTTCAGCACGCGTGAGGCATCCGAATAGGGATATCCCCCGGGGACTGAACGCCATCCATAACGAACCGCAGCGGGTCATAGCCCGCCGCGGTTCGCCATTGCCTCTCTCCCCGTAGTGAATGTATAATGCCGTCATGTCGACACTCTTCGATGTCGCGGTGATCGGTACCGGGGTTTCCGGTTCCGCGATCGCCCGCCGCCTCTCCTCCTACGAACTCTCCGTCGCCCTCCTGGAAAAGGAGTGCGACGTGTCATTCGGTGTTTCCAAGGCTAATTCCGGGATTATCCACGGGGGTTTTCACCATCCATCCTCTACGCTCAAGGCCCGCCTTGAAGTGACGGGCAACATGATGTTCGACCGCCTGCAGAAAGAACTCCATTTCCCATTCAGGCGCTGCGGGGTGATCGTCGCCGCATTTACGGTGGAGGAGATGAAGACGGTGCAGCGCCTCTACGAGACGGGCGTCGAGAACCGGTCGATCGGCATCGAGCTGTGCAACCGGGACCGCATCCTCCAACTGGAACCAAAGCTGAATCATGACGCGGTCGGCGGACTCTTCGCCCCGTCGGGTGGTATCATCGAGCCGTACCGATTCGCCTTTTCGTTGGTGGAATGCGCGGTCAGGAACGGTGTGCGCCTCCTGACCAGTTTCAGGGTTTCCCGAGCCGCGCTGGAGGGGGAGTCCTGGAGGATCGGCGCGGTCGACGGGAAGGAGATCGCGGCCCGCTGGGTCGTCAACGCAGCCGGCCTCCACGCCGACGAGATATCGCGCCTTTTCGGCGCCGAGGAGTACGTCATCACCCCGCGCAAGGGCGAGGAATTCCTCATGGACAGGAACGCCCGCGGGTATCCTTCCAGAGTCGTGTTCCCCGTACCGAGCCCGAACAGCAAGGGAATGCTCGTCATCCCGACGGTGGAAGGAACGACCATGGTCGGGCCGACTGCTGAGGAGCAGGAGGACAAGGAGGATCTCTCGACGACGCGGGAGAACTTCGAGCGGGCCTTCCACTCCGCCCGGCGCTTGGTTCCAAGCGTTTCGGAACGAGACGTCATCACATCCTTCGCCGGCCTTCGCCCGACCCTGCCGGGTAACGATTTCTACATAGCCCTCTCTGCAAAGAGGCCGCGTTTCGTCCACGTGGCGGGGATCCAGTCTCCCGGGCTCACCGCGTCGCCTGCCATCGGGGAGTACGTGAAGGATCTGTTGAAGGAAGGGGGGCTCAGGCTGGTGGAAAAGCCCGGGTGGGATCCCCATATCGAGGCGCTCCCCCGGATCAGGGAGAAGTCGCCCTTCGAGGCGGACGCTCTCGCGGCCGCCGATCCAGCTTACGGCGAGATCGTATGCAGGTGCGAATCGGTGAGCGAGGCCGAGATCGTGGCGGCCATTAGGCACGGCCACACAACCCTTGACGGAATCAAGTTCTACACACGTGCCCAGATGGGCCGCTGCCAGGGAGGATTCTGCACCTACCGGATCCTGAAGATCATCGAACGTGAGACCGGACTTTCCATGGATGAGATCACGAAGCGGGGAGGGGAGAGCCGTATCTTGGGGTACAGGATCGGCGATCTTCCCGTTGACGGCGAGGGGGTTTCCGCATGAGGGAGAATCACTGCGACGTCGTCGTGATTGGCGGGGGCTCGGCGGGCATGGCCGCGGCAGTGGCGATCGCGGAGAACGGCTTCTCAGTCACGATCCTCGAGCGGGAGGGGGAAGCCGGCGGCATACTCAACCAATGCATCCACAATGGTTTCGGCCTCCACCACTTCAGGGAAGAGCTGACCGGTCCGGAGTACGCCGGCCGCTTCATCGCCAAGATGAAAAGCCTCCCCATCGATTTCCTTCCGCGCACCACCGCGATGGACTTCGACGAGGGAATCGACCGGAGGACCGTCTACGCCTTTTCCCGGCGTGACGGGGTGATGGCGATATCAACGCGGGCCATCGTGCTGGCCATGGGCTGCAGGGAGCGCAATCGCGGCAGTATCGGGATCCCCGGAACCAGGCCCGCCGGCGTCTTCACCGCCGGGCTCGCGCAGCGGCGCGTTAATGTCGAAGGGTATATTCCCGGGAAACGGGTCGTGATCGTCGGTTCAGGAGACATCGGACTCATCATGGCCCGCAGGATGACGTGGGTCGGTGCGAAGGTACTGGGAGTCGTCGAGATCCAGCCATACCCCTCCGGCCTCACCCGCAACATCGTCCAGTGCCTGAACGATTTCTCCATTCCCCTGTACCTCTCCCATGTCGTTTCACGGATCCATGGAAAGGACAGGATCGAGGGAGTGACGATCAGCCCGCTCGCCGAAGGGATACCAGATACGGGGAGGAGCTTCGATCTCCGCTGCGACACCCTTCTCCTCTCGGTTGGTCTCATTCCGGACAACGAGCTGTCGAAGAAGCTGGGGGTTTCCCTCAACCCGGAAACCAACGGACCGTGGGTGGATTCCTCGCTTATGACTTCAGTCCCGGGCGTTTTTGCGTGTGGAAACGTACTCCACGTCCATGACCTGGTGGACTACGTGACCGAGGAATCGGAGCGTTGCGGAGCCGAGGTATGCCGGTACCTTCGGGGGGAGCTCGGGGAGCGGAGATTCCCGATATCGGCCGGGGCGAACGTGAAATACGTGGTACCCAATACCTACGAAACGGGAAGGGACCTCCGCCTCTATCTGCGGCCCCTCATCGTGAAGAATAGGGCCGAGCTCGTCGTCACCCTTGATGGAAAGCCCATCGTCAGAAGGAGGCTCGCGCATGTCCAGCCCTCCGAGATGATCAGCCTCGGGCTCGAGGCAGGGCAATTCCCCGCGGCTGAGCGGCAGGGAGACAACCGGATACAGGTGGCACTGGAATGAACGGAAAACAGGATCGCTCGATGATCTGCATCGCCTGCCCGATCGGGTGCAGGCTGACGGTCGGCCCCGGTTCGTCGGGATCGCTGGTCGTCAGTGGAAACTCATGCCCGAGGGGCATCGAATACGGAACCGAGGAGTATTCCGCGCCCAAGCGGATCGTCACGGCGACGCTCGCGGTGACGCTGCCCGGCGGGGGGAGGATCCCCGAACTGCGCCTTCCCGTAAAGACCGACCGCCCCTTTCCCAAGGAACTGATCCCCGGCCTTCTCGCCGCGGCGTACGGTTTGGAAGTCCCCCTTCCCGTCGCGTCCGGCGACATGATTCTTACCGATATTCAGGGTACCGGAGTCAATCTTGTCGCAACCAAAGCTCTCTCCTCCCCGAAAACGGCGGACCGTTAGGCCGTTCCATTTCATCGCCTGCGGCCTCCTCGTCGCAGCGCTTAGCGCGGGAACCGCGATCCTCCTGTCCGCTGACGAATCGGCCGCGCCTTCTCTTCGGGACGCCGAACCCCCATCGTCCGCGGAAAACCAGCCATCCGCGGTATCCCAGCCGGCAGCGGTAAACCAACCGAACGCTGAATCCCAACCGGTAGCGGAGAATCAGCCACCGGCAGAGAACCAGCCGGCAGCGGCTTCCTCCACTGCCGAATCTTCCTTCCCGTTCACCGGCCCTCCGGGGATGACGAAGATCCTCGATACGGGAATGGGCATCCTCTACGGGATCGCCAAGCCCGCCGGATTCTTCATTTCCCGCGACGGTGGAAGAACCTGGGTAGCCGGAAACAAGGGACTCCCTGCGCGCGTCGTCTACCCGTATCGAAAAGGGGAGGTCAAGGATCTCACGGCGCTTTCCTTCGACTGCTTGGACCCGAAACGGGTAGCGGTAACGACCTCGTACGGGTTGTTCGTCTCGGATGACGGCGGCGAGAGCTTCGATCCGGTTTCACTGAAATCGCCGCTCAAGGCAACCTCATATCTGACCTCGGTCGCTATCGCCCCCGGTTGCAACGGGACCTATCTTCTTGGGACTTCTTTTTCCGGGCTCTACGAAACCAGGGATAACGGATACTCCTGGACGAATCTGATCGAGCGGGCGGGGGATATCAAGCAGGGAGCGGGCTTCTTCGAAGAGATCGCCGGATGCGCCTATTCCCCCTCCGGAGCCGAGATCTTCTTCGCCCTTGGTTTCGGAAAGGGGCTCTTCCGATACGATAGGAAGGCGGGAAGCCTTGAGAAAATCCCGTTTCCGGGAGAGGGCGAGGAAATAGGATGGATCGGTTTCTCGAGTGTAGGGGAGGAGGCGATGCTCGTGGTTTCTACCGTGGAAGCGGTCTGGGGGAGGACGCGCGATACCGGAGGGAACTTCATCTTCGTGCCCCTTACGCGGGGTTTCGACGCCGTTTCGTCCGCCGACGCGGCCGGACCGGCGCCTCCGTCCGGTTTACCGACGTTTTCCCGCATCGGCAGCCGCACGCCTGCATCCGCCGATTCCACGCCTGCATCCGCCTGTTCCGGAAGGACAGGCATCTACATCGGAGCGGCGAGCGCGGGAGCGAGGCGGATAACGAGTTTTCTCGATTTCCTCAATGCGCAGAGTCTCGACTCGATCGTCATCGACATGAAGGACGATACCGGGTTCGTGACCTATGACACGACCCTGGAAATGCCGAAGAGGATCGGCGCCGTCTCGCCGAGCTTCAAACTGAACGAGGTCGTCGCGCTGGCGCACGCCCGAGGTATCTACGTGATCGGTAGGATCGTGGTATTTAAGGATCGGCAGCTCTACCAGTACGATGGGAACGCCTACGCCGTCTGGGACAAGAAAACGGACAGGCCATGGGCCAACCTGCTTCCTAATACGAACGCCTCGGCCGAAGGAACGGCCCTTGTCCAGAAGGAGTTCTGGGTCGACCCCTACTGCGAGGAGGTCTGGGAGTACAATATCGCCATCGCCGAGGAACTCCAGAGGCGAGGCGTCGACGAGATCCAGTTCGACTATATCAGGTTTCCCTCGGACGGAGACCTTGCGACGATCTCGTACAGGCACAGGAAACCGGGGATGGGAAAATCGGAGGCGATCGAGTCCTTCCTATCAATGGCGCGGGAGAGGATCACCGTTCCCATCAGCACCGATCTCTACGGCTTCAACGCGTGGTTCAGGATGGGCAACTGGATCGGGCAGAATATCGAGGCGCTCTGCGATTATGTCGACGTAATTTGTCCCATGTTCTACCCAAGCCATTTCCCGCAGGAATTCCAGAACGGCATGACCTTCCTGGATCGCGCGGAGTACATCTATCGCGAGGGAACCCGCCGCGCCCAGTCTATCGCTGGAGGCCGCGCGCTGGTCCGACCGTATGTACAGGCCTTTCTCATCGGCGGGGAGACGAAATTCGAAGAGCCTGTCTATTCGGAATACCTCTTCCGCCAGTTGACCGGGGCGCGGGATTCCTCGGGTTTCACCCTCTGGAACGCGTCCAATCGATACTACATGGTCACGAAGCCGCTTTCCGGTTTCGCGGAGGCGTATCGGATGAGGGAGAGGGTGCGTAATGAGCGGAGCTTCACTTCCGCGGATCGTCCTCCGCGCGCTCCCGGCGGTGGTCGGCGTTTTCGCCTGCGTCGTCATGGCCGCTGCGCTGATCCGGAGTCCCTCCCGGCGCTGTTCCTGTTCCTCTGTTTCTACCTGATAAACGTCGTTTCCCTGACCGGCGTCTTCCTGACGCCGCTGCTCGCGAAGAATGCGAGAGGAATGAGCATACAGGATCGCTGGAAGATCGGATCGACCCCTGGCCGTTTCCGGTTCTTCTTCCTTGTGCTCTTTGCCCACTCCGCCCACCGGTTCCGAGCCACCCCAGCGTTGACCATTCTCATGACGCTTATCGTGGGGGCCGGAATCGTATCGCCTTTTCTCCTCTATTCCATACTACCCGAGCTTGTAGAGATAGTAACGGTGGTCTATTCCTTTCATGCTGAGCAGCCGTCTATATAATGCGGGAACGGCTTTCCCTCCTTCCGCGGCGCCTGGGGCTCATCCGTGCAGTCCTCGCCTGCTCGGGCTTCTTCCTGATCGGCATCATCCTCGATCTTCTGGAAGAAATACCGCAGACGAGCGTCTCCGTTTCCATCATCGGCGTGGATTTCTATCCCCTCTACCTGCTCGGAATCGGCTTTGTCGTCGCCTTCTGGGCCCTCCGAGACCTCCGTAATCCCACGGTCGGGACCGTGACCTATGCTGGCGCCGGAACGTGGGCCGGGGCCGGCAACGGGACCTTTGCAGGAGTCGGCTCCGAACGTTTCGGAGACCGCCTCTCGGCCAGCAAACCTGGGGCGCGTGTACCCGATCTCTCCAGGCTGCCGGTCATCAAGAGGGAAAGGGAGATCATTGGGCTCATCCTCCTCGGTGAGACCAACATGGCCATCGCGGACCGCCTATTCATCTCCGAATCGACCGTCAAGAAGCATATCAACAACCTGTTCCGGAAATTCAGCGTAACGAGCAGATGGGAACTCTTGAAGCTGACCAGAGAATCGGGGGGATAGGGGTAACCGGGGCGGTCCTCGGCCGTAACCGCCCGTGCCCGG
>CAZPZF010000055.1:6282-15809 GCA_964590705.1 uncultured Spirochaetales bacterium | reverse complement strand
ATATGGATTCCCCCTGAATCGTCGACCCGGACGAAGTAGAGGGTCGATTTCCGCATCTTTTTCTCCCTCTCCGGCTGCGGTCCCACGCTTTGCGGCTCCGTTTTCACCACCGGGATCTCGTCCGCGCCGGGACCCTCTATCGGCGTGTCCTCCGACGCTGTTTCTGGTACGAGGGGAAGATCCTCGGTTTGCGAGGGTTCCTCGCTCCTTTCGGCGGGAATCTCCACACGCGTCACCTCCGGTCCTTCTGTCCCGCGCCCCTCGGCCTCGGGTTTCTCACGGCGGAGGAGGTCCAAGAGACCCGTGGACCGGACAACTTGGTCGATCTGTTTTTTATTGAAGAGGAATACTACGAGGACGAGCAGGATGAGGGCGATCCAGAACAGGCACCCTATCGATGTGCGCTTCTTCTTCATGCCTTGATGATCGGCAGAAGCGGAAGGCCTTTTTACGTGTTTCCAGGCGAGAGAGATGCGCCGCGGTTTGACAGCGGGGCGGAAAGTGCATATAGTGTGGATGCGCGATGAACATACTCAAAGGGATATCCGCTTCTCCAGGAATCATCATCGGGAAGGTGTTCCTCTACCGGGACGACACCCCCCTCATTCCCAAATACGATATCTCGAAAATCGAGATTCAGGGAGAACTTCTGCGCTTCAAGGAAGCGGTTGTCAAGGCCGCGAAGGAGCTTGACGACCTCCAAGCCCAGTTCGGCGATGGATC
The DNA here is from genome assembly GCA_964590705.1 of uncultured Spirochaetales bacterium. Classification (GTDB taxonomy): domain Bacteria; phylum Spirochaetota; class Spirochaetia; order CAZPZF01; family CAZPZF01; genus CAZPZF01. The sequence continues at coordinate 15,086 of CAZPZF010000055.1, read as the reverse complement.
CTCTTTTTCCTCCGAGGCCAAGATCATCCAAAGCCATATCCTGATCCTGAAAGATCCCTCCTTTCACGAGGAGATCAAACGGAATCTGGAGCAGGAGCTGGTTAACATCGAGTGGATCCTGTTCGAGGTCTCACGCTCCATCATCGGGAAACTCGATTCTTCGGAAAACAAGTACATCAGGGAACGGACAATAGACATTCACGATGTCTCGAAGCGGATCCTGAATCATCTCTTGTACCGCGACCGTCTCTCCCTCTCAGACATCAGGGAGGAAGTGGTCCTCGTGACCCACAATCTCCTGCCAACCGACGCCCTGGCCATGAACCGGCGGATGGTGAAGGGGATCGCGATGGACGCCGGGGGAAGAACATCTCACACGGCGATACTTGCCCGTTCCTTCGAGATCCCCGCAGTTGTGGGCCTTTCGAACGTCTCAAGGCTCGTTAAGAGCGGAGACACGATCATCGTGGACGGGAACGCGGGGAGGGTCGTCATCAACCCGGACGCCCGAACCACGGAAGAGTACTTGGCAACGTGGCACGAATGGCAGAGGCGGGAGGTCCAACTCCTCACCCTGAACGAGCTGCCCGCCGAGACACGGGACGGCAAGCTGATCCAGCTCCAGGCGAACATCGAGGTTCCCGAGGAAACTGATTCAGCCGTGTCGCATGGAGCCGACGGCATAGGACTGTACCGCTCCGAGTTCCTCTTTCTCATGCCAGGTGGGATCTCCTCAGAGGAGGTTCAGTTCGAGGCGTACAAGTCTGTCCTCGAATCCATGAACGGAAAACCTGTCATCATCCGAACCTTTGATCTGGGAGGGGACAAGGCGCTTCCCGATTTCGAGGGACACGACGAAAAGAACCCGATCCTGGGATGGCGGGCGATTCGTTTTTGCCTTGCCAGGAAGGATATCTTCATTAGACAGCTACGAGCTCTTCTCCGGGCATCCGTGTACGGAGATCTGCGGATCATGTTCCCAATGATTTCGGGACTCGAGGAGCTGGACATCGCGCTCTCTATCCTAAACGAGGCCAAGCAGGAATGCAGGAAGGAAGGGATCCCCTTCAACGAGTATCTACCCGTGGGAATTATGATTGAAATTCCCGCGGCGGCTATGACTTCCGATATCCTTGCCCGGAAGGTGCAGTTTTTCTCCATCGGCACGAACGACCTCATCCAGTACACGATCGCGGTGGACAGAGGGAACGAGAAAGTCGCGTATCTCTACGAGCCGTTCCATCCGGGAGTCCTTCGACTCCTCAAGCGGATCATCGACAACGCGCACGCGGCCGGGATCTCCGTGGGGATGTGCGGGGAGATGGCCGCGGATCCTCTTGCCTCGATCATCCTTCTCGGGATGGGGCTCGATCATTTCAGCATGAGTTCTTTCGGTATTCCGCAGGTGAAACAGATCATCAGGTCTGTGTCCCTTTCTGAAGCGGAAAACGTGGTAGAGACGATTATGGAGATGGATTCCTACGTCGAGATAGACGCACATATGCGGGAGTGGATGCATGACCGGTTTGACTTTTTCCCTCCCTCGCGGTGAACAGCCGGTCGTCGCCATCGTCGGCAGACCGAATGTCGGCAAATCAACCCTGTTCAACCGTCTTATCGGAAGAAAGAAGGCCATCACCGACCCCACGCCTGGAGTGACTCGCGACCCGGTTTCGGGAAGCTTCGAGGCGAACGGCAGGACCATCCTCCTCTACGACACCGGTGGCGTCACCTTTGAGCGTGAAGGGCTGAACGAACTCGTGACCAAACGGAGCATGGAGATCCTGGAAGCCGCGGATCTCGTGATCCTGGTCATGGAGATCGGCGAGATAACCTCTGAGGACCAACGTTTCATCGAGCTCCTGCGGCCGTATGCGAAGAAAATCGTCCTGGCTGTCAACAAGACGGACCACGGTGGGCTCGATCAGCAGGTCTGGGAGTTCCACTCCTTCGGATTTCCCGAGGTCATTCCGATATCGGCGGCGCACGGTAGGGGCTGCGAACGGCTTAAGGCCCTCATCGGAGAACGGATGGAGAAGGCACGGCCGCCAGAAACGCCAGATGCGGCAGGGTCACCGGAAGGAGCAGAAGGAGCCGCGAAATCGGGGGCCGAAGCTGCTGTCCGGATCTCGATCCTGGGCAAACCCAACACCGGGAAGTCGACCCTGCTCAACACGCTGCCCGATTCTTCCTCTTCCATCGTGTCCGACATCCCGGGAACCACTCGTGACGTTGTCGAGGGGCGTTTCTCCTATCACGGCAGGACCTTCATGATCCTCGACACGGCAGGGATCAGGAGAAAGGCGAAGGTAGAGGAGAATGTCGAGTACTATTCAGTGAACAGGGCAATTGCGACCATCGATTCCACAGATATCGTCATCCTCCTCATCGACGCCTTGGAGGGTCTTTCGGACCAGGACAAGAAGATCGCTGATCTCGCGGTCAAGAAGGGACGCGGGATCCTCATCGTGCTGAACAAGTGGGATCTCGTTCCCCGGACCCCCAATACGCTGGAAGCGTACCGGGATCGGATCTCGTTCGTCTTCCCGATTCTCGGATTCGCCCCCGTTCTTCCCCTTTCGGCGCTGACCGGCGATGGGACGAAGAGACTCCTCGACATGATCCTGACTGTGTACGGCCAGCTCAACCGGAGAGTCGAGACAGGAAAGCTCAACCGCTGCCTTGGGAAGCTTACGGACAGGAATCCCCCTCCACGGACGAGATCCTTCCAGTTCAAAGTGAAGTATATCACCCAGGTTTCGGCCAATCCCGTCTCGTTTGTCCTGTTCGTCAACAGGAAAAAGGGATTTCCCAAAGAATACGTGCAGTACCTGATAAACGGGATCAGGAAGGAATTCGGATTCACGTGGGTTCCCATATCCATTGAAACGCGGGAACAGTAAGGTGTATGCCATAGGGGATGTCTGCAGGATACTATCCGTCAAACCGCATGTGCTCCGGTACTGGGAACAGGAGATACCGATCCTGTCGCCTCGGAAGGACCACCGGGGGAACCGAATCTATTCGGAGGGGGATCTCAACCTGCTTTTCCGGATACGGTATCTCCTCTATGAAAAGAGATACACCATCGAGGGAGCCAGGGAGGAGCTGTGGAGGCGCACCAGGGATGGGGCGGGCGATCCCCTTATGACGCTCTCTCTTGTGCGGGCTGACCTTGTTTCAGCCCTTTTCCTTCTATCATCCTGGAATGAACGGTTCGACGAGGCTGCCATACCCCTGTATGAGACGGGCGCCCGTTCGATGAAGCGCGTCGAAAATGATTGTGATGGGCGGCAGATATGAATGGATCGGCGGGAAAGGAAGGGAATGTGCGTTTGTTCTGCGCGGGATCGGCGGCGTTCGCTGTGTTATTCTTCCTCGCAGCTCCTTCAATCTTTTGCGCCGGGCCGGGTTCGAGAACGGTCGGCGCCGTTGACCTGGCTGCGTCGTTTCCCGAAAACTGGCAGGCGCGCAGTCTTTTGGCGGATCTGGCGGACCTCAGTCCCGAAGAAGTCTGCGCTCTTCCCTCCCGAATCATCGGCGGGGCCGCGGGCGGCCCTCTCCCGGTTCGCTTCGCGGTGGAGGAGCAGGGCGGTTTCCTCTATCTCCTCTTCCTGAACGAGAGGGATCTCGCGTTCCCCCAGTATGGGACGGGAAGCTACATCGTCAAACTTGACGGAAGCGACCTCGCGCTCATCCAGATCAAGGTCTTCCTCAGGGATGATCCGGGGAGTTTCATCAGGATTTTCCCGCAGGGGAGCAGGGCGCGGATGGATCTCTTCCTCTTCGGAAAAAGGCTCTACCAGGGCATTCCCCTTCCGGTGCCCCTGGATTTCTTCCTCACTGAACCCTTTTCCACGATCAGGGAACTTTCCGGCAGAACCGTAAACTGGGATTTGATTCTCCCTTCCAACCCTGGACTGGGATCCGAGGATGTGGCTTCCGGGGCGGCCGCCCTTGCGTGGATGCTGCCTCTGCTCAAGGACGCCGATGACGGGGCGATGGAATCCACGGGCAGGTATCTGCGCATCTCGGACGGGCGGGAACTTCCGGAACCTGGCATGAACTGTTCCGGTTTTGCAAAATGGGTGACGGATTCGCTCTTCTTTCCCCGGACGGGAAGGTACCTGGCCATTCGTGAACTCGCAGAAAAGCACCCGGAAAAACGGGGGAACCGGTGGGGGGAGCAGTTCGATTCGACCCGCGACCCCTTTTTCGGACTCGACTGGACACGGAACTGCGCGGCCGCCCTTCTTCGGGTCGACAAACCCGGCTCCGATGTTGAAGCTGCTGATGTGCGGACCATACCCTTTTTTACGTATAGAGAAGATGTCGGTTTTCCTGTTGAGGACTTGCCCCTCATCCTGTATTTCTTGGCAGTGCAGGAACCGGGTTTCATCTACCTAGGCGCGGTCAACGGAGACTTCGGCCAATCCCCCTCCCTCCGGCAGTACTATCATATCGCGGTATTTTTCCCCTGGCTCGAGCCGGACGGCAGCCCGGTTCTTAAGGTATTCGAACGGAACGTGGAAACGCCTTTGGCTGCCTTCGTTTCCCGGTACGCGGGGGAATACGTGCATCTCGTGCGTCTGCGCGCCGGGAAGTTCTCGTTTCCGCCGGTACCGTAAGATCGAAAGCTCCCGCGATCCCTCTCCCTCCATACCGGCAAATTGAATAAATACGGAGCAGGGTGTATCCTGAATTCCATGAAGAGATGGACGCTCCTTTTTCTCCGGTTTTTCACTACAGTTTCCGGCATTCATGCGCAATCGGCTGAACGGAGAATGTTTCTCCAGGCAGAGGGTCGGTTCGCCTCCGGAGAGTACGCCATCGCCCTCTCGAGGTACACCGATTTCGTGGCCGCGTATCCAGGCTCCGACTTCATCGCCGACGCCCAGTTCCGGAGGGCGCAGTGTCTCTATCGTCTGGGCCAGGCCGAAGAGGCTCTCGCTCTATTCAATCGTGTCTCCGCACGGTACAGCTCCACCCGGTATCGGCTCTACATACCGTTCTGGATCGGTATCATCCAGTATGAGTTGGGATCCTTCGAGGAGGGAATCTCCTCGCTCGACCGGTTCCTGTCCGCGCCCGATCCCTCGTTTGTCGCGAAAGCACTGCTCTACAAGGGGATGTGCCTGTACCAACTCGGCAGAATGGAGGAGAGTCTCGCGGCGCTCAGGAGCGCTTATAAGGGGTTGAGCACGCCTGCCGCCGAACCTGCGATAACCGCGTTCTACGTCTCCCTGCTCGTCAAGGCGGGGGCGTTTTCCGACGCGGCGAACCTCATCGCGGGCATGGACATCGATTCGTTCCCGCGGGAGTGGAAGGATCGGCTCACCCTCTCTGCGGGCGAAGCCTACCTGGGTGCGGGTGATGAGGAAAAGGCCGAAGAGTCCTTCCTCCGGCTTCTCTCTGCCGGCGGCGGTATCGCCAACTCGGCCTACCTGTATCTCTTCTCCCTTTCCATGAGGCGGAACGACGAACAGAGGCTTTCGGAGATCCTTCTCAGCGCCGAACAGGCCCTTGCGGGCAATATCGAGGTTCTTAGGGAGTTCTGGTTGCGAATCGGGATCGAGAGTTTCAAGAACGGCAAGTACGACCTCGCCGAGAGCTATCTCATGCGAGTCTGGAACCGGGTCGTGCCGAAGAGCATGGATCCCCTCGTTCCCCTGTATCTCGCGGAGATCGCAGCGCGCAGGGACCGCTTTATCGACGGCGCTGCGATCATAGAGGAATTCATGGAGGCCAACGCCTCGGGGCGCGAACTCCTCCTCTTTCGTCTCGCCGGCCTCTACCTCCAGGGGGAGGATTGGGAGCGCGCGGCCTCGGCGTACGCGGCCTTTACGACCGAATTCCCCGAAAGCGCGAAGATCACCGAAGCGACCTATCTTCTCGCCTACACCCAGTACCGGGCTGGGCGGATCTTGGAAAGCCTAGGAACGGCAGAACGGGGAATAGCGGGAGATATGGGTAGGAATCTCGACCGGATGCTCCGCCTCTCGTCAATCCTCTATCGGAAGACGGGCAGCGTCGAGCAGGCCTCGCGGAACCTGCGGCGCTACCTCTCGTTTCACCCCGACGACCTCCCGGCTCGCGTGGATCTGCTGAAGCTCTTGTTTGACGGAGGCCGATACGGCCAGGTTCTGGAGGAGGCAGCGCTCATCGAGAAGCAGTGGAATTTCAGCGCCGCGGCCCCCGCTGGATCCGCGGAAGCGCGCTCCTGGATCGTCATGAGATACCTGCAGGGGCTTTCCTCCGTGATGCTCAAGAGGTACCAGGATGCCGCCGCCATCCTCTCCGTGCTCGGGAAACCCATTCTCGAGAGCGAGGGTCTTTCGGTCATCGCCCCGTCCGCGAAGTTCTATGAGGGCTGGGCCCGCTACCGGCTCGGCTCGTACCGCGAGGCGTACCCGGCTTTCGCCGAGGTGGCCGGAGTTGAATCCGAACTATCGCTCCGCGCGGCTTATCTCGCGGGTTGGTGCGCGTACCTGACCGGGGAATTCACCAAGGCGGAGCAACACTTCCTCGCGAGCTCGCTTTCAGGAACGCGGACCGACGCGGACAGGGGGAAATTGATGTACGCGAAGTCGCTCCAGGCCCAGAAGAAATATGGGGAAGCCGCGGCCATCTATGCGTCCCTCTCCATGGGATCCCCGCCCTCTCCTTTCGGGGATGACGCCATGTTTGAGCACGCTGGTCTTCTGGCCGCGGCAGGAAAGGCCGAGGACGCGGCCGCGCTGTACCGACGGCTCCGGGATCTCTTTCCTGACAGCCCTCTCTGCGAGGAGGGGTTGTTTAGGAGGGGCGAGGTTCTTTATAGCGCCGGACTCTTCATCAAGGCGAGGGACGCCTACTACGACTATCGAACCGCATACGAGCGCGGCCGTTACGTGGACGCCTCGCTCTACTGGGGCGGTATGGCATCGTTTTCGGCCAAGGAGGAGTATGGCGCGATCCTGGTATGGGAGAAACTCGTTGAGAGGTACCGGGAATCGCCTTTCAGACCGGACGCCATGAGGAGGATCGCGGAATTTTACCGAAAAACCGGCGATTTCGGGAAGGCCCTCCAGTTCTACACCGAGCTCATCGCCCTCTATCCCGAGGACGCGGCCGCGGCTTCCGCCGATGTCGAGGCCGAAAAGCTGCGTTTTCTCCTCCTGGGCCAGTCGGACCTCGAGGCCGAACTCTCCGTGATCATCTCGCGGGAGCGGGGCCTGGCAACGACGCGGGGACGCCAGGCGACCCTTGACCTGGCCCGTGTCTACCTGTACAAGGAGGGGAGCCCGCAGGATCTCGCGTTTACCATGCTCCAGGATCTCGTGAGAAAGAAGGACGTCGACCCGGTTGTTGCGGCGAACGCGCAATACCTGATCGGCGAGTTTTTCTTCAGGCGGGGGGACTATCCCCGGGCTGAGCTCGAATTCATCGCCGCGGCTGTCGTAAATCCAACGGACCAGGATCTGATGGCCGCCAGCATCTACCGGGCCGCTGAGATGGCCAAGCTCGCGGGAAACCTCGCCGACGCCATGTCCCTGGTGAAACGGATCGAGGACAATTTCCCGCAGTCGCAATGGGCGGCCGAGGGAAGGAAGCTCGTCGGAAGCGCTCCGGCGGCGGAGGGTCGGCAATGAAACGGACAACCATCGTCATTCTCGCGTGCGTTCTCCTCCCTGTCGTCATCGCCGCGCAGACGACAGAGCCCGAGGATCCGGGGCTCGCGCTGCCCGCCGTGATTCTCGAGATCACGGATATCGGTACGGAAGAAATCGAGGCCGTGCTGCCGGCCGAGGAGGTATCGGCCCCGGGGATCGTTGCCGCGCTTCCGGAGCCGGGGGATCTTCGGATCCCCGATCAACTCATCCCCGTAACGGCGCTTGAAGACACTGCGGGAGCACGGACCGAGTCATCCTTCTTCAGCGAGGGGGCCATCGGTTTCGGGACCCGTAACTACATTTTGGGGGATATCTCCCTGTACAAGATCGGAGAGGAGCCGCGCTTCAGCCTGCGCTTCCTGCACGAGCAGTGGGACGGGGCCGCTGGCCACGGCGCTGGCGAGGGCTTTTCCCTCCGTGAAGACGGCATCACCGCGGCGGTCACCCTGTCTACGGACGCCTTTTCCTTTTCCGGCGAGGGGACTTTCCGGCAGGAAAGCCGGGGGCTTCAGGGCAGGTCGGAGCTTTTCACCGAGGTCACGCACAGCACATACGGCGGTTCCGCCGACGCCTCCTATGCCTTTTCCGAGGTAACCTCTTTCAACGGAGGGGTACGCGTCTCCTCGTCTGCGCTTCTCCTCTCCGGCGATGCGCCGCAGAGCGGTTCGGAATTGATCCTCCTTCCGCGGGCGGGTTTCGTGTTCTCGTGGCCGGGGCTCGAACTCTCCGTCGAGGGGCGGTACCGCTATTCAGGGATCACTCTCAGAACCGGGGATGTGGACGCCGAGCACTTTGGTGCCGTCGCGGCGCGGTTCTCCGCCGAATTGCCCTCATATATAGATCTTACCCTCTCGCTCGGCGTCGACTTCAATCCCGCGATGCGGATTCGGGTTCCCTTCGGCGTTTTCCTGTCCGGTCAGGTCGTTCCAACCCTCCTGTTCACCCTCGAGGGAGGATACCGCGAACAGGAGCGCTCGTTCCCCGGCATCTGGGAACTCTACCCTTTCATGGATATCGCGGTTCTCGAACCGGCCTATCTCTGGTACGGGGAGCTTTCCCTCTCCTGGGTTCCAGGAACCCGTGTAACCTTGAACGGGGCGATTCGGTTTGAGTCTTCGGATGGGGAACTCTGCGTTTCGGAAGGAGGGACCG
>CAZPZF010000055.1:0-6272 GCA_964590705.1 uncultured Spirochaetales bacterium | reverse complement strand
ACCGGGGACAGCGGCCTCCTCTCCCTCTCCCAGGCGGCGGTCATGGGCTTGATTACCTCTGTCGATATCCATATCAGGCCCGTTGACCCGCTGACCATTACGGCTGGGTGGCGCTCCCGTTTCCTTGACGACGCGAGTCTCCTGCGCGAACATGTCATCGAGCTTTCGGTCGGATACGAATCCGATCAAGGGACCTTCGGTTTGACGGCCGCCGGAGTGTGGAACCTCTTTCCCGCCGTTCAGATCCCCGAACTCAGGATCGAGGGATTCTATCGGGTGAGAGAGGGAGTCATGCTGCTCCTGGAGGCCCACGACCTCTTCGAACCGCTCATCGAGGGGGGCAGGATCGAATCGGGTCCGTATATCGGTCAGGGATTCGCGTTCGTGATCAAGACCCAGATTTCCCTATGACCATACGAGAGAGGTGATAAATGTTTAATTTGATCAACCAAGGCGGGGTGGTGATGTACATCATCGCCCTCCTCTCCCCAGTCGCAGCGGCCATCATCATCGAGCGCTTCATCTTCTTCAGGAGGATACGGATCGACGAGGATGCGATGATCAGCAGGCTCAAGGTTACCTTGGAAAAGGGCCATTTCGACGAGGCCGCCAGCATCTGCGAGAACAACCCTTCGCCCATTACGAACCTCATGAAGGTCGGGATCGAGTACCGGGACCATTCCCGCCAGGTCATCAAGGAGGCGATTACGGCCGCCGCCAATTCCGAGATACCCAAGCTGGAGCGCTACCTCTCGACGCTGGGGACCATCGCGCATGTCGCGCCTCTCCTCGGCCTTCTGGGCACCGTCACCGGGAACATCAAGTCCTTCGGCGTGCTCGCCGGATCCGCGGGATCTGTCGGGGATCCCGCCCTCCTCGCGCGGGGAATCGCGGAGGCCCTTCTCACGACGGCCGGCGGACTGATCGTCTCCATTCCGTCCGTCGTTTTCTACAACTACCTCGTGAGCAAGGTGAACCACACCATCATCCGCCTGGAAAACCGGGTGAACGAACTCGTCATCCTCATCGGGAAGGGGGACTGAGGTGGAATTCCGGAGAAGGCTGAAGCCGGTATCGACCGTCGACCTCGTCCCCATGATCGATGTGGTCTTCCAGCTCATCATCTACTTCATGGTCTCCACCACATTCATCCTGACGCCGGGAATCGGGATCGTTCTGCCGGAGTCCAGTACCGCGGAGCCGGTGGCCATGACGAAGATCGTGATCACGGTCGCCGACGAGGATGCCGTATATCTGAACCGGGACCGGTATGACCTGGCCGGCCTGGACCTCGCGTTGTCAAAAATCACGAAGGACGACCGCGAGCAGATCAGGACCGTGATCGTCGAGGGGGATAGTTCCGTCCCTTATACCCTCCTCGTCGATGTCCTCGACATTCTCCGAAGGAACGGATTCTCCGGAATCAATCTCCGGATGCGTGAGGAGGCTTCTCCGTGATGCACGTCCGCGACAGGGAGCGGCTCATGGGCGCTTTTCTCCTCGCGGTCCTCCTCCATGCCGCGATATTCGCGGCTGTCCACTTCATCGCTCCCTATGTCCCCGAACGGAGGCCGGCGTATCTGGGGCCTCTCACGATCGTGCTCCCGGATCAGGCGATGCCTCTGACCGTTTCACGCTCCGCGGAGCCCGAGGCTGCTTTGACGCCGCCGGAGCCGGCCGCGCAGGTTCCCGCCGCGAAGCCTCCGATACCGCAGCCCCCCGTCGCGCGGACGCCCGTTCCGCAGACTGCAACCGCACAGGCGCCGCAGCGTGTCCGCCAGACCGCCGCTCGCGACGTGTCTCGAGGTGAAGCCGCGGCCCCCTCGCCGACGCCTTCTCCGGCCGGAGCGACAGGGGGATCGGGCGCCCCCTCGGCCATGAACTACCTGTTCCCCGAGACCCTCCCCGCGGCTCCGCCTTCGCCCGGAACCGTGGAGTATCCGCCGGTTCGGGGGCCAGATGGACATGCGGCGGACACGAGCATCGGAGGAGATGGCAGGACCGGTTCCAGGGTTGTCTTCGATGATCAGCCCGCTATCCAGGACGCCGCAGTTCCCGGGGCGGGAGCCCGGAGGGGAGCTTCGGCAGGAGCGGCGGGCGTTCAGACCGGCTCGGCCGGCTCTACAGGCCTTTCAAGCCAGATCAGCGATCTCGACAGGACTCTAGCCGCTCGAGCCGGCTCGGCTGACGCGTCCGGGGCCTCAACCGGCGGAAAAGAATCCTCCGCCCCGGGTCCGGTTGGCGTGTCGGACGGAGAATCGCAGGGGGTCCTCTCTCCCGACGAGTTCTCCGGACAACGGAGGATTATCTTTCAGCCGAAACCGGTGGTCCCGGAAGGAACATCGCTTGAGGGAAAGCCGTACATCGAGTTCAACGTCAGGATTACAATCACACCTTCCGGGCTCATCGCAGGAGCGGTCATAGAGAACCCAAGCGGCTATACAGAGCTTGACGCGGCGGTTACCGCAACCATGATGCGGTGGAAATTCGAGCCGCTTCCGAACAATGTACCGCAGGAGAATTGGTCTGCAATACTTAAGATCAGTGTAACGGCGCGATGATTCGCGGTTGAGGCGGGGAAAAATGAGGATCAGAGCCATCGGTTTCGACATAGACGGAACCTTGTACCCCAACTGGATGATGTTCGTGTGGTCCGCCCCCTCGTTCGTCGCGGCTCCCCTGGTCACGGCCGCGTTCAGCAGGACACGGACGGAACTCAGACTCCATCCGCAGGAAGGCTCCTTCCGGAAGGCGCAGGCGGAAACCACGGCCAGATTCCTCCGGAGGGATTCCGCGGATGTGGAACGGATCATCGACACCCGGCTCTACGGGCTCTGGGACAGGACCGCCGCCGTCATCCGACCCTTCCCCCGCCTCAGGGAAACCCTTGCCGCCCTGAGCTCCGCGGGGTATTCCCTTGGCGTTCTTTCGGATTTTCCCCCGGGACGGAAACTCGAGGTCCTGAAGGTCGCGCGGTATTTTTCGTGCGCCGTTTCGGCTGAGGATACCGGCAGGCTCAAACCGGATCCTCGGCCCTTCCTCGTCCTCTCGGAGAGGCTCGGGTATGAGCCGGGCGAGATCCTCTACGTGGGAAACAGCTATTCCAAGGATATCAAGGGAGCGAAAGGCGCGGGTATGCGTACCGCCCTGCTTGAGGCCGGGCGGAAGAGGAGTCCCGCGCCGGAAGCAGACATCGTCTTTTCCCGCTACACCGAACTCCTTCCAGCGATCGCCGCCATTACATAGGAGTAAACGCGAACCCCGAAGGCGTCCGCAAAAGAATTGACAAGGCGATATAAGTAGTAAAGAATGAACACGACTCCGTTTCGGCAGGTTCGATGCCCGCCGCTCCGCGGCTCTCTGGATGCGGCGGATCCGGCAAAGACGGGCCCAGGCTGCACGCCGCCCGTCCGATTTGACAAACTGGGAGTGTCTCATGATTTTCTCACCCGGAAACCTTTTGACCCTTGGCATAGTCTGCATCATCCTGGTGCTCTACAGGCAGTTCGATAAGAACAATCGATCCCTCGACAAAGTGAAACGGTACGCGGAAAAGATCAGGGGCGATCTCGACCAATTCGTCGATGGAAAGACCCAGGAGATGAAGAACATCGGCATCGAGCTCGATGTGCATCAGAAAACGGGCCGCGAGGTTCTCAAACGGATCACCCAGGTCGAGGAGAGCCTCTCTTCCCGTGCCTCGGATTTCGAGAAGCTGAATCAGCGGATAACCGAATACGACACGGTTCTGGACAACCTCCACAGCATGACAGCCAAGGTAGAGGAGAATTTGAAACGGATACAGACCGAATCCTCCTTCGTGGACACCGTGGCGAAGCGGATCCAGGAGGCGCAGAAGGGGATAAGCAACCTCGAAAAAGCTCTCGGCGGCATCTCGACGCAGTTCTCCTCGATCAACCAGGAACAGCTGAAGGGGGTTTCCGCGCAGGTCAGGAAGGCAACGGAGGAGGAGGTAGCCTCCCTTCGGCAGCTTCTGCACAAGTCTCAGGAGATGGTCAACGGGCTCTCCGAACATCTCGAAGAACTCGAATCGAACCGCCAATCTCTCGCGAAGAAGACGATCGAACAGCTCAAGGGGATCGAGCAGCAGTATGCCCAGAACGCGGACAGCATCAGGAAGAAGTCACTCTCCGTCCTGGAGCAGGAATCGGAAGGTGTCCTGAAAAAGCTTTCCCAGAAGGCCGACGAAATCGGCAAGACGACCAGGGACGCGGTCGCGCTCCTCTCCTCTGAGATCGCGGGGCTGGAGGAACTGTTCGGAAAGAAACTCGCGGGATTCGAGTCTCAGATGTCCGCCGTCGAGAAATCCTACCAAGGCGCTCTCTCCGACGCCGCGGAACGGGGAAAGAACCTGGAGGGCGAGGTCTTCAGCGCTCTTTCGGAGCGGATCGAGAAGCGTGCGGAGGAAACGGAGCGGGAGCTGTCCGCGGTGCTCGAGGAGATGAACGGCGAAATAGCCTCGGTGAAAAGCGCCCTGCAGGACGAGCTGGAGGAATCCCGCAAGGACCTCGACGGGTGGCGCGAGGGAATTTCAAGCAGCATCGAACGCCTGTCCGCCGAATTATCCGAGCATCAGGATTCTCTCCGGGAAGAGATCCTCTCCTGGCGGGGGAATGTCGAGGGGGGGATCGAGGAGGCCCGCGCGAAATTCGGAACGGATTACGAGGACTTCATCGGCGCGTTGCAGGAACGGATGGACAAGTTCGCTGCCGAGGATCTCGCGGATCGTGAAAACAGGAAGAGGGAGTTCGAATCCTATCTTTCCGATTCTACGGGACGGATCGAGTCCTTCGAGAAGCGGATAACGGAGAAGCTCGCACTGCTCGACTCATCGATCGTCGACAAGGGCGAACGGGTAGAGCGATCCCTCGCCGACATAGACCAGCGGGTCAAGGATTTTGAGGGAGACGTGTCGTACCGCTTCGCCTCGATGGGCGAGATCGGCAACGAGATCGAGGATCTGGAGCGGAACCTCAGACTATCGATGGACCAGGTTGCCGAACGGCTCCATGGCGAGTACCTGCGTTTCGAGAAGAAACTCGCCGAGGAGAGGAACGCCGAATCCACGCGGGTCGCCAAAGAGGCGGAGAAGATCAGGGAGCTCATGGCGGCTCTTGAGAAGGAGCTGAACGAGCTCAAGGCCCGGGCCTACGACAACGTGTCCCAGAAACTCAAGATGTTCGAGGATGAGTTCTTTGTCGATCTGAAGGAAAGAAGCGATTCCATGGACACGAGCATGGAGGAGTGGAAAAAGGGAGTTGACCAGCGGATGGCGGAACTCGAGGAACAGAACAGCATCGAAAGGAGCAATATCGAGAAACGCTATACCGACGAGCTGCGGAACCGGATTACCGAACTCCAGAGTAAGATCTACGGCCAGTACGACAAATTCGAGAGCCAGATCGCCGGATACCAGGAGAGACTCCAGGAGCGGATGAATCTCACGGATAATTCCCTCAAAGGCTTCGAGGAGGAGCTTAAAAGGGAAGTCTCTGACATTCGGGATCAGTCTCGCGTGTTCTTCGAGAAGGAGTTCACCGAGCACGGGGCTGCTGTCAACGCGCAGCTGAAGAAGGCGGAACGCGAGCTCGAAGGGGAGCTCAAAGCCCTCGGCGAAGCCCTCGGCGAGGGAACCAAAGAGTTGTCCGCTCTGCTCGAGGCTTCACGCTCTGATGTCACGGTCTGGCAGGCACAGGTCCAGCAGCAGTTCCGGCAGGCAGAGGCGCAGATTCAGGAGGAGATGGCCGGATTCAGGAAGGACGTCCATGCTGCCATCGACCAACTGAAGAAGGAATTCGATTTCCAGAAGGAGGACTTGATCCTCACCACGCAGGACGAGCGGACCCGCCTGAAGAACGAGATCAAACAGCTCGGGGATGCCGTGGTCTCCTTGGAAAACGACCTCCGCGTTCGCACCGAATCCGCGCTGGAGGCGTTCAGGGGCGAATGGGACACCGCTTCCATGGAATTCCAGAAGAAGACCAAGGATCTTGCTCTGGAGGCGGACGGCAGGATCAAGGAGTACCGAGCCTCTGTGAAGGATACGCAGGAGAAGGTCGAGGCCCTCCAGAAGAGGCTCTTCGGCAGGATAGAGGAAGAGTACCAGGTCCTGTCGGTCAACCTGGCAGAAATCGATAAAAAGCAGAAGGGATTCGTGGAGCAAACGAAGATCTTTGACCGCGCGGATTCGCTGAAGAACACGCTCGAGGAGAATCTAGAGGATCTCAAGGCGGAGGTCGCACGCGTCGAGG
>CAZPZF010000054.1:8510-15928 GCA_964590705.1 uncultured Spirochaetales bacterium | reverse complement strand
CCCAGCATGTCCGGTATCCCCTACAACGATATCGGCGAACCCGTCCCCGGTGTTATCGCCGGCGGCGACCTCGTAGCCGAAGAAGTTCTGTTCATTCACGGTCAGGGTAAGATCCGCGTTCAGGTCCGGCGGCGAACCGCCGAAGTAGACGAGGACTGTTCCGGCGGGAGTCGTGTCGTTCTCTCCCGGGGCTCCCGCGATGATGTCGTCATACCCGTCGTTGTTGACATCCGCCATGACGAGGGAAGTGCCGAGGCGGGTCCAGGACAAAGCGCCTGGATCCGAAATGAGGGGCGTTCCCACTGTCCCGGTCTCGTTGCCGAAGTAGAGACTGATGTTTCCCCTGCTTCCGCTCCACGCTGCCGCTCCCACAGCCAGGTCGTCGTACCCGTCGCCGTCGAAGTCTCCCCCGGCCATGGCTGAACCGAGGCAGCCGTCCGTCTGACCGACTATCTGAAGCGCGCCGGTGTCCGGGAAGCCCGATTTCGTGGAGAGGTGGAGGAAGACGCGGTTTTTTTCGGGATCCCCTATGGCGAAGTCCGCCTTGCCGTCCCCGTCATAGTCGCCGACAAAGTTGAGGCACTGGCCAAGGTAGTCATTAGCCGAGGCTCCCTGCCATTCGGTGGCATAGGCAGGAGTGCCGCTTTCGGTCTCCCGATACAGCTTCACCTTGCCGACGGTGGAGTTGTATTTCGGCGCCCCGACGATCATGTCGGCGCGCCCGTCGGCGTCGTAGTCGTTGGCCGTGATCCCGACCCGTATCCTCCTAACCGCGGACCAGGTGACGTTTCCGTCGGCGTCCTGGGCTCCGACCTGCCACCATCCGTTGTAGGAGCCGTGGGTCGCGGCGCTCAGGTTCGCCGAGTAACTGTTTACTGTTGCCTGCACGACAAAGCTCTCTCTCGTTGTAGCGCTGTCGAGATCGGCGTCATTGCCCACCCGCACGATGTAGCTCCCCACCGCGGAATCGTCGTCCACGGTCCAGCTGAAATCGACGCTCATAATCGATAACTTGCCGGTGTAGTATCCCGTCTCCGGCTTCACTAGGCTTACCACGCAGGCGGGTCCAAGAGTATCGATGACCGCGCTCGCAGCCTTGACCTCGCTCAACACCCCCGCGGGGCTCTTGGCCTGAACCCAGCAGTACCAGGTGCCGTCGACCCCGGTCGTCTCCGCCGAAGTCGTACTTCCGTATTCCTCTTCGGAAAACGCGAAATTCCCGTTCTGGTTCACCGCGTATCGGAAGGTGCAGCCTTCGACGTCAGCCTCCCAGCCCCAGGAGCGGACCGCGTTATCCGTCACCTCGTTCTGGGTGATAGTCACCACGGGAACGACGCCGGCGATGTCCGGATCCGTGACCGGGTCGTAGTTCGGGTCGGCCGGGTTCCACCGGCCGTTGATCTCCGGATTAAGGATATCCGCGCAGGAGACGAGGAGAAGCGGAAAGAGTGCCGCCCCCAAGACGATCAGGAAAAGAATGACGGCGCGGCTACCCCTGCCCATGATGCTCCCTCCGGAATCCTCAAGATGTGCCCGGCGTCTCCGGGTCAATTATCGTACGGCGCCTAGCGCCTGCCTATGGTGCGGCCGTAGTTGAAGGTGTTGCTCACCATCGTCGAACCACTAAGAAATTCATTTACCGCAGTTCCGTCAAAAGATACGTCATATCCGTTGCCAATCGAAGCGCCGCCCCAGGTGACGCCGATCCTTCCGCTGTTGTTGATGGCACCGAACGCTCCCGGTATGGCGTAGACGATGTCGTTCTTTCCATCACCATTAAGGTCTCCGGCCACGGAGACGCATTGCCCCGCATAGCCGTTCGTGATCGAGTCCAGGATATAGACATCTGCGGCATTCCAATTGATCGTCGTGTTCCCGTAGTAGAGGAAGACATCTCCTTGATACAACGTGCCGCCGTACCAGGGAACGCCGACAAGAACGTCGGCAAGGCCGTCGCCGGTAACGTCGCCGCAGTCGACGGAATAGCCCTCGCGCACCGCTGTCCACCCGGTGAAGGGATCGGCGATGGTCACCGACGGGCTGCTATCCACGTTCCCCGCCGCTCCACCCCTGTAGATATAAACCGCTCCGTTGTTCGTCCCCGAGCTATCGTCCCCGGGGGCTCCTACCACGATCTCCGCGTAGCCGTCCCCGTCGATGTCGTCCGCGGCTACTTCGTATCCGAAGTAGGTGAACGCCTGCCCTGGGGCGATCAGCTTCAGATCACAGGTGAGATCGGGGGTTGCCGCCGGCCCGCCATAGTAGATGTACACCGAGCCGTACGGCGACGAACCGTTGTTTCCTGGAGCGCCGGCGATGATATCGGCATATCCGTCGTTGTCGATATCCGCCATGTCAAGCGAAGTCCCGAGCTGTTCCCATTCGTTGTCCGCCAGGGACGAGACGTATTCGGCGGTCAGCGTTCCTCCCGCGTTGCCCAGGTAGAGGAAGACCCGCCCCCTCGAATTGTTCCCCGCGGTCCTGGCGCCCACCGCCATGTCGTCATAGCCGTCGCCGTTGAAGTCACCGCCCGCGATCGACGAGCCGAAATAGATTCCCGCGTTCTCTTTCGATATAAAGGTAGAAGGCGGGTAATTCGATTTTGAGCTGAGATATAGAAGGATCCTGCCTTGATACGGATCCCCCAATGCGAAGTCTCCCTTTCCGTCCCCGTCGAAGTCGCCGATAAAGTTGATGCATTGGCCCAGATAAGAGGAGGCGCTTCCTTCGGAATAGATGGTCACCTGCTGTGGGGCAAGTCGGCCGAGACAGGTAAGAAGCTGTACGTGCCCGTAGTTCGTGTTCCAGAATGGAGCTCCCACCAGGATCTCGGCGTACCCATCGGCGTTCACGTCGTTCGCGGTCCTACCCACGCGGATCCGTCGAACGGGTGACCAGGTGACGTTCCCGTCCGCGTCCTCTGCGCCTACCTGCCACCAGCCGGAGTAGGACCCGTGGGTGCCGGCGTTTAGGTTCGCCGCATAGCTGGTGCCGGAAGTCACGACAAAGCTCTCCATCACGCTGGCGCTGTCGAGGTCTTCGTTGTTGCCGACCCGAACGATGTAGTTCTCCACCTCGGAATCGTCATCCACCGCCCAGCTGAAGCCGATGCTCGCAACGGAAAGAGCGCCGGTGTAATAACCGGCTGCCGGCTTCACGAGTCTGACCACGCAGTCGGGCCCCAGGGTATCGATGACCGCGCTCGCGGACTTGACCTCACTCTCGACATTCGTGGGACTCTTGGCCTGCACCCAGCAGTACCAGGTCCCGTCAGCCCCGGTCGCCTCAGCCGATGTCGTGTCGCCGTATTCCTCGTCGGAAAACGTGAAATTCACGTCCTGGTTCACCGCATATCGGAAGGTGCAGCCTTCGACGTCAGCCTCCCAGGTCCAGGAGACGACCGCGTTGTCTGTCACCTCGTCCTGGGTGATGGTCACCACGGGGACGATGTTCGGCGGATCCGGGTCGGTGGTCGGGTCGTAGTTCGGGTCGGCCGGGTTCCACCGGCCATTGATCTCCGGATTCAGGATATCCGCGCAGGCGGCGAAGGACAGGATGAGAGCGGCTATTGTTACCGCTGTCGCGAACAGGAAAAAGCGTTTTATTTTCATCTCTTTCCCCTTCCGTTCGGATCAGAAACGGACCGATACAAAAGCGCCGAGGCGTTTGGGAACCGGCACGATCATGGCCGATACCTCGACGGGAGCTTCCTTGTTCGGGATGAGCATGAGGATCGTGCCGGCCGCGGCGAGCGCCACCCCGCCTCCCGCGGCGGAAATACCGTAGATGAAGAAGGACTTCCGCAGAGCCACGAGGTTGGTATAAGCGGCATAGAGGGCGTCGAAGTTATCGGACGACGTGGCAGTGTCGTAGGCTGTCCACGCCGCCGCGATATCCTCTGCCATGGGACCGAGGACGTCGTAGATCAGGTACCCGCCCACTCCCGCCGCAATGGCGCCTAGTGACACGAGACCGATGCCGCCGACCTTTTTCCAGTTGACCGCGACCGGTTCACGGGGCGGACGCGTTTCCCGCGCGGGTCTTTCGGCCGCAGGGGGCGCGGAGGACGCTGTTTCCGGAGCCGCAGGCTGTGCCGCGGCTGGAACCGGGGCGCCGGTCGGCCTGATGGCGCTGACCAGCTTGCCGCCGAAGTTGAGGAGGTCGTCCACCATAGCGTCCAGGTTCGCGTAGATACCGTCTCCCGTGCCCAGGGTCTTTCCAGTCTGGGTCTCCAGCAGCTTGCAGGAGAGGACGTACCGGCTTCCGATCTTGCTCAGCGATCCGACCACGATCATCTCGGCTGCCAACAGTCTCCCGATTTCGAGCATGCACGATTCGTCCGTACAACCGCTCGCGGAAAACCGGATCTCGTTCAGGATGTTTTCGCGCTGGCTCACGTCGATGACCGTGAACATGTTCATCTGGAACAGGGAAGAGCTGAGCAGGCTGATGATGGTCTTCATCTCGCTCTGCGAGACGCTTTCCGTGCTAAAGTCGAGAACGGTGATGGTCGGTTTGCCACCTTGGGCCTGCTGCGCGGAGAGGAATAGGGCCAGAACGAAGAGCAAGAGGACGGAAACCAGGATTCTTTTCATAGGCACCCTCGTGTACGCTGTACGGGATGGATATTTCAAAATGAGTTCACTGGTAATTGTATATCCGAAGGTGCGCCAATGCAATCAAAGTTTTTCCATAAGAAAGATTCGGCGCCTTGCGGCGCCGTGTATCCGCCGTTTCCTCCTGCGTGTCAGCCGATTCCGCGCGCGAATTTGAAGGATGCCAATGTGTTCTTCATGAGCATAGTGATGGTCATGGGACCGACGCCGCCGGGAACCGGGGTGATCCAGCCCGCTATCTCGCTGGCCTGGTCGAAATCCACGTCGCCCTTGAGGATGGCCACCGGCTTTCCCGTTTTCTCGCTGATCTTCTCGCCCACCCGGTTCACCCCAACGTCGATCACGCAGGCGCCCGGCTTGATCCACTCTGGCTTGACGAGCCCGGGAACGCCCGCGGCAACGATGAGAATGTCCGCCCGTTTGCAGTGGG
Source organism: uncultured Spirochaetales bacterium (assembly GCA_964590705.1). Classification (GTDB taxonomy): domain Bacteria; phylum Spirochaetota; class Spirochaetia; order CAZPZF01; family CAZPZF01; genus CAZPZF01. The sequence continues at coordinate 10,882 of CAZPZF010000054.1, read as the reverse complement.
ACGCGATGTCCCGCGATCCTGTGTGGACGACGGTCACGGTGGCGTTGGCGCCCGGCCCCTTCTGCATCAGCATCATGGCGATCGGCTTTCCCACGATGTTCGATCTGCCGACAACGACCACCTCCGCGCCGTCCGTCTTCACCCCCGAGCGCACGATCATCTCCTGGATCGCGGCCGGCGTGCAGGGGGGGAACTTGACCTCGTTCCCGCCGATGAGAAGCCTTCCCACGTTGACGGGATGAAATCCGTCTACGTCCTTGTCCGGGTCGATGGCGTTCAACACCTTCTTCTCGTCGATGTGCTTCGGCAGGGGCAGCTGGACGAGGATGCCGTTGATCGTGGGATCCTCGTTGTACCGCTTGATGAGGGCGAGGAGTTCGGCCTCAGGTATCGTCTCCGGAACCGATTCCTGCACCTCCTTGAAACCGACCTGGTGCGCGGTCTGGACCTTCAGGGTCACGTAGGAAACCGACGCGGGAACCGCTCCGACGAGAATCGTCACGAGTCCCGGAACCGCCCCGGTCCTCTCCTTGAGTGCCGCCACCTCTGATGTAATCTCCGCTAGGATCTGCTCCCGTATCTCCGTTCCCTTGATGAGTTTCGCAGGCATTTCAGTGTCTCCTCTTGTGTACTGTGCGCGCCCCGCAGGGACGGCCGTTTCCGTCCTGCGCGGCGCTTTTTCCGCTACGCGAGGGAAAAGCCCCGGGAAAGGCATTTCCGGTTCAGTTCGTTCAATGCCTTGTTCCGGCTGGACACGACCTTGTCCACCGCCTTGAGCGCTGAATCAAGACTGGCGAGTTCCGGCCTGAGTTTCAGAAGCAGGCCGGTCACGATCATGTTCGCGGCCTTGGCGCCCCCCTCCTCGATCGCGATATCGTTGGCCTTGACGGGCACGACCGTGATGTCGGTCCTGGTCGGCTTCACCTCGATCAAGGACTCGTTATAGATGAGCAGGCCGCCCGGCACAAGCCTGGGTTCGAACTTCTGGAGGGACGGCTTGTTCATCACGACGCAGATGCTCGGGTTCGGGACAAGGGGAGAGGCGATGACCTCGTCGGATATAACGACGGAACAATTGGCGGTGCCCCCGCGCATCTCGGCGCCGTACGAGGGGATGTGCGTCACCTGCTTGTTCTCGTTCATAGCGGCCACGCAGACGAGCTTGCCCGCGAGGATGACTCCCTGCCCGCCGAAACCCGCGAATATGATTCGTTCCTGCATTGTTTCCCCCTTACCTGTCCCTGAAATTTCCGAGCGGATAGTATGGGATCATGGCCGACTCGACCCATGCGGTCGCCTCCTTCGGATGGACCCCCCACCCCGTGGGGCACATGGAGAGAACCTCGAGGAATGAATACCCCTTTCCGTTGACCTGGTTCTCCAGCGCCTTCTTCATGGCCCGCTTGGTCTTGAGCACGTTCTTCACCGAGTTGACCGCGGTCCGTTCGATGAACACCGGCGCCTCCAGGGTGTTGAGCATCTCGCAGGCACGGATCGGGAACCCGATGTCCGCGGGATTCCTCCCGTACGGCGAGGTCTTGGTCTTCTGGTTTGCAAGGGAGGTCGGCGCCATCTGACCCCCCGTCATCCCGTAGATCGCGTTGTTCACGAAGATGACGGTGATGTGCTCCCCCCGGTTGGCCGCGTGCACGGTCTCCGCCGTTCCGATGGCGAGGAGATCCCCGTCTCCTTGGTACGATATCACGACGCTGTCCTTATGGACCCGCTTCAAACCGGTCGCCACGGCCGGAGCCCTCCCATGAGCCGCCTCGCAACTGTCCACGTCGAGGTAGAAGTAGGCCAGGACGGAGCATCCTACGGGGGCGATGACGATGGTCTTCTCGCGTATCCCCAGTTCGTCAATGCACTGGGCCAGAAGCTTGTGGATGATCCCGTGACCGCAGCCCGGGCAGTAGTGATTGGGCCTGTCGATCAGGGACGAGGGCCGCGTGTATGTGAGTTTCGCCGTCTTTTCATCTGACATAGTTCTTCACCCTTTCGAGTATTTCGTCCACCACGGGGACGATGCCGCCCATCTTGCCGTAGAAGTCGATGCCGCGTTCCCGGCCCAGGGCCAGCTTTACATCCTCGATCATCTGCCCCGCGTTCATCTCCACGACGAGCACGCGCTTGGCCTTTCTGCAGGCCTGGTCGAGCGCGTCGTACGGGAACGGCCACAGTGTGATGGGGCGGAACAGCCCGGCCTTCACCCCCTCCTTGCGGAGGGTGTTGACCGCCGCCCTGCACAGACGGGACGAGGTGCCGAAACCGGTGAGAACGTACTCCGCGTCCTCGCAGCGGTAGGCCTCGTACCTCGTTTCCTTGGATTCCACTTCACGATACTTCTTCTGGAGGCGGAAGTTCACCTCCTC
>CAZPZF010000054.1:8048-8500 GCA_964590705.1 uncultured Spirochaetales bacterium | reverse complement strand
GGTTAAGCCGGAGGGAATACACGATGTGGTGCTCCTTCCTGCCCCTCGTGCCGGTAACGGCCCACGACGATTTGTCGAAGACCTTTCCGCTCGGTTTCGGAAGGATAAGCCCCTCAGACATCTGGCCGAGGAACCCATCCCCGAGGATCATGGCCACCATCCGGTACTGATCCGCGAGGTCGAAGGCCTCCACCGTGAGATCCGCGAGCTCCTGCACGGTTCCCGGTGCGAGGGTGATGAGACGGTAGTCCCCATGCCCACCGCCCTTGACCGCCTGGAAGTAGTCGGCCTGGGAGCCGGCGATGTTCCCGAGCCCCGGCCCCCCGCGCATCATGTTGACCACGACGGCGGGTATTTCAGATCCGGCGATGTACGACCCCCCTACCTCCATCAGCGAGAAGCCGCGGCCGGACGAGGACGGCCTCACCCGCACGCCGCACCACGCCGCGCCG
>CAZPZF010000054.1:7158-8038 GCA_964590705.1 uncultured Spirochaetales bacterium | reverse complement strand
CCCAGACAGACAGGAGATCCCCTCCTGCTTGAGGCTTATGCCCGGAGAAGAGGACGAGGTCATCGCGCGGGCCCCGGCAGCCGCGGCGCCGAAGACCATGTTGATCGCCGCCACCTCGCTCTCCGCCTGGATGAAGGTGCCTCCTACTTCCGGAAGACGGGCGGACATGTATTGGGGAATCTCGTTCTGGGGCGTTATAGGATAGGCAAAGTAATGACGACATCCCGCGATGATGGCCGATTCTCCAAGGGCTTCGTTCCCTTTCATCAACACCTTTTCTTCCATACTTCTCCCCCTAGCCCTGGAACCGCCAGATCTTAATGACGGCATCGGGGCACATGATCGCGCATGACATGCACGCGGTGCACTTGTCCGGTTCGACGCATACGGGGTACGGCTGGCCCTGCGTGTTGAATTCGGCGGACAAGGCGAGGATATGCTCAGGGCAGGCTTGGATGCAGAGCTCGCAGCCCTTGCATCGTTCTGAATCGATTTCAGGTTTTCCCTTTGCCACTGGTAATCTCCTTCTATAAAATACGCGCTTTCTGTTGGTACATCTCCCTAAAGGTTCACTATAATGTACCATATTTTCAGTCCAGGAGTAATAAAAACTATCTATATTTTTTCAACTTTTTTGTGAGGCTGGAACGCTAACACACCACCGTACTCGCTCTCCCGCTTCGAATAAACCCGCAGGCCGCCCGTTTCGGGCGGCCCTATAGCAGGAGGCCTACGTTATTTCTCGATGGCGCGTTTGAGCTGCTGAACAAGCTCGTCCTTCATGGTGAAGGAATGCTCGTCGGCCGGAAAACGCTTGTTCTGGACATCAGCAATGAATTCCTTGATGGCGTTTCCCTGAATGGTGTACATGTCCGCGTAT
>CAZPZF010000054.1:0-7148 GCA_964590705.1 uncultured Spirochaetales bacterium | reverse complement strand
GGCGTCGTGGAGCACGAGGACCTGACCGTCGCAGTGGATGCCGCCGCCGATGCCGATCGTCGGAATCTTGACCTTTTCCGTGATGATCTTGGCGACCTCTTTGGGGATCGCCTCGAGGATGAGCGCGAAGGCTCCGGCGTCCTCGAGAGCCAGAGCGTCGTCCACCACCCTCTTGGCTTCGTCTATGGATTTACCCTGAACCTTGAAACCGCCGAGAAGGGCCGCAGTCTGCGGGGTAAGTCCGATATGACCAAACACGGGGATGCCCGCCTTGTGGATGGCGCGGACAACAGGAGCCATGTCCTGGCCGCCCTCGAGTTTCACGGAGTCGCAGAGGCCGTCCTTGTAGAGAATGCCCGCGTTGGTCACTCCCTGTTCAACGGAGATATTGTAGGACATGAAGGGAAGGTCGCCGACCACGTGGGCGCGTTTGACCGCCCTGGTGACCGCCTTGGTATGCATGAGCATCTCGTCCATCGTGACCGGAACCGTGTCCCGGTACCCGAGCTCGACCATTCCGAGAGAATCGCCGACCAGGATGATGTCGATTCCCGCTTCGTCGACGATCATCCCCTGGGGGTAGGAATAGGCGGTGATCATGGAGATCTTCTTGCCCTCTTCCTTCATCTTCCAGAGATCGGCAACTAATAGCTTCTTCGTGGCTTCCGGATGTGTACTCATATCGTTCTCCCTTCTTTAAAACTTAACCAGACTTAATAGAGTTAAATATAACTTAACTCCGCTATCAGAATAATCTACTTTTCCCGCTTTTGCAAGCGAAAGAAAGATAATATTTTATGCTATTCAGTGCAGATTCCGACTATGAGCTCGGAAAAAAGAAGGAACGGTTACGGTATCGTCAGCCTCGGAGGCCAATTCCCCCTCCGGCCGCCTAAGCCGATCGCCCCTCGCGCTGACGGTTTCGGACACGGACACTGGAATGTCCCCGGGGAACGGAACCGTTCGTCCCCTGGCGCTTCCCCGGGACAAACCGGCGTAGAGTCCGCTGGATCGGTCATCGACGGGCCGGCCGCTGGGGGAACCGCAGCCCTCAGATCCTGCCGCGGTAGAAGCGGTCCTTCGAGATGCCGGTTGCCTGTACGGCCGCCTTGATGTTTCCGCTGAAGCGGTCGAGGATGCCCGTGAGGATTCTCCTCTCCAGCTGCTTGAAGGTGATACGGCCGCTGATCATCTCCGTGCTCATACGAGTAAGCGCGGCATCGAAGGAACACGTTGATTCCGGCTTTCGATCCGTCAGGTAGGAAAAGACATCGGCGTCGATCTCCTTCACGCCGTGGTCAAGGAGGATCACGGCCCGCTTCAGTACGTTTTCCAGTTCGCGGATGTTCCCCGGCCACCGGTATTTCCGGAGGAGACCAAGGGCGTCCGGGCTCAGGAGCACGGGTTTTCTGCCCATCTCCTCGGCATATCGGCGGAGAAGGCGTTCGACGAGGCGTTCGAAGTCCCTCCCCCGTTCGCGAAGCGGAGGGAGGTGGACGGGAATGGTTGAAACCCGGTAGTAGAGATCCTCGCGAAACACCCCGTTCCGGATCGCCTCCGCGATGTCTCTGTTTGTCGCGGCGATGAGGCGGAAATCGATCTTTCTGCCCTTCGTGCTTCCCAGACGCTCCACCTCCTTCTCCTCCACGACGCGCAGGAGCTTCACCTGGAGATCCGGGCGCAGTTCCGCCACTTCGTCCAGAAAGAGCGTCCCTCCGTGGGCAAGCTCGATCTTTCCCGGCTTGTCCGCGAGCGCCCCGGTAAAGGCCCCTTTGACATAGCCGAACAGCTCGCTTTCCACCAGGGTATCGGGAAGGGCGCCGCAGTTGATCGAAACGAAAGGCCCGAGCCTGTTCGGGCTCAATCGGTGGATGGTCCGCGCGATGAGCTCCTTGCCCGTGCCCGTCTCTCCCGTAACGAGGACGTTCTCTCCCGCGGCCGCGATGCTCACGAGATCCTTGCACACATGGCCTAGGTCGCCGTCAAAGCCGACGATCGGACTTTCCTTCCATGACTCGAGGGAGTCCTGCTCTTCGTACCAACAACGGATCGCGTCGAGTTTCTCCGCGCTCTCCTTGCGTTTGATACGATCCGCGATCGTCTCGTCGAGGATGGCCTTGAAACGGGGAAGATCAAGGGGCTTTTCAACGATCGTACTGACAAGGTCCCTGTTGACGAAGTCGAGAAGGACCTGCTTGTCCGCGAACGCGGTGAGGAGGATTCCGGTATCGTAGGAGGCGCTCCGCTTCGCCTCGATGAGCAGGTCGAGTCCGGAAATACCAGGCATTCGGTAATCGCTCACGACGATGTCGTAGAACGAGCCCCGAAGGGCGGCGAGCGCTTCCCTGGGATCGGTGAAAGTCTCTATCGGGTATTCGTCCAGGCAGTCGCGGAAGCTCTCGAGGATGATCGGCTCATCGTCCACCATCATAACGCGCAGGCGTCCGTTAGGGCCATGACCGGAAATGAAACCCATACAGGAATGATACCACACAATTTCGCATTTTTGCGATTCTGCCCTGAATTTTCCCAGTTTCGCGAAAATGCCATGAAGAATGCGAGGATCTTCCCTCGCCCCAATCCGCGAACCCGCTTTCTTCGTTAGTATCTCCTTATAGATAAAGAAGTTAGTAATCGTTTATTTAGCATCAACTGTCAGCGTTTGGCATAGTTCCTGCATCTTAAATGTACGTAAAACGGGCCTTTAGGCGACGGCTCGAAAAGAATAAAACAGAGGAGAACAGCGATGAAAAACCTACCCGACGCATCCTTCCGGAAAATCACCCGGCTTTCCGCAATTCTGTTCATGATCGTACTTATCCTCACCGTTTCCGGCTGCGACTGGCTCGAGGACCTGTTTGGCGGCGGCGATGACGATTTCGAATGGAAGATGTACTGGTACGAGGAAGGCATGGCGATCTTAGATACCACGCCCACCAATGTCGGGGAATGCGTGGCAGGATCCTCAATCACGATCAGCCTCCGCTTTTCAAATGAAGGAGACGATTCGTTCAAGGTGAAAAGCGCATCCATTTCGAATTCTGCGGGAAACGCCTTCAGCATAAACTCCCCGTTCACCGGAGAGGTCTTTCCCGGTGATGTGAAGGACTACACCATCGTATTTGCCCCGGCCACATCGGAGCTGTCGTCCTGCTCGGCCACGTTCTCCGTATCGATCGAGGATCAGGATACCCTCAACTTCATGTTCAACGGCACGAAAACCGCCGGGGGGGGCGGAGGCGGAGACACCATCGATCCCATCGTCCTAGCCCCGCCAGCCTGGATCCAGGGAACCTGGAGCGACGCGTACGGATACAATATCTACACCTTCAGCTCCGACAACGTGGTCGCCACCCTCATGAGTACAACTTATAACTGGAAGGAGACGAACAGGTCCTATGTCGAGGACTACCAGATGGCCAACACCGGATACTTCGATTATATCTACGACAGCATGACCTACTGCGCGGACCTGAAGAGCAGCGGCTCGGTATCGCAGAGCTACACCTTCGCGCAGACTTCGCAGACGACCCTCGATTACACGGTTTCGGGATCAGGCACCATCCAGCTTGTTCTGCAAGACTAGAACGAAAACCCGTCCCGGCTGACCGCATCTGCCGTCGGCCGGGCGATCACCCGCTACGGTCCGTCACGGGCCGCCCGATTGGCCGGGCAGCGCCGCGCCTTCAACCGGAACGTAGGTTTTTTTCCAAACCGCGTGAAATACGCTACTCGGGTTTTTCTTCCTCGGCGATATCCATGAGCAGTTCTCCCCACCGTTTCTTGTGCTCGAACGCGGCAGCCTTTGACTTTTCCGGATTGCCGTCGATGAGTTCCTGGATGATCCGCTTGTGCCCGGTATAGGACTGATGATTATACGCCTTAAAACGCTCGGGGCATTCGATATCATCCATGCCAAGGGAGAATTCAAGGTCCAGGAGGATGCGGATGAGGAGTTCCTCGATGACGGTGAGAATGGGGTTGCCCGTCAATTCGGAATAGACGAGATTCGACTCCCAGCCAAGCCGCGATGTGCCCTTGACCTGGTAATCCTTCTCATGCGCGGCCATCGCCTCCCGTAACCGCTGCCTGCCCTTCTCGTCTATTTTTCTCGCGGCCAATTCGACGATCAGCGGTTCGATGAGAAGCCTCGCCTCGATCAAGTCTTCCTTCGTGTACTTCTGCTGCTTCAGGTAATTCAGGATGAGGCTGATACCGTTGTCGGGCAAGAGGGGAAGGATGACACTTCCCCCATCCACTCCCCTCTTCTTTTTTATATGCCCGTATGATTCGAGTGTCTGCAGCGCCTCCCGCAATGAGGCTTTGCTCACGTTGAAAATTGTCATCAGCTCGCGTTCCGGGGGAAGCCGGTCGCCCGGTTTGAGTTCTCCCGAAAGAATCATGTTCCATATCTTGTGGATGATAATATTCGCCGTCTTCTGACGTTCGATTGGCTGATATCCTGAATTCTGCACTCCGTTCTCCCGCGTTGCCCCTGAAGGGGAAATATTATCGATACATCATAATAATATAATAGTTCGATACCTCCAGCAAGCGCCGCGGTGAAAGAAGTCCGTACGATCAATTCGCCCCGATTTCCCTCCTTATCCGGTAGACCTCCTCGGCAAGATCGAGGAGGGATAGATCGAGTTCTTCAACCAGAAGCCCCTCCCGGTCATCGAGACGTGAAACGATCCCGTGGAAGGGGGCGGCGATCAGGGAATTTCCGAAATTCCGGTGACTGACACCTCTTATCACGATGTTTCCACACGCGTTGGCAAGCACGAGGAACACCCCGTTTTCCATAGCGCGCGCGGCGGCGCAATAACGAACGAAATTCCCTTCGGTGTCGACATCCGGAACCCGCTTCCGCAGAGAGTCCTCAGACAAATTGGAGAAACGGTCTTCGTCCGACCACAGCGTTGGGCAGAAGATGATCCCGGCGCCCTTCAGGGCGAGTTCGCGGGTGATCTCTGGAAACGCCAGGTCCCAGCAGATCATCAGACCGACCCTGCCCCACCGCGTTTCGAACACGGGAAGGGTGTCACCCGGGGTAATGCGCAGGCTCTCCCCGTTCCACAGGTGTATTTTGGAGTATGTTCCGAGTATGGCGCCACGGTCGTCGATAAGCATCGATGTATTGTACAGATTTCCATCCCTCCTCTCCGGAAAGCTCCCCGGGATGATATGGATGGCGTATTTCCGCGCGAGTCCTGAAAAATGATCGGAAAACATCCCCGGGATGCTCTGTATATACGGTTCGATGGCAGGGCTCATTGCCCCCGTGACTGAATCCTCGCAGAGGCAGACGAAATCGCATCCCCTCTCCTTTGCCTCGCGGACGATCGTCTCCGATTTATCAAGATTCGACTGGATGTTCGTTATGTCGATCGTCATTTGGGCCGCGCACACTTTCACTTTCATACACGTACTCTCCATTTGATCGCGCTCACATCTTGCCTGGAAGATAGAGCGCCAGGTTGGGAAACAGGGTCAGCAGGGCGATACACACGAACATCGCGACGATGAACGGAAATACGCCCTTGATCGTATCGGACAGATCCTTTCTGCCCCCGATCGTGTGGGTGATGAACAGGTTGAACCCGACCGGCGGGGTGATGAGAGACATCTCGAGGATGATCACGAGAACCACGCCGAACCAGATCGGGTCGAAACCGAGGGTCGTCACGACGATCGGATAGAACACGGGGGTCGTGATGAGTAAAAGATCGATGCCGTCCACGAGACATCCGAGAACCGCGTAGATGACTACGATGATGGTCCATATGATGTATCGGTTGATGGGCAGTTGTGCCACGAAGGCGGTTATCGTTTGGGCAACCTGGAGCATGGAAAGAGCCATTCCCAGAGCCCGGGCCCCGACGATGCATATCATAAGCACGCATGTGAGGAACACGGTTTCCCTAAGGGAATTGAGCAGGACCTTCCATGTTAGCTTTCGATATACGACACCGATGAGCAGGATCGACAAGAAACAGGCAACGGAGGCCGCTTCCGTGGGTGTCGCGAAACCGCCGTAGATGCTCACGATGATCACCCCTATCAGGAGAACAATAGGCCAGAGTTCCTTTAAACCCAACAGCGCCTCTCTTGGGTAGTTCCTGTCGAACTTGCTCCGTTTCGGCATCCACCCCGGCTTTACGATCCCCGCGATCGCTATCCAGCCCATAAAAAGACCGGCAAGGAGAAGGCCGGGGAAAACGCCTCCTATAAAGAGTTTCCCGACGGAATTCTGAGTCACCGACCCGTACAGGATCATCATGATCGACGGGGGGATGAGGATGCCCAGGGTGCCTCCCGCCGCTATGGAACCAAGGGTGATTTTTCTGTCGTACCCTTTTGAGATGAGTTCCGGGTAGGAGACGCCCCCAATGGCCATCGTTGTCGCGGTGCTTGAACCTGAACACGCCGCGAATATCGCGCACGCGATGATGTTCGAATGGAGCATACCGCCGGGGAACGGAGCCAGTATCCGTTGTACCCCCTTGAACAGGGGATCGCTTGCCCCGCTCTGGATGAGCAGCTCACCCATAAGGATGAACATGGGAAGGGCCACGAGTGAATAGGAATTAATGCTGTTGAAGAGGAGGCTTCCGAGTATCTTATGCATTCCCCCCTTTCCAAGAAACATGAGTGACAGGATAGCCACTCCATAGAGTGCGAACTGTATCTTCGTTCCCATGAGGAGGAACGTGAACAACGCCGCGAGTATCAATATAAGATAGATCCAGACATTCGCTTCCATTGGCAGCTTCCTTGTTCATTCATCGAAGAATCGGAGTTTCACTTTCGAATCCGCCTTTTTCAGAATCTCCGAAAAGAGGCAGAACACCATGTCCAGCGTGTACACGCACAGACCTCCGAACATAGAACCGCTGAATATCCACATCGGGGAGCGCATAGGCCCCGTACTCCTGATCTCCTGGTTGATCGTATAAGCGAACCAGTCAAGGGAACGCTCTATCATGAAAGCCAGAACCAGCAGGCTGAAAACCGTTACGGCAATGGCAATCGTATCGCGTTTTTTCCGATTGAACTTTCGCGTCAGGACATCGATGAATAGATGCCTGTTCCATCTCAGGGTGTATCCCATTCCCAGATACGCTATGGGTACGAGGGAAAGGGAT
>CAZPZF010000053.1:0-16012 GCA_964590705.1 uncultured Spirochaetales bacterium | reverse complement strand
GCGTGACCGCAATGGCGGCCATCTCCGCGGCGGTAAAGGAGAGGCTCTGGGCCTCGGCCATCGCGTCGAAGGACCTGGCGCTGAAGATGATGTCGTGCCGGAAGAAGTACTCGTTTTCCCGCTCGTTCGTGGCCACAGCCCCAACAAGGGTGGCGAGCATACCGGCGTAGACTTTTCCCTGCCCGTCGTAGTAGCGCTTGTTAACAGGCCAGAGATTTTCCCGTGAAGGGGATTTCCCGCTTTTTAGGAGCGCGTCGACCACATCGACCGCGATATCCGCCTGGACCATACTCGACGTGACCCCCTCGCCGGCGTGGGGCTTGGTGAGGCAGGCGGCGTCGCCCATGACGATGAAGCCGTCGGCCACGAAGGAGTAGGGGGGGCGGCGGTACGGGGTGGTTCCCCGTTCGATGTGCTGAAGTTCATGCCGTGGAAGCGATACAGCCTGGGTAAAGCGTTCGTAGATCTTCTCCGCGTAGTCGAAGCCGAAATTGGCCCCGATGCCGAGGATCGCCCCACGGGGATCCGCCTGGGGCGCCTCCCAGGTCTTGTAGAAGGTCCAGGAGCGGCTCCCCTTGAGGTAGTCCTTCTCGTCCAGGTATGTCACGTAGCGGAGGATGACGTAGAACATGTCCGCGGGGCCGATGACGAAATTCTCGACGCCGTACCCGTTGGGGAGCCTGGTGCGCGCCGCGGAGGGAATGCCCGAGCAGTCGGCGACAAGCCTGGCGCGTATCTCGGTTTCCCTGTCCGCGGCCTTCCCAGCGTCCGCCACACGAGCCCCTGCGATCTTCCCGTCCTCGTACAGGAAATCCACGAACCGGGTATTGTACCGGTATTCTGCCCCGGCCTCCCTGGCCCATCGGTTCATCCGGAGGGTATACCTGTGCATGTGCATCCCGATGACGGTACCAAAGCCCTCCTTGGGATAGTGTCCGTACGCCGACAGGGCTCTGCTTCCGGTGAACTCAAAGGCGAGATCATCCCCCTTCTCCGGCAGGGGAAGGCCGAACCGGATAAAGTCCGGTTTGCAGATGTGGAAGATGTCGTACTTGGAACCGATCCTCTCCTCCGGGCTCCGGTCCACCACAAGAACCCGGTGCCCGCGTTCGGCCATCTTCCGAGCAAAGTAACTGCCGGTGGTCGCGCCGCCGACGATCAGGATGTCATACCGTTGCGTGTCCATGGCTCCTCCCGAGACCCGCCTCCGTTCCCGGAAGATCGATTCCGAGAAGGCGGGCCACCTTCCGCGCCCCGAGCAGACAGCCGGAAACCCCGCCCTGGGTTTCGCTCTGGGCGCCCACGAAATAGAGGTTCCGGACCGGCGTGACATGGGGCGGGTTCTTCCGGTTCCGGTCAGGAACGTTGCCGCCGAAGGCCGAATGGTCGAGGAAGGCCATCCTTCGGTAGTCGAGGGGGGTCTTCACCAGCCGCGTCACAATGTGCCTGGAAAGGCCGGGGATGATCCGCTCCGCCAGGGAGACCAGCCTGTCGGCCCAAGCCTCTTTTCCAGACTCCCAGTCCCCCTCGGCCAAGGTGTCAGGAGCCACGGTGTACAGGGTCACGCAATGATACCCAGGCGGCGCGAGCTCCGGGGTATGGGCGGACGGACAGTAGAGGAGGAACCCATCGTCTCCCCCGTGGTACACCCCCGATCTGATCCGCCGCAGGGCCCCTTCGATATCATAATTCCCATAGTAATAACAGAGGGCTTCCTTCTGATACGCGAGCGGATCGATGTTCACACCTAGGTGGACCATGAACACCGATTCCATGGGCCGGAACCCGTCCACGACAGCCGCGTATTCCTCCGTCAGATATTCCCGTCCCACCAGGCGGGTAAAGAACTCCTTCCCTCCCCCGCTGCCGATGACGAGATCCGCGGGCACGGTTTCCCCCGACGCCAGGCGTACGCCGGAAACCCGGCTTGTCTCGGGGATGCCGGATACCCCTGCCGCGGGCCCGCCCCTCAGCCCGCCAGCCGTCGGTGCGGGCCCGACGCGATCGCCGTTCCCGGCGTCCCTGACTGCAGCGCCAAACGCCATCTCCTGCCCCGTCGCCGCGCCTTTCTCCACGAGTCCCTTTACCACCGGCGACGATACGCGGATCGTCCCGCCGTTCTCCCCGATGACCCGAGCCAGCTCCTCTACTAAACGATAGATCGATCCCCTGACGTAACAGAAGCCGCTACGGACCTTCCTCCCCTTTTCGAGCAGGGGGATGCGGCGGTCGAAGGCGGTCTCCAGGTTCACGAAGGGAAGGGCCGGGCCCGCGAATTCCGAGGGAGATACGCAGAAGTCCGCGAGGATCCCGAGGTATAACGCCCGGAGTTTCGGATCTGTGAAGAACCTCTCCATCAGTCCCCGCGCGATCAGGGGGAAGTACTTCTTAACCCGAAGGAAGATCAATGCCATCCGAATCCGCTCCGGTACGCTTTTCCGCGGATTCTCCGAAAGACGCGCAAGAGACAGCATGTCGTCGGAGAACCGGTAGTACCGGTCGAGTCCGTCAGCCTCCTCGGGGAAAAGCTCCTTCAACCGCTCCCGGCGCCAGTACGGGCCTTCATAGGCATCCGGATGCCAGAGCTCGTAGTCGGGCATGGAGATTCCCCGGTCAGCGGGGACCAGGTCGAGGCTGATGCCGAGTCCGGTTAACATATCGTGGACCTTTTCGCCGGGAAGGAATTCCCCCATCATGAGGGGACCCTGTTCCCAGCGAAAACCGTCCTTCTCCGCGAGGGCCGTGACACCGCCGATGTGATCGGCCTGCTCGAAGACCGTCACCTCCCACCCTGCCCGGGCCAGGTAAGCCGCGGACGCGAGGCCCGAGACTCCCGAGCCGATGCCAACCGCTTTCATGGCGCGCCCGCACCGGCGCTCGGCCCGGCTCCGGTTACGCCGGCACCGCCGTTCCCGGACCCGCCGTCTGCCTTCGCCTCCCGCGCCGCGATCTCAGCCACGATGCGGGCGTGCTCCCTCTTGTCGATGGGATAACGGATGAGGAGGGGCACGCAGACGAGGAGAAGAACGGCGGGAAGGACGGCGAACATCAGACGGATCCCGAAGAGCGACGTCGCCGTCTGTTCCGTTCCCTCAACATAGCCGAATATCTTCAAGCCCCAGCCGCATACGGCTGATCCAAAGGCGCCGGTCGCCTTGCCTACCATGTTCCAGACGCCGTAGTAAACCCCCTCCCGCCGTTCGCCGGTCAGGAGCTGGTCGTATTCGATGACATCGGGCATCATCGAGTGGGGACAGACCCATTGGCTGGAAAATCCGAGCCCCGCAACTACCGCGATCCCGAAGATGACCGTCGATGTGCCGTGCGGAAGGAAGAAGGCGGTAATGAGGGCGAGACAGGCGATCGTGATCCCGAGGGCGTAGGTCTTGGCCTTGCCGATCCTATCCGCAACTTTCTTGCAGGGGACGAGAAAGATGGCCAGGGTACCGAGCATCAGGAGCATGATGACGGCGGACTGGGCCTCCATCGTCACCTGGTACTTGATGAAGTAGGCCAGCATCGTGGTCACGAGGGTGAACCCCACGCTCATGGTCCCGGCGATGACCATGAACTTGCGGAACGGCTTGTTCCTGAAGGTGCTCCACACGGCGGTGAGCGGGGGCGCCTTCGTGGGCTCAGCCTCTGTCACCGGTTTCAAATCTCCGGAGAATCCCGTGACCAGGATGGTCGCCGCGGCAAGAAGCCCATAGAAAAGACCGAGGACGCTCCAGGCGGCGCGGGCATCGGTCCGGAGGCTGTTGTGGATGATGGAAGCCAGAAGAACGGTGATTCCCGCGCCGAGGATATAGCCCACCACGTTGAAGCACATCCTGACCGTGGCCAGGCTGGTCCGCTCGTCATAGTCGGTGGTGAGGGAAGCGGTCATCATTGAATAGGCGGTGTTGACGAAGGTGCTAAAGGTGTCGTGGAGCATGAAGGTCAGGAGAATGGCGAAGAACGCCGTCACGTTACCCATTCCGGAGGGAAGGGAGAGGAGGAGCCAGAAGGAGAGGCCGAGGGGAACGGAGCAGAACAGGAGATAGGGTCTGCTCTTCCCCCACCGAGATTTTGTCCTGTCGATGAGGTATCCGAACAGCCCGTCGTTGATCAGGTCCCAGGTCAGTTTGCCCGCGAGCATGGCAGAGCCGGCCACGGCCGGATCGATCCCGACCACGTCGGTGTAGTAGAACAGCATGTAGAACTGCAGCGAGGCGATGAAGATGGACATCCCGAAATCGCCCACGCCGAACCGGATCTTCTTGCCCATGGAAAGCTTGATGTCGGTCTTCATTGTCTCTCCTCCGGATTGCCGCGTTAGATTGATCCATTATTGCATGTCTTTTCAGGGAGTCCAGAGTTTTTTGGTTGGAGCGGCTTGAGGAACCGGCTTTCATTTTCTTTATGATGTCGGCATGAAAGTGATTGACAGATCCTTATAACTATTGTATATTATTTAGTAGTTAATTATGATTAGTATTGAATGATCACCATACGGAGGTGAGCTGTTTGAATATCCAATACAAGAAGGGCGTCATCGAGTTGTGCGTCCTGTCGATGCTCGCCCGGGAGGACTGTTACGGATATGTCATATCGGAGGAGATATCCAAACGGATAGACATATCTGACGGAACGGTCTACCCGATCCTGCGCAAGCTGAAAAGCGACGGGTTGGTGACGACCTACCTTTTAGAGGCGAGCGGGGGTCCCCCGCGGAAATACTACCGATTGACCACGCTGGGTCGGGAACGATACCTGTCCGAGAAAACGGAATGGCTGGAGTTCATCAAGGCCGTGGAAGGGATGCTGGAGGAGAGTACAGATGAAAAGACATGAATACCTGGATAGGCTCGGTGCCAAATTGCGGGAGAATAATGTGGCTGATATAGATGATATTCTCTGCGAATACGAAGAACATTTCCGGTGCAAGATCGCCGACGGATACGCAGAAGAGGAAGTGGCCGCGAAGCTGGGCGACCCTGAAACGGTGGCGGCACAGTTCTGTTCCCGCGGGGGAAGAGAGAATGAATCTGGTGAGGAAAATGGCGCGGGGAAAGCGGGGGGCAGGGAAACCCGCGGAAGGGCGGCGATTGTAGCGGCGGGACTCATCCTGCTCGACCTATTCGTCGGCGCCTTTTTCGTCATGCTCTTCGTCTGGGTCGTAGTGATGGCCGCGCTGACCGTAGCATCGGCGGCCATCGGTGTATGCCTGATCGGAAAGCTGAACGTATATTCCCTCCTGCCGCCCATGCCGTACAAGTGCGCGGCGGTTTTTGCAATCGCCTTCTTCGCCCTCACGGTCCTGTCCGCGGCGGGGACGGTGTACTGCGCCGTTTTTGCCCGCCAGCTCGTCCGAGCGTACGGCCGCTTCCATGGAAACAGCATTGCCGCGGCTTCGGGCAGGGGCGAGCTGCCGCCGCTGCCCGTCCACCCGACATTCAGTGGAAAGACACGCCGCATGCTGCGGGCGGTAACCCTCATCTCGCTGACCGTCTTCGCAATCGGGCTCATCGCCGCATATACCGTATCCGCCCTGTCCGCGGGAGCGCTCGGGTACTGGCACGTCTGGGGCTGGTTCGTAAAGTGAAGAAGGGTAGATCGATGAAAATGGTTGTCGTGACCGGAGCGACCTCCGGAATCGGTCTCGCCGTCTGCCGGGAACTCGTCGGACGCGGGTATGGGATCATTGGCATCGGGCGCGATCCGGAGGCGTGCGGAAAGGCGGCCGCCGAGCTGAAGAGGAACGTATACAGGAGCCCAGTGATCTACTTCCGCGGGGATCTCCTGCGGCAATCCGAGGTGTCCCGCCTTGGGGGTGAGATTCGGGAGCACCTCGAAGAACACTGCGGGGGGAACCTGTATGCCCTGGTTAACAACGCCGGATGCGTCCGCAGTTATTTTGCCACGACCGAGGACGGATTCGAGCAGCAATTCGCCCTGAATCACCTCTCGGGATTCCTGCTCACCTCCATCCTTATGCCGTGCCTCCTGAAGGGTCGCGGGAGGATCCTGATGACCTCCAGCGGATCGCACAAGATGACGAAGGTGCGCTGGAACGACATCATGCATATGCGAAACTACAATCCCCTCTTCGCCTACAAGCAGTCCAAGCTGTGCAACCTTCTGTTCGCCTACGGGCTGCGGGAACGCTTCAGCGAATTCGGGGTCACGGGATACGGGATCGATCCGGGCCTCGTCAGGACGGATATCGGCCTGAAACAGACCAACGGTCTCGTGCGGCTCGTCTGGCGGATACGCCGCAGGAGCGGCGAGGAACCGGAAGTTACGGCGAGGACCTACGCGTATATCTGCGAGGAACAGGAAGCTCCCAAGGGGCTCTACTATTATCGCTGCGGGGAAGCCCCCTACAGCCGGGAAGTGAACAAGGAAAACGCCGACAGATTGTGGACTCTCTCGGAGAAGCTCTGCGGCATCTCATTCGGAAAGGGCGCGTGAACATGACGGTACTGATTACGGGCGCTTCGGGCGGGCTCGGAAGGGCCCTTGCCCTCGACTGCGCCGGACGGGGTTTCGACCTCTTCTTGACGGACATCAACCAGACCGGCCTCGGGGCCGTGAAACGGGGGATCGAGTGCCAGTACGCCGTTCGTATCTGGATACGGGCGTGCGACATCACCAGCGACAAAGATGTCGACCGGCTGGTCGCCTACGCGGATGAAAACGGTATCCGCATCGACATGCTTTTCAACGTCGCCGGGCTCGATCACGAAGGAGGGTTCACCCAGCGTGACTTCGGGAGGATCATGGCCATCCTCCGGCTGAACATCGAGGCCACGCTCCGTGTGACACACAAGGTTCTGTGCCTGCGCCGCATACCGGGCAGGTTCCACATCGTATTTGTCTCGAGTCTCGCCTCGATGTACCCGATACCGCTCAAGGCCACATACGCCGCGTCGAAACGCTTCCTTCTCGATTTCTCGATAGCCCTCGGGCAGGAGCTGCGTGACCAGGACGTGTCCGTGCTGGCCCTGTGCCCGGGAGGACTCGCCACCACGCCCGAATCCATCCGGGGCATAGAGGCCCAGGGCTTCTGGGGAACGGTCACCACCAACAGGCTCGAACGCGTCGCGCATCGGACCGTCTCACGGTCCCTGCGCGGCAGGAGGCTCTACGTTCCTGGCATCCTCAACCACGTCTTCAGCGTCGCGGCCAGGTTCGTTCCGGCCGTCGTGATAGCGAGGCTCCTGTACGGAAGATGGACCATGGCGCAGAGGAAGTGGCTCTCGGTTGAGAACTCCGGCAGCGTGCGCACGGCTGAAGTGGTCGAACGATAGACTCGCGGCCGAGGGTGTATCCACGGAGTTCGTTAGGCTATCAGGTGGCTCACAGCGCCACCACCCGGTTCCTCCCCTCCTCCTTTGCCCGATACAGGGCCGCGTCAGCCCGGGAGAGGATGGTCCCCATGGTATCCGTATCCGAAACGGAGGCGACGCCGAGGCTGATGGTCACCGCGAGAGTCTTCCCCGAAGGGATCTGAATGCGCGCGTCGCTCACGGCCGCGCGCAGACGTTCGGCGGTCCGCACCGCCTCATCGGAAGGGCATTCAAGGAGCAGGACGAACTCGTCGCCCCCGAACCGCGCGACCAGATCCCCGTCCCGAACATACTCCTTGAGGATCATCGTGAGCCGGATCCGGACCTCGTCTCCCGCCGCGTGCCCATCCGTATCGTTGATCGTCTTGAAGCGGTCGATATCCAGCATGATGAGGGAGAAGGGCGCCCGGTAGCGCTCGAAGCGATAGGCTGCTTTCCTGAAGTGGTTCTCGAATTCGCGCCTGTTCGCCGTCTTGGTCAGTTCGTCGGTTACGGCCGCTATTTCAAGACGTCTCTGAAACCTCTGCACCGTTACGGCGCTGAGGAGGATGATGAGAAGGGATGCGATCAGCCCCACCGAGAGGGTCCGGCGAAGGCTGCGCCGCACCGAGACGAGCGAAGCCGCCTCCTCCTGCTCCACGAAGAGAAACCAATCGATCTCCGGCATGTAGAGGGAGGTGACGAGAACGCTTCCGGATTCCCCCTCGTAACTCGCGTCGTTGGGACCAGTATCCGCGCGAAGCAGGGTATCCGCCACTTCTTTTATTCCGGGCAGATCCCGAATCGACACTGCCTCGATGAGCGCAGTCTCGGAATGGGCCTGTATGATCCCTTCGGGATCGGTGAGATAGATCTTCCGATGGTAACGGGACGCGTTTTCGGCGAGAAAACCGGAGAATCCCTCCATCTCGAGCCCGACACCCGTTACGCCGAGAAAACCTCCCGAGAAATCCTTAAGGCGGTAGTTGATGAAGATGGTGAGGCTGTTATCCGCTGCCTCGTTCGTGTCAACGTCGAGATCGAAATCGAGTCCCGAGTCCGCGAATAGGTAATACCAGACATCGTGTGGGTCATCCCGCGATATCCGCTTGAGGATGCCTCCTGGATGGTAATAGGCGCCGGTTCGGGAGGAGACGAAGAAGGCGGAAAAATACCCGTATCGATCCCTGATCAGCGACAGGTACTGGGTGATCGCGGCAAGATCCTTCTCGCCGGCCAAGGCCCAGTCGACGAGGAAGGAATCGGTGGCCATGGCTGAGGAGATGGAAAGGGGCGCCATGAATCCCTTGAGGATCTCGGAATAGAGGTTTTCCCGCAGGAGAGGGAGCGACGAAGTGATGATCTCGTCGCGTACTGCCCTCCGCGCAGCCTGATAGTTGAGGAAACTCACCGTGACAAAGGAAACGAGGAGGATCACAGCGAGAACGATGATAAGGCGGTATTTCTTCAGTGCATCCATGGTAATTCAAGTATCGTGAAAATGAGTGAAAAAATACAGATGCCAACGTTCGGCACGCCTGTTTCGAGATTCACCTACTCATCGATATCCCAGATTACCAGGGCTTCTGTTTTCAGAACCGGGAGCCTGCCGCTTCGCGGATAGAAAAGCGGATCGGATGGCATTGCGCGGCTCCTCTTCTGCCGCGGATACGGGAAGGGGCTATTCCTCCCCTTCCCCCGCCTTTTCCGTTTTCATCTGCCGTATACGCTCGTTAATGGAATCGAGCTGACGCTGGATCGACCGTGCCTGATCGGTCAGGATCGATATTTCCTCTTCCGGAGTCAATTCTTGGGGATGATCATCGTTCTGGTATGCGGGCCGGCGGCGATACCCCCCGCGGGCCCACCGGGGAAGGCCGGTCATATAGTACTGGTTTCTCCAGCCTCTTCCTCCTCCGCAGCCTAACCCGTACGATCCGGAACCTCGGGCCGCGTTTGCGTATCCCGGAACCGAATATCCCGCGCAAAAACCCGCGCCCCTTCCGGTCATGGGACCCGATCCATTGGGACCCGTTCTGTCTCCTCTCGGCATAGGTTACCTCCATGAGTCGATTTCATCGAATG
Source organism: uncultured Spirochaetales bacterium (assembly GCA_964590705.1). Lineage (GTDB taxonomy): Bacteria > Spirochaetota > Spirochaetia > CAZPZF01 > CAZPZF01 > CAZPZF01. The sequence goes on along the minus strand of CAZPZF010000053.1, from coordinate 6,617 downwards.
CCATCAGCGCGGCATTCATCGCAGATTCCATAGAAACTGATCATGTGGTCGGTGATCGTGAAACCGAAGCTCTTTTCGAGCTTTTTCCCTATCCTCTCCAACAGCTCGTTTTCCCCCTCCACAGGATCGGGACAGTCCAGGACCTTTCTGCACCTCACGCAGACCAGGTGATGGTGAGGCCGCCTCCCCTCCGGTTCACTTCTCAGCTCATACCGTGTCCTGCCGTCTCCTCCGTCGAACCTACGGAGCGTCCCCATCCGGTCGAGGATCTCCAGGGTTCGGTACACGGTGCTCAGGCCTATGTCCGGCCTGAACTCGTGGGCTTTCACGAAAATATCCGCGGCGCTCAGGTGTCCCTCGTTCTCGCGAAGGACACGGATCACCGCGTCCCTTCCTGATGTGAAACGGACATTCTCCTGTTCGAAGCGATCCCTCCACCACGGGCCTCCTCCCTGTCCATGGCCGCCCCTGTTTCGTTCCCGCATCCGCTCCCCTCCCCCGCCGGTCCGGCGGATCGCGCACCAGTTTTGAAAATGATTTTCATTTTCAATATATTCCCTTCCGATCCACATGTCAAGTGGATAGGAACCACCTCCTCTTGACATTATGAACATACGTTCATTAATATAGCGAATGGAATATGGGGAGGGTCACATGCCGCGGCCGCAGAAGGAAAGAATGGTGAAACAGCCGCCCCTCTTCTCGTCGTTCAAGCCGACGGGGGTTAGGAGGATCGAGATCGAAAGGATCGTGCTGTCCCTCGACGAATACGAAGCCATTCGCCTTGCCGATTACCTCAAGCGTGAGCATGAGGAGGCGGCGGCGGACATGCGGGTTTCCCGGCCCACCTTCACCCGGCTCCTCGAGCGGGCACGCGCCAAGGTGGCCGCATTCCTGATCGAGGGAAAGGAACTTCACATCGAGGGGGGAACGATCCATTTCAGGGGGAACGTCATCCGGTGCAGAACCTGCGGCCGCGCCTTCTCCGCCCCTATGGGGGAAAAGGTCGGTTCCTGCCCCTCCTGCGGTTCTTCGGATCTGCTGGATATGGCCGGGGGGTACGGCCACGGAAAGTGCTGCGGCCGCTTCGCCCTCCTCAAGGAGGATGGCCGTCAATGAAAATTGCCATAGCGAGCGGCAAGGGAGGCACGGGGAAAACGACACTCTCGGTCAACCTTTCAGAGTACCTCGCGGAGACAAGGCCGGTAATCCTGACGGATCTCGATGTCGAGGAGCCCAACGCCGGGCTGTTCCTCCATGGAATCCCGCGGCACGCGGAGGACGTGCACCGGATGGTGCCGGAATGGAATGGCAAGGATTGTACCTTCTGCGGGCTCTGCCAGGATCTGTGCAGGTTCCATTCGGTTATTTCTTTTCCGGGCAGGGTCATGGTATTCCCCGCGCTCTGTCACGGATGCTACGCCTGTTCGGAACTCTGCCCGACAGCCTCGCTCCCCATGGTCCCTCTCAAGATGGGCGAGCTCAGGCGGTACGAAATTGGGAACCTCTCCTTTGTCGAGGGCAGGCTCGAGGTCGGACAGGAACAGGCGGTCCCCCTCATCTCCCGTACACTTTCCTTCGTGGAAGAGAGCTTTCCCCCCGATATCTTGAGGATATTCGACTGCCCGCCCGGAACATCGTGCCCGGTGATCGAGGCGGTGAGAGGCACGGATTTTGCGATCCTCGTGACCGAACCGACGCCGTTCGGCCTGCACGACCTCAAGCTCACCATAGAGACCCTGCGCGAAATCGATCGGCCGTTCGCGGTGGTGGTGAACCGGCACGGGATAGGAAACGCTGATGTCGAGGATCTTTGCCGCGCCGAGGGGATCGACATCATCGCGCGGATTCCGAACGACAGGGCGATAGCGGAACGGTATTCGAGAGGGAAACTCGCGTATTCCGAGGTCGCCGCGATGCGCGAGGCGCTCGAGAGGATCTCAACGTATATCGGAAATCTCGAAAGCGGAGCCGGGCTATGAGCGGGATACGGGAGATCGTCGTGATATCCGGAAAGGGAGGCACCGGAAAGACTTCCCTTACCGCCTCCTTCGCTGTATGCGGAGGGACCGACATCGTGACCGCGGACTGCGACGTGGACGCGTCGGATATGCATCTTCTCCTCGAGCCGGATTTCGGGTACGCGGAGGATTTCTACAGCGGATTCAAGGCGACGATTGACCAAGAGAAATGTACCGGCTGCTCCGGATGCGTAGAAGTCTGCCGCTTTAAAGCCGTCTCAGGGGCCGATGGGCGATACTCGGTGCTGCCCCTCGACTGCGAAGGCTGCGGCTACTGCGCCCGGATCTGTCCCGCGTCAGCCATCACCATGGCCGAAGGGAAGGTCGGCAGATGGTATCGATCCTCGATCAGGACGGGGGGAACCTTGGTCCACGCCAGGCTCGCTGCAGGGGCGGAAAACTCGGGCAAGCTGGTGGCCAAGGTGAAGAAGGAGGCCCGAAAAGCGGCGGAGGAAGGGAGAAAAGGAATCGTCCTCGTGGACGGTCCGCCGGGAATTGGGTGCCCCGTCGTCTCCTCCCTCTCGGGGGCCCATTTCGTCGTGCTCGTGACCGAGCCGACCGTATCGGGCCTGCACGACCTCAGGAGAATCGAGGAACTCGTCAAACGATTCGGAATACCATCCGGCTGCGTCGTGAACAAGGCGGACATGAACCCCGCCGTTGCCGCGGAGGTCAAGGAGTACTGCGAAACAGAGGGAATAACCCATATCGCGGACATCCCCTACGATCAGGAATTCACATCCGCGATGGTCAGAGGCCGTACGATCATGGAATCGCGGTCCGGCGACTTGAAAAAACTGGTATCCCGGTGCTGGGACACCATACGGGAAAGACTCATTCAGGAACAAGGAGAGACATGATGAGAATCGCTTTCACGAGCATGGGGACCGATCCCGATTCCCAGATCGATCCGAGATTCGGCAGGACAGAGTACTTTCTCCTCTACGACGAGGAGAAAAACGAGTACACCTCCATTGACAATAGGGAAGTAGAGGGGGTGGCCCACGGCGCGGGGCCTCAGACCGCGCGGCTGCTTTTCGACCTCCATCCAGACTTGCTCATCACCGGAAACGGCCCGGGCGGAAACGCGGCCGCGGTCCTGAAGCAGGCGAAGCTGCGGATACTCGTCGGCGCCGCGGGCATGAGCGTGAACGAAGCGTACGCGGCGTACAAAGAGGGAAGGCTTAAGGAATTTTGATCATGTATCGGTACCTTTTCGGACCGGTTCCCTCCAGGCGGCTCGGCATGTCGCTCGGGGTCGATCTCGTCCCGCACAAGGTCTGCTCCTTCAACTGCGTCTATTGCGAATGCGGACCGACGACGAAACTAACAACCAGGAGAGAGGAGTACGTACCTATCTCAGCCGTCCTCGCGGAGCTTCGCGATTTTCTGGAAAAAGGCTCGGCGCCGGACTACATCACCTTCTCCGGGGCCGGTGAACCCACTCTCAATTCGGGAATCGGCCGCGTGCTCCGCTTCGTCAAGGAGCGGCCAGGCGCGCCGCCTGCCGCCGTGCTCACCAACGGCAGTCTCTTCAGCGACCCCGATGTGCGTTCCGACCTGCTCGCGGCCGATGTGATCCTTCCATCGCTCGACGCGGCGACGGAACGAAGCTACCGACGCATCGACCGTCCCTTCCATGGAATCAGTCTGGAGTCGTATATCCAGGGGCTGATCGACTTCCGGAATGAGTACGCGGGAAAGATATGGCTCGAGGTGATGATACTGCCGGGGTACAACGACAACGCGGAGGATCTGGACGCGCTGAAGGAATCCTTTACCCGGATACGGCCCGATTCCATCCAGATCAACACCCTCGACAGGCCCGGAACCGAGAAAGGTCTCAGGGCCGCTGATCGTGGGGAACTCGAACGGATAGTCTCGTACTGGGGGCTCGACAACGTGGAGATCATCGCGGCGGCGCCGGAGCGGAAGAGGATCCCCTCCTATCGCTCCGACATGGAGGCGATGCTTCTGGAAACCCTCGCCAGGCGGCCATGCACCGTGGAGGATCTGACGAAACTCACAGGCTCCCACGCGAACGAGGTGAACAAGTATCTCGGCGCGCTGGAGGGGGAAGGCAGGATCGAGGCGGAGCGGCAGGCGCGGGGGATCTTCTACCGTCTCCGCCGACCCTGACAGGAACGGGATAAACGCCGGTATCGGCGAACGGAACTGCGGGAGAGGCCTCCGTGCGCGTGACGCGGGGCATATTCCTGCGCGGGCCTTGATCGTGAATCACCCCCGCGCACTCGAAAAAACAGATGAAGGAGCGTAACATGGGAAAGAGAATCGTCGTAGTGGGAGGCTCAGCGGCAGGTCCAAAGGCCGCGGCCAGGGCGCGCAGGCTGGATTACAACGCGGAGATCACCATCATCCAGAAGTCGCATGACCTGTCGATGGCTTCATGCGGGTATCCCTATTACGTGGGCGGCTTGTTCAACAACCGGAACCAACTGCTCTGCGCCCCGACAGGCGTCGTGCGCGATCCGGCGTATTATCTGAAAGCCAAGAACATTAACGCTGTCACGGACACCGAAGTCACACGGATCGACAGGGCGGGCAAGATCGTCGAGACGAAGAACCTTCAGAACGGCAAGACCTCGACCTTCGCGTACGACAAGCTCATCCTGGCCATGGGCGCAACTCCGAGGATGCCGCCGGTTCCCGGGATCAATCTCAAGGGAATAACGACCCTCCAGTCAATGGAAGACGCGGACTTTCTCCGGAAGGTGAGAGACGAGGGAAAGATCAAGAAGGCCGTCGTTGTCGGCGGCGGCCTCATCGGCATAGAGACCTGCGAGGCGCTCCAGCTCGCCGGAATCCAGATCACCGTCATCGAGATGCTTCCGCAGATCCTGATGTTCCTTGACTGGCAGCTGGCAAAGATACTGGAAAACCATGTCAGGAGCCACGCCGCCGACGTCATCACGGACAACGCGGTGTCCGCGTTCCTTGGCGACGACTCGGGGAATCTGCGGGCCGTGAAACTCGCCAACGGCGACGAGATCCCCTGCGAACTGGCGGTCATCGCGATCGGGGTGATTCCGAACACGAAACTCGCCAAGGACGCGGGACTGGAGACGGGGAAGACGGGCGGAATCATCGTAGACACGTACATGCAGACCGCGGATCCGGACATCTACGCCATCGGCGACTGCGTGGAAATACCGCAGCGGCTTCTGGGGAGCAATGTCCACGCGCCGTATGGCGACCTCGCCAATCTGGAGGGCCGGGTCGCCGGTGAAAACGCTGTAAGGGGAAACACCGTCGTCTTTCCGGGGACCATTCAGACCGGCGTCTGCAAGGTATTCGATTTTTCCGCCGGATCGACCGGTCTCTCGGAAGCTTCGGCACGAAAGGCGGGTTTCAAAAACATCGAAACGGTCATCACCGCGGGACCGGACAAGCCAGACTTCATGGGCTCCAAGGTCCTCATCACGAAGATGACGGCGGACAGGGACACGGGCAGGCTCCTGGGCCTCCAATGCATCGGCCTGGGCGACTCGAGCAAGCAGCTTGGTATGGCGGCGATGGCGATCATGGGCGGGCTCACGGTCGATGACCTCGTGAACGCGGATCTCCCCTACGCTCCCCCCTTCTCCCTTGCCATAGACAACATCGTGGCCTGCGCGCATACCCTGCAGAACAAGATGCGGGGGTTGTTCACGGGCATCTCCGCCGTCGAGGTAAAACGTAAACTCGACGCTGGAGAGAAGCCCTTCATCCTGGACGCCCGCGGACCCGACGAGTGGGAACTGATGCGGCTTGGAATCGGTGAACACCTGATCCCCGTGGGGGCCCTCAGAGGCAGGCTCGGGGAACTTCCCCCGGACAAGGGAGCGGAGATCATCACGTACTGCAAAATATCCCTGAGGGGATACGAGGCGGCCCTCATACTGCAGGCGAACGGTTATACCAATGTGAAGGTAATGGAAGGCGGTATTGCGGCATGGCCTTTCCCGAGGGAGAAATAGGAATTGCGCAGGGGGAGTGAATGATGGAAATTGACCGGAAACTGTACAGCCATTTCGCCCCCGGAGCGCGGGAAACGGAGGTTGAGACTCTCTCCGTCGGACTCGGCTACACGGCGGTGACCACGAAGTCCGGAGGCATCGGCATTTCATACACCAGCCTCGGAGACAGGAAGTCCTGCTCCGTGCACAAAAACTACAAGAATTACGAGGGGCTCCCGGCAACGGAGCTCCTCGCGCAGATAGAGTCAGCCGACCCGCTCATGAGAAGCATGGCTCTCGCGCTCATCAACGCGTTGAATCATGAAGCCGCCCTTGCCCTCCCCGCGGAAAAGAACAACGACGAACTGTTCGACCTCCTCGACGTGGGGGCGGGGACACGGGTCGCGATGGTGGGCTATTTCAGCCCGCTTCTGGGGATATTCGAAAACAGGAAAGCGGAGCTGCGGATCATAGACAATTCCCGGGGCATTGGATCAAAGGACGATTTCTACCGGGATCTGGGGGAATGGGCCGAGGTGCTGGTGTTGACATCCACATCGATCCTGAATTCGACGATGGAGGAGATCCTCGCGGCCACGGCCGCGGGGGTGAGAACCGTCCTCCTTGGACCAAGCACCCC
>CAZPZF010000052.1:0-16154 GCA_964590705.1 uncultured Spirochaetales bacterium | reverse complement strand
TCCCCGACGTCAACCCAGACCAGACAGCCCTGTCGATCGGCTCGTACATCGCGGAACTGGTTGAAGACGGGTCGACGATCCAGCTGGGAATAGGCAACATCCCCAACGCCGTCGCCCTGGCCCTGAAAGGCAAGAAGGACCTCGGCGTCCATACCGAGATGATGGTCGATTCCATGATGGACCTCTACGAGGCGGGGGTCATCACGAACAAACGGAAGAGCCTCTGCAAGGACAAGATGATCTGCACCTTCGCCATGGGGAGCAGGCGCCTGTACGACTGGCTGGACGACAACATGGCTGTGGAATTCCAGCGGGGGTCCTGGGTCAACGATCCGGCGGTGATCCGGAAGAATTCGCGGATGGTCTCCATCAACACCTGCCTCATGGTTGACTTCACCGGGCAGGTGGCGAGCGAATCGATCGGCATCAACCAGTACTCGGGAACCGGGGGGCAGTCGGACACGGCCGTGGGCGCCAAGGAGGCGTACGACGGACTGGGCAAGTCCATCATCGCGTGCCCGGCCACGGCGCGCGGGGGCACGACAAGCACCATCCTCCCGGTGCTGCCCGAGGGGACGGCGGTCACCCTCCACCGGAGCAACGCGGATCATATCGTCACCGAATTCGGCATCGCCTACCTCAGGGGACGGACGGTTCGGGAACGGACCCGGAACCTGATCGCGGTGGCACATCCGGATTTCAGGAAGGAGCTAGAGGAGCAGGCGAGGAAGATGGGTTACATCTAGCGGCCCCCATCCGGTTGCCAGCGGCATCCGATATCCCTATAATCAGCTATTCCAGGTGCAGGAGTGTACGGCAACGGCAGGTACGACGAGAAAAACACCGACAAAAGGGAAACTCCTCCAATCGGCCGAGGCTCTCTTTTCCCGATACTGGTACGAGACGGTTTCCGTCAACCAGATCTGCAAGGAGGCCGGTCTCTCCAACGGCGTCTACTACCGGTACTACAAGGGAAAGGAGGAGATCTTCAGGGAACTCCTGGACGCCTTCCTCAAAGCCATCGCGGAGGATCTCTCCGCCATCACGGGAAAGACGGTATCCGCCAGGCTCAAGGTCTTCATCGACACCCTGCTCAGCCTCGGAAGGGAGTATAAGAGCCTCGTAACGATCTTCCGGGAGGGACAGTACCGCTTTCCCGAATACGAGAAGCGGCTTCGGGAGCTGTACGTCGACAGCGTCCGCAGGGTATACGACCGTGAGATCACCGAGGCCGAATACCTATACATCGTTTCCGGGATCCGCTTCCTCTCGATCCGCTCGCTGTACGATAACATCCACGCGGAGACGGAAACCGCGCAGAAGCTGATCGAGGGTGGCATCTTCCAGGACAAGGCGGTGAAAACCGCGGCGCCGCAGGTCTTTCCCGCGCCTGAGCACGAGGCTCCTGAGAATTCCCGGTCCCTGATCCTGGACGCCGCAACGGAACTCTTCGGCTCGCAGGGCTTCTACAACGTCAACGTCTTCGAGATCGCCAAACGGGCCGGGTTCTCGGTCGGCACCTTCTACATCCACTTCGGGAGCAAGGAACTCTGCCTCTCCGAGGTCGTGCGGAGGATCGGCAGGAGAACGCGGCATTACATCACGGAGAACATCCCGCCGGGTCTCAACAGGACGGAAACCGAGATCATGGGCATGCGCCTCTTCCTCAACTACTTCAGGGGCAACACCCATTATTACGACATTGTCCGAGAGGCGGAATTCGTGGTGAACGATACCGCGCGCGAGTACTACGGCCGTTTCGAGAACGGTTACCTCAAGACCCTGAGGAAGACGAAGTCGCGGGATCTGCGGACCGTGGCGAATATGCTGATGGGGATCTCCCACTACCTCGGGATCGAGGTCTTCTTCAGCGACCGGGTACGGGACGAGGAGCTTCTCATCTCGTCGATCGGTCGGTTCCTCAGTTCGGGAATATCGCGGTAAACCACCCTCGATTGACACCCGCCCCAAAGTCTCTCATTATCTGGAAGAGGAGACACTCATGAAACTTGCGAGCCTGCTCAATCCCCGTCTGATCTCCGTCCGGAAATCATACGGGAGCAGAACCGAAATGATAGAAGGGTTGATCGCCGAGATCTACCGCGCCGAGAATCCACCCGTCGGGATCGAGGAGACAAGAAAGGCGATTTTTGACCGCGAAGCCCTGGGCGGGACCCGCTTCCCGACCGGCATCGCTATTCCCCACGCACGGTTCGACGGCTACGAGGATCTCCTCATCGCAGTCGCGGTACCGTCCTCCCCGGTTCCAGACAGTCCCGTTCCCATCAGGATGATGGTCCTCATGCTCACCTCTAAAACGGGAACCACCCTGTACCTCAATACCCTGGGAGCCTTTCTCAAGATTTCCCAGAACGAACAGCTGTACAGGCGTCTGTGCGATGCCCCATCCGGGTCAGACCTCATCGAGACGCTTAGGACGGAGAATATTGAAGTCAAGAAGGAACTCACGGTCGAGGATGTCATGTCCACGACCTTCCCGTCGCTGACAGTCGAGAATTCGGTGAAGGACGCGGCCGACCTCTTCTACAAGAACCGAACCAGCTACCTCCCCGTGGTTGACGGCCGCGGAGTCCTCCTGGGGGAATTGACCGTCCTGGATCTCTTCAGGATAGGGATGCCGGACTACGCCTCCAAGATCGGCAGCCTGAAGTTTTTGAAGAGCTTCGAGCCTTTCGACACCCTGCTTCGGGACGAGAGCACGATCCTCCTCGGAACGGTCATGAAGAAACCTTCGATCACCATCGAGGAGGACGCCCCCGTGGTGGAGGCGATCCTCAAGTTCACCCAGAGCAATCGGCGGCACATCCCCGTCGTGAAAGAGGGGAGAATCATCGGGGTGGTCAATTACATGGACATCCTGCAGAAGGTCTTGAGGGCGTAGCCTATGGCACCGATCACGCTGGTCGCCCTGGCGATATTCGTTGGCGCGTACGTATTCATCGCGACGGAGATGGTGAACAAGACGGTCGTCGCCCTGCTCGGCGGGGCGGTCTTCGTCATGATCGGGGCGATCGGCCAGGAGGAGGCGTTCAGAGTCATCGACTGGAACGTCATCTTCCTTCTGGTCAGCATGATGGTCATCGTCAACATCACCAGGACTACCGGCTTATTCCAGTACGTGGCCATCAAGACTGCGAAAGCGGCCAGGGGAAACCCGGTGAAGATCCTGATCCTCCTCTCCGTTGTGACCGGCCTCTTCTCCGCCTTCCTCGACAACGTGACCACGATCCTCATCCTCACGCCGGTCACGATCCTGATCGCGGTGGAGCTCGGAATCAGCCCTGTCCCGTTCATCATGTCCGAAGCGGTAGTCTCGAACATGGGGGGAACCATGACCCTCATCGGCGACCCGCCGAACATCATGATCGGCAGCGCCGCGGGGCTCGACTTCCTCTCCTTCATCGTCAATCTCGCTCCAGTGATCATCGTCATCGTCTTGCTCTTCTGCGTCGTCTCCTTCTATCGGTTCAGGAAGAAGCTCGTCGTCTCCAACGAGAGGAAGGCGCGCATCATGGAATTCGACGAGTCGAAATCCATCGAGGACAGACCGCTTCTTTTCAAGTGCCTCGTCGTCCTCTCCGTCGTAATCCTCGGCTTCCTCCTGCACGGCTTCCTCCACATGGAAGCCTCGACCATCGCGCTCTTCGGCGCCTCCGCCCTCCTCCTCCTGACGGGGAAGCGCGAACTGGACGAGTATTTCCGGGAGATCGAATGGGGGACGATCTTTTTCTTCATCGGCCTTTTCATCCTGGTGGGGGGCCTCGTGGAGCTCGGCGTGATCGGGAAGATCGCCAAAGCCCTCCTCTCCATTACTGGAGGGAACATAAAGGTCACCACGGTTTTCCTCGTCTGGGCTTCCGGGATCCTCTCCTCCTTCATCGACAACATCCCCTACGTGGCCACCATGATCCCCATGATCCACGAAATCGGAGCTTCGGTCGGCGCCGAGGCAGTAACCCCCCTCTGGTGGGCGCTTTCCCTCGGTGCCTGTCTCGGCGGAAACGGGACATTGGTCGGCGCCTCTGCCAATGTCGTAGCCGCGGGCATTGCGACAAAGAGCGGATACCGCATCACGTTCCTCGAATTCACCAAATACGGCGCGCTCTATACGCTCATCAGCCTGGCGGTTTCCACCGTCTATCTCCTCATCAGGTACTTCTGAGTTCCATTGTCCGCGGCGGACCGTTCCTGTATAATCTCCCCATGAAACGAGCGCCGGCCATCTCCGTACGGAATATGCTCGCCAACATCACCACAACCTCCCTACGCTTCTACGGCTCTCTCATGCTCGTTTTCTTCTGCCTCCTCCTCGCCATGATCAACCTGGCGTCCAACTACCGCGACAGTCTGGTCGAAATGAGGAAAAGCGAGATCAAGAGGATCGTGGAGATCGGCATCAACACCATCCAGCCGATCATCGATCGTTTCGAGGCGGGAGAGATCACGCGGGTGGAGGCGATATTCCTTATCAGGCAGATCGTGGGAAGGATGACCTACAAGAGCGAAACCATGGACAACTACATGTTCATGAGTTCGTACGAGGGCATAATGCTCGTCCAACCTCTTGAACCGGAACTCGAGGGAAGCTATCAGTGGAACGCTACCGATGTGAAAGGCAACTACTACATCAGGGACCTCGTCAACACGGCCAGCGGCCCGGATGGGGGGGGCTTTGTCTTCTACTTCTACCCTCCTCCCGGAAGCGATAACGCGGGGCAGAAGCTCTCCTACGTCAGGGGACTGCAGAGTCTCGGCTGCTACATCGGGACGGGCATGTTCTTCAACGATATCAACGCCCTGGTGCGCCACTACCTCCTGGGGCCGATCCTCTTCGTTTCAATCGCGTTCCTGGTGGTCTCCGTCCTCTTCGTGATCATCCTCAGGCCCTTGGCTCGGTGCCTCCAGGTCCTGGTTCGGACCTTTCATGAGATCAGCACGGATCCTTCCTCGCCCGTCTCCATCCCCTCCGGGCAGTTCAGCGAGGGATCGGACGAACGGAAGATTTTGAGCGGCTTCGCGCGGATGCTCGACATGCAGAACCAGTACCGGGAGCAGCTGATCCAATCGGAGAAACTCTCCACCCTCGGGATCCTCGTTGCAGGAGTCGCGCACGAGATAAACAACCCCAACCAGTTCATCCTGACCAATTCCGAGCTCGTTCGAAGAGCCTGGGAGGAGATAGAGCCGATCCTCAATCAGTACCGCGAGGAGGAAGGGGATTTCTTTCTCCTCGGCGGCATGTACTCGGAGACCGGAGAGAAGGTCTCCGGCTATCTCAGGGGGATCACCGAAGGCTCGAAGCGGATAAACAAGATCGTCACCGACTTGAAGAGCTACGCCAGAACCGAACCGCGCGAGCAGCCTCTTGCCCCGGTTCTCCTCAACGAGGTGGTTGAATCTAGCGTAAACCTCTGCAGAAACCTCATTAAGAACTCGACGAATCATTTCAGCCTGTCCCTCGCCGGGGAGAACCCCATAGTCCTGGGGAGCGCCCAGAGGCTGGAGCAGGTGGTCATCAACCTGATCCAGAACGCCTGCCACGCCCTAACCGATCCTTCCCAGGGAATTGCGATCAGCACCGCCGTGGACGATACGGAAGGGAGGGTGAGGCTTGTCGTATCCGACCAGGGTTCCGGCATCGACAAAGAGGTCATGGACAAGATCGCGCTTCCGTTCTTCACCACAAAGAGGACCAGGGGAGGAACTGGTTTGGGCCTCTCGATTTCCCAGCGGATCGTCGAGGAACACAAGGGCCTCATCTCTTTCTCGTCCGATCCGGGAAAGGGAACAGAGGTGACCGTAACCCTTCCCTGCGCCGATCCGGCGGAGTCCTCTGTCCTGCTGCGGACGGCGGCTCCGGGAGGAGGGTGAGATGCCGCAGCGGAAACCGCCCAAACCCATCCTCGTGGTCGACGACGAGCCGAACATCCGGGAAGGCATATCCGGAGCCCTCGCCGCCGCGGGGCTGACCAACGTGGTCACCTGCGGCGACAGCCGACAGGTCCTGCCTCTCCTCTCCGCGATGTCGTGCAGCCTTGTCCTCCTCGATCTCACCATGCCGTTCGTGAGCGGATCGGAGATCCTCCAGTCGATCAGAGGGGAGTATCCGGGCATTCCGGTCATCATCATCACCGGGATCAACGAGGTCGAGACCGCGGTTGAATGCATGCGCAAAGGCGCCTTCGATTACCTCGTCAAGGCGGTTAACAGCACCACGCTCGTGGCATCGGTGAAGAGGGCGCTCGAGCTCGTCTCGCTCACGGACGAGAACCTCAGCCTGAAGAACAAGATCCTCTCCCCTTCCATCGCGAACCTGAGAGCTTTCGAGGGCATCGTCACGAGGAGCCCGGCCATGGAGGGGATCTTCAGGTACGCCGAGATCGTCGCTCCCACCGGGAGGACGATCCTCATCGCCGGGGAGACCGGTACCGGCAAGGAGCTCCTGGCCGAGGCCATCCATTTCCTGAGCGGCCGTGAAGGACCTCTCGTCAAAGTCAACGTTGCGGGCCTGGACGACACGATGTTCACGGACGCCCTCTTCGGCCACAGGAAGGGGGCGTATTCCGGCGCCGATGAGTCACGAAAGGGGCTCGTGGAATCCGCCTCCCGCGGCACTCTTTTTCTCGACGAGATCGGGGAGCTCCAACCGCAGACGCAGGTGAAGCTCCTACGGCTCATCGACAACGGGGAATACTACCCGCTTGGATCGGATGTCCTTAAGAAGGCCAACTGCAGGATCATCGCGGCGACCAATCGCCCCCTGGCGTCGCTTTCCGGCTCGGGCGCCTTCAGGTCCGATCTCTACTATCGGCTCTCCTCCCATTCCATCGAGATTCCTCCCCTGCGTAAGCGCAGATGCGACATCCCGCTCCTCTTCGACCACTTCCTATCGAGGGCTTGCGAGGAATTTATGAAGGATCCTCCCGATGTGACCGATGAGGCAATTGCGGTCCTCTCCGGATACGATTTCCCGGGAAACGTGCGGGAACTGAAGTCCATCGTTTTCGACACGGTAGGAAGGATGACAAGCCGCAGGATAGACGGGGCGGATATCAGGCAGCGGATCGGGGCGGCCGGAACCGAAACTACGGCGGGGGAACAATGGCGTTCGGCCCTCCGCTTCCCCGAGGTCCTTCCCACCCTCCGCGAAGCCTCGCTCCTCCTCATCAGGGAGGCGCTCGAGAGAACGGGGGGCAATATCAGCGCGGCGGCGCGTCTTCTCGGCGTTACCCAGTCGGCGTTGAGCAAGCGCCTCTCGCGCGCCACTGACAGGGAGACGGAACACGATATCGACGGGTGAGCCGCCGCCTATGAGAAATGGAATGGATGGTATGAATATCGTCATGGCCTTCGCCGCTTCAGAACCCTCGCAGCGGCCCTTGCATTCATCGGTTCGCCGTGGGGGATCCGTATCTCCCCGGACCACTGGAACCGATACGGGCGTGACAGGCTCCTGTCCGACATCAGGCATCCATGCGTGAATCGCGCGCGACATAGCCCCGCCGCGGTCGGATCTGCGACCGATCCGACCCTACCCCATAACTGATTGCCATATCGAAACTTATCCCGAATACGCAAAACGGACTGGAACGGTTGAACCAGCCTCATAGACCCCCGACGCGCTCCGCGCGGGCCGCATCGGGGGTCAGACAGAGAAAAAGCCACCCGATCCGGAGGGAACGCATTATCCGGCCGCGATGAATCCTCGTGCCCGCGGATGGCACGAAACCTGCAATATGGTTTCCATGATACACGCGGATCTGATCGTGAAAAACGCTAACGTACGATCGCTGGACAACCAGGGCAGTACCTTTTCCGGATTCGCAGTCAGGAACGGCGCGATCCTGGAAACGGGAGACGCGGAAAGCCTCGACTACCTCAAGGGCCCGGCGACCGCGGTTGTCGATGCCGAGGGAAAAACCGTGGTCCCCGGCTTCAACGACGCGCACTGCCACCTCCTTTCCCTGCGGGGACAGCAGCTTCTCCAGCTCGACTGCTCTCCCGCCAAGGTCAGGGGGATCGACGACATCATCGCGCTCATCAGGGAAAAGGCGGAAAAAACCCCGAAGGGTGAGTGGATCCTCGCGGGAAGCTACGACTTCACGAAGCTCGCCGAGAAGCGCCATCCGACCCGCCATGATCTGGACAGGGCGACGACGGCGCACCCCGTTCACCTCAGGTCGCAGACCTGCCATATCGGGGTCGTCAACACAGCGGCCCTCGCCCTCGCCGGAATCACCGACAAGACGCCCGACCCGTTCGGCGGCGAATTCGAGAGGGACGCGAACGGTTCCCTCACCGGAGTCTGCAAGGAGGAGGCGCACTTCCTCTTTGTTTCGGGCATGGGCAGCGATTTCTCCTTTGTCCCCCCCTACACGTTGGACCAGATGGTGGAAGCGGTGCGGCGCGCCTGCCGGGAATACCACGCGGCCGGGATCACGAGCGTGGGAGACGCCCTTGTCGGCCCCATGGAGATAGCCGCGTACCAGGAGGCGCGGAGAACCGGCGCGCTCACGGCGCGGGTGTACATGATCGTGCTGGACATCCACCTGCAGAAACTGAAGAGCCTCGGTCTGCGGACCGGTTTCGGGGACGCGACGCTCCGGCTGGGAGGGATCAAGAGCTTCGTGGACGGTGCAACCGCGGGACACACCGCGTGGCTGTACGAACCATACGGGCACAGGCCCGGGTACTGCGGCATCCCGACCAAGTCGCCTGAGGAGATCGAGTCTCTTGTCCTCGACGCCCATACTGCCGGGTTCCAGATGGAGATACACGCCAACGGCGACCGAGCGATCGACATGGTGCTGGACGCATATGAGAAGGCGCAGAAGGCCCATCCCGTTTCCGACCGCCGGCACAGGATCGCGCACTGTACCGTCGTCACGCCGAAGATTCTCGCGCGGATCAGGGAGCTGGGCGTCGTTGCCCTTCCCTTTTCCACCTATGTCTACGAGCACGGGGACAAGATGGGCCCCTACGGCGGCCGGGTCTCCATGATGTTCGCCCACCGCTCCTTCCTCGACTATGGAATCCCGGTTGCAGGAAGCTCCGACAATCCCTGCGCCACCGCGGACGTCATGACCGCGCTGCAGTCCATGGTGACGCGGTCGAGCCGTGACGGGATACCCGTGGGTCTGGAGCAGAAGGTGAGCCCGGAGGAGGCGCTTCGGATCTACACGCGCGGAAGCGCGTTCGCAACATACGAGGAGAATGTGAAGGGAACGATCGCGCCGGGCATGTTGGCGGACTTCGTCGTCCTGTCCGATGACCCCTGCGCCTCGGATCCCTTTGCGCTCTCTTCCATCCAGGTGCTCCGCACCTACGTGGGAGGTAAGCTGGTATACCGGAAAGGCTGACTCGTGAAACCGCGGGTCTGACCCCATATCACCGCCGCAGCCACGGCTGCGGAAAACAACAGGAGGAAAAGAATGGCGCCTGAAAAGAAACGGTACCCGCTACGGACCGTGCTGTGGATCCTGATCGTCATCGGATTCTTGATCATGGAGTATCCGGGGATCCTCTTCTTCAACAGGATCGACCCGATGATCTTCGGGCTCCCCTTCATCTACAGCTTCACGATCATCATGTGGGCGATCATGTGCGTAATCTACTACGTGGGCTATCGGACGAATTGGGGCAAGGGCTCGTCCTTTGTCGACGGCTCCGGGAAGGGAGGGAAATGAGTATGGTGCAGAACATATCGGCAATCGTCATCCTCGCGGCTTTCATGCTCATTCCTCTGTACATGGGCATGGTGGCGGGAAAGAAATCCATGCCCACCACCGAGGACTTCTTTGTCCAGGGCAGGGCCATGGGTTCCATCGCGGTCTTCTTCACCGTGGCCGCAACCTGGTGGAGTTCCTTCGCGTTCCTGGGGTCCAACGCATACTTCTACTCCAAGGGACCCGTCTACTGGACGGCGATCGCGTGGAACCTCCTCTTCGGCATCCTCTATTACAGCTTCGGGAAACGGATCTGGTTCTATGGAAAGGAGAACAACTACATCACCCCCTCCGACTTCTTCCGGGGCCAGTACGGCTCTCCCTTCCTCGCCAACCTCATCGCCATCGTCATGCTGGTATTCACCCTTCCGTACCTGCAGATCCAGCTCACCGGCGGGGCCTACCTGATCGAGGTAGCCTCCGGAGGCCTCATCCCCTGGAAGATAGGCGGGCTCCTGTTCTACGCCGTCATCGTCATCTACGTCTGGGCGGGCGGCCTGCGAGCCGTGGCGTGGACCGACATCTTCTACGGCATCCTCCTCTTCTTCGGCATGATCTTCGCCGGCTTCTACATCGCCTCCAAAGTAGGAGGAACCACGAAGCTCTTCGAGACCCTAAAGCAGACGGCGCCCGAGGCCCTCACCCTGCCCGGACCCGCCAAGACCTCTACCCCCATGCTCTGGGTCTCCATGTTCGTTTTAACTCCCCTCGGCGCGTTCATGGGGCCGCAGCTGTGGACCAGGATGTACGCGGTGAAATCCTCGAAGCTCTTCAACCTCATGCCGTTCCTCCTGGGCTTCGCGGCCATCGCCTATATCGGATCCATGCTCGTCGGCAATACCGGCATCATCCTCGCTCCCGGCTTGAAGAAACCGGACACGGTCCTTCCCGTGATGCTCTTCAAATACGCGCCGTTCGCTCTCGCCTCCCTGATCTGCGCTGCGGGCGCAGCCGCGGCCATGTCCACGGCGAACTCCCAGATCCACTCGATGTCCGCGGTCTACACGGTGGACATTCACCAGCGCTACATCAACAAGAACATGAGCCAGAAATCGCTCGTATGGGTCGGAAGGATCGCGATCCTCGTCTTCGCGCTGATCGCGTACTTCATGTCCGTCTTCATTCCGGGCCTTCTCGTGACCATCGGGCTCGTGGCCCTAAGCGGGACGGCGCAGGTGTTCGTTCCCACGGCGGGCGCGCTGTTCTGGAAGCGCTCAACCACCGCCGGCGCGGTAGCCGGGCTTCTGGCGGGATGCCTTCTCCTCTGCTTCTTCACTTTCATTCCCGGGTTCAAGGTCCCCTTCGGGATGCACTCGGGCCTCTTCGCGTTCATCGTGAACATCGTCCTCTTCGTGCTCGTCAGCCTCATCACCCCGCAGCGGAAGAAGGAGGTTGTTGAAAAATGGGAGAAACAGCGGAACTCGTACAACGAGAATTTCGCCTGATCCTCCCGTCTCCGTTCCCGCCGGATAAAACCGGCGGGGAACAACAGCAAGCCGCTCCCCAAAAGGAGCGGCTGTTTTTCTCTCCGGATGTATCGGAAACCGGCTGGCCTGTCCTTGCGGAATTTTCTTCCTTCTCTTATGGTGTAGTTCAGATGGAAAACCAAAAGCACAGACCGATCATGGCGGCCAGCTCCGGCATTCGGCTTGCACCCTCGTATCCTCGAGGGTGGCTCGTAAGGCTCATAAGGGCGATATCGCCCATCTATGTCAGCCTGGGACTTGGCTTCTCCGGAATCGAGCCGCTTCACCCCGAACGAGCAGCCGCGGCCTACGACGGTTTTTTCGGGAAGAGGAACCGGCTCATCATCGCGTTCCGCCATCCCTACGGGGACGAACCGCAGCTCCTCTCCTACTACCTGCTCTCCCGGCTTAGAAAGGACGCGGCAGCCGCGGGCCGACCGCTTGGAACCACGCTTTCCGGGAACACGACCTCAGGGCCGCCCGTCTCCCGCCGCCCCCATGCCCTCTTCATCCACGGCTACGAGGTGCCTCGATGGGGCGGAAGCTTTATCCGCTGGCTCCTCCCGCGGATGGGGGCGCTCCCAGTCCATCACGCGAAAACCGATTCCACCGGACTCTCCCGTATCCGAAAGGCGATCCGCTCGGGGCCGTATCCCGTGGCTCTCTCTCCGGAGGGGCAGGTCTCCTACACCCCCCGCTCGGTTCCGAGGATCGAGCAGGGGACCGCGCGTCTCGCCCTCATGTGCGCGGAAGAGTTGGCAAGGGCGAACAAAGAAGGCGTCGTCGAGAATTCCGGAACGGGAACGGAGGTGCTCATCCTCCCCGTTTCCTTTCGCTATATACCGTCTGCCAGAAGCCGGCGCTCCGCTGAACGGATCCTGCGGGCCATCGAGAAAGTCGTGGGGATCGAGACCCCGGACCCCCGGTCCGGCCAATCCGTATCCGCGGCCGCTCGCTTGGCGAGGGCAACGGAACTCGCGGTCACGATGGCGGAAAAATTCTACGGTCAGGAAGGATCCGGCGCCCTTAAGGAGCGCCTGAGCCGCCTGATCGATAGAGCGTTGGAAAAGGGTGAAAAAATCCTCGGTATACCGTCTGCCGCGGGTTCCAGCCCGATCGAACGGGTGTACCGTATCAGACAGGCGGGGTGGGACAGGATCTTTCTTGAAAACGCGGAACCTCTTTCCAGGCTTTCCCCCCTTAAGCGGAGGCTTCTCGACCGCGGCGCGGGAGAAGCCTGGTACGCCATGCGCCATATGGAGTTCGTTGATTTCACGTGGTATTTCGACCCGGCGCCTCTCGCGGATGACGCCAGTCCCGAACTCGTGGCGGAGCAGATTCAGAACGTATACGACCTCGTATCCCGCCTCATCGGCGGAGCGCTCTCGGACAGGAAACTGGTGAGACCGGTCAAGGCGCTGATCCATTTCGGGGAGCCGATCTCGGTTACAGCCGCCCCCGTGCTGGACGAACACGCGGCCACGGGGAACGGAAAGAGAAAAGCGGAAGCGGCTCTGATCACCGAGAGGCTCCTGCGGGCGTATGAAGCCGCCGCGGTCGAGCTGTGGGGATCGCCGGGCAGGACCTGATGCGCACGGCTGGCATGATCCCGCCGTCTACTTCTGCCTGAACGAATCCAACTCCTTCATGTACTTCTCCGCATGGTAGGGAATGACCGTGAACAGGTACGGAGTTTCGGAGGACGCGCAGAGGTACTGATTCCCCTCCTTCGGATAGATCGTGAGGGTGATCCGCTTGCCCGCCGCATCTAGAATGACATTGCAGAGGGGCTCGCCCTGCGCCCGGGCGTCCAGGGGAAAGCTCTTGGCGGACAAGGCGGAGCAGTTCCTGATGAAGGACGTGACCTTCTCCTGGTCAAGTCCGGCCTCGCCGTCGGAGGCATCCATGCCGGCCACCTTCCAAACGCCCGTCTCCGGGTCGTCGAATAGCGTATACGGCGAACCGGCTTCTATCGTGACGCGCTCGACCTCTTCCGGATCGACCGAGAAGATCAGCTTGTTCCGCAGCCCGTCCAGATCCCTTCCGAAGATCCTCCGCAGATCGCTGTAGGAGAGGAAGACCCCTTTCTCCCCGCCTATCCTCACGTACGCGTGTCCGCCGACGGGGCTCTGCTTCCCGATCCAGATCTCCCGCAGCGTCTTTCCCTTCCCGAGGGCGCTCACGTGGACAGCCTCCTCGTCGGTGAGGCCGTACTGTTCCGGCAGATCTCTGTTCGAGACGCGGTCGATCAGGCGCAGCTCCCGCAGTTCCCGCGCCATCTCTTCGACGATCTTCGCATCGGCGGGATACGCGGTTCCCTCTCCGGAACGGACGAGCCAGCCGCCGTCCGAAGCCGTGAGATGGTACGTCGCGCCATCGGCGGCGACGACGATCTCGTCCGGCTTGCCCTTGAACGATATACGTTCGGCCTTGCCTTGACCCGCCTTGATCCCGTATTCAATCGCGATCGCCGCGGCGAGAACCGCGATGATCGCGAGAAGAACGATCCTCTTTCTACTCATCTGCTCCGGCTCCTTCGAACATCGTCTTGATCCTCCTCCTCCTCCGGTTCCGCCATCTCCATGCCGCCAGGCCTCCAATGACGACGAGGAGGGGAAGTCCACCGATATTGATCCCCTTCAGGAAAGCGCGGAAGGCGGGCGAGGTTTCGGCCAGGGGGTTGTAGGAGAATCCCTTTGCGCGCATCTGGATCATCTCCACGTTCTCGTTCAGATAGTCCATCGCGTTACGCAGGAAAAGCGCGTTGGGGGAGCGCCCCTCGGGATCGATGAGCTGGGAGGTCGTGAGTTCGGAAGTGCCGACAACGACGATCCTGCCCGGCCGAATCGATGACGGAATGAAACGGCTCGCGGCAAGGGTACCCTGCTCGGCTGAATCGCCCGAGGCCGCGGGCGGCTCGGTAAAGTGCGATCTGAATTTCCCCTCGAGTGCGGCAGCGAGTACATATTGTCCCATCTCGTCCTCTACCGGAGGCTGAAGGAGATAGGGGGTCAGGTCGATCCTCCCCTCCATATGCCAGCTCGAAGTCGAGCTCTGAAGCAGGGGCCTCCGGTCGATGTCTCCCTCGCTCTGTTCGAGGGTAATTGACGAGCTCCGGAGGAGCGCGATCTTCGCGAGATTCCGCGTGACCGGATGCTCCTGGTTGATGCTTTCCCTTTCCAGAATGGGGATGTAGTAGATGGGGAAATCGCCCCCGAAGGAGGTCTGACGGGCTACATAGCTGTACTTGTCGAGTACGACATCCCGGTTCACGACCGCCCCGTACGAGGCGAGGAGGTCGTCAATGCCGGTATCGAGGGGGATATACACCGGCTGGCTCTGTTGGTACTGGCTCCCGGAAGGGGGCGTGTACTCGCGGAACGAGTCGAGGAAGACGAAGAGGGAACCGCCGGCCATGAGAAACTGGTCGATGGCGAACAGCTGTTCCGCAGGAATCGCGGAAACAGGCCCGTTGATGACCAGGGTTCGGACGTCTCCCGGAATTTCACCGGAGGATAGGTCGATTTCTGCGAACTCGTAGAGGTCGCTGTTGAGTGCCTCGAAAACCGCGGCACCCCCCTCGGCATCCGTCAGATCCCTCTCGCCATGGCCTGTCAGATACCCCACCCGCGGATTCGGGGAGACGAGGACGCCGATCGCGTCGCTGATCTTCTCCCCAAGATCAGAGAGCCCGGTCACTTGGTAGCCGCCGAAGATCTGGCGGGCCAGGGACAGGGGAACAACCCTGAACCTGTCCCCCAATTCGACGACCACCGCGAGCACGGCGGAACCGTCAGCGCTTCCCCCGCCAGCGGCGCCCCCCGCCGTACCAGAGGAGCGGGAACGGTCCCTCCGCCATGTCATCTTCTGGAGACCGTAGCGGGAAACAAGGGCGTCGACTTCCTCGGGAGAGGCCGGATCCACGAAGCGGTACTCGACGGCGTTGTAATTCTCCCGGTTGATCTGCGCGCAGAGATCGGAGACAGCGCCGGCCAAGGTATCGAAACCCGAGATGGAGAACTCCTTGAGGCTGCCCGACGCGTAGAGGGTGATCCCGATCTTCTCCTCGAGGCCGAGAAGGGCGTCCGCCTTGCCGGCCATTTTCGTGATGAGCGTGGTCAGGGTGTATTCTAGCCCATCCGCGCTGGTTATCTGCGGAATGGTCTCGATGAGGTCGCCGTAGATGACGGCGAGTCCCATGTACACGCTCCTCGCGGAGAGCTGGTCGCTCTTGATCTCCTGTATCTGCACGGGGGAGATGCCCAGCGACTGCGCGAGATCCTTGCTCTCTTCGTTCTCCATGTCGAAGACCTCGAAAGAGAAATTGCTGTTGGCCTTCTGGGAATACTCGGCGAGCAGATCCGTCACATACCTGTCCACCGAGTTGTAGGGAGCGGGGAGATCTCGTGAGAAAAAGACATTTATTGAGAGCGGCTCCTGGAGCGACCGGACGAGGGTCCTGCTCGCCGGAGAGAGCGAATACATCCTGTTTCGGGTGAGATCCAGCCGGAAGAAGAGGGATGAACCTATGATGTTCACAAGTACGATGATCACGATAACGAGAAGGACATCGATTCCGCTTCCGGGCGCGAGTCTTCGTTTTCTTTCAGCAGATTCCATCTATCGCCTCTCCTCGATGACCTTCGCTGACGCAAGGATGAAGATGAGTGACACCGAGATGAAGTAAACGATGTCACGGGAGTCGATGATCCCCTTCGCGATGTTCCTGAAGTGGTAGCCCGCGCTGAGGTACTCGAGAAAACCGAGGATCCTCACCGGCAGGATGACGAGAAACTGGTCTACAAGCGAAAGGGCCATGCAGATCATGAACGCCGAAATGAAGGCGATGATCTGGTTCTTGGTCAAAGAAGACGCGAACACGCCGACCGCGCTGTAGGCCCCTCCGAGAAGAAGGGCGCCTACATACCCGCCGCTAACCGGC
>CAZPZF010000051.1:2281-16291 GCA_964590705.1 uncultured Spirochaetales bacterium | reverse complement strand
CCCGTCGCTCCCTCCTTCTGTTTCTCCTTGGGGCTCCAACCCGAGAAGTGGAGGGTCCTGCTGGTCCGGGAGAAGCAGGACTGGATCCGCGCGAAGAGCTCGTTCACCCGGAGCTCGGTCCACATCCTACCGAGTCTTTCAGCCTTGTCGGAGAGGCAGGTGTTGATGAGCGAGGCGCATTCCCTCTGCTTCGCGCGGAGTGTCTCGCTCTTTCCCTCCAGCTCCCTGACCGCTTCCGCCTTGCCGCTCGTCATTTCCGCCGGCAGCGCCACGTCTTCCCAGCCATGCTGGGCGAGGATCTGGTTCACCCTGGCGTCGTCCCTCTTCATGGTGATGAGGAGGACGCCGGTGTGAAGCTCGTCTTCCCGTTCTGACGGCAGGACGACGCACGGGAACGATTCAAGGGCCTTCTCGAGTTCGGGGAGCCGCGCGGAGAGGACCATGCCGGTCTGCATGCTCAGGAAGGAGTACGAACTTGCCAGCGATGTCCCGGCCTTGAGGCTGTCGAAGACCTCCACCTGCCTGCGGATCTCCTCCAGTTTGAGGATCTCCTCCTGGTACCCCTTCTGCCGCTCCCTGATGCCGTTGATCTCGAGACCGATGGCGTCCAGCGCCTTGTCCATGGCGTCCAGGTCGACGGGGCCCATCGAGTCAATGGAGAGCTCCGGAATGCGGATGGGGGGATCGGCCAGGTTGATGAACCCCTCCACGCGTTTGCGGAGTTCTCCCGTGCGCGCCAGGGACACTTTCGGCGTGACCGAATCCACCCGGGACTCGAGTTGGCCGGAAAGCTCCTTGACCGACACGAAATCGAGGGTTCCCTGCCTGAGCAATTCCCTGGTGACCGCATCCGAGTCGTGTTCGAGGACGACCGCGGCGAGCAGTTTCATGGGGGCGGTGAAGATCATAGGGCGCTTCTTATCCTTTCTTCTGGAAGATTGTAGTACTTCGCGTTCAGGATATTCATGATCGTCTGGATCTCGTTCCGTTTCAGGATGAAATAGGCGAGGATGACGCCGATGGTGAAGGGATACCCCGCGAGGAGCCGCCCGACCTCCGCCATCGTAATCTGCTGGAGGATCCGTTCCATGAGCGTGAGCCGGGACTGGCTCTCGATCCCCTTGCCGAGCAGGGCCTGGAAGCGGCCGTAGCGTCTCTTGAGGAGCTCTGACAGGATATCCGAGACGTTGCCAGAGGCGTAGACTGCGGAGATCGCTTTCCGGTCCGTGGAGTACCCGTACGGGATGAGGAATGCCATGGCCTCATCCACGGGCAGGTTGTAGAAGTTCTTGAACCGGATGATCCAGCTGATGTTCTGCATGTCGATCTCAACGCCGATCATCCGCTTCGCGATCTCCCGATCACGCCTGCCGAGGAGGGAGAGGGCGGCAAGGAGGTTCCGGAAAAAGTACTGGTCAAGGGCGATTTCGACGGGAAAGAGGGTTTGCTGCGCCGAAACGCGGCCTCCGTTCTCCCGGAGGATGGCGGCGTAGGGTGTTCCCGCAAGGGAGTCGGCGAGGGTGTCGAAATCCGCGGCGCCGACGATGGCGTCTATGTCCATGTCGTGGACGATCCTGCCGTGGTAGAGGAAACCCGTTTTGCCCGCGATGTCCCGCCCCCGCACCGTCCGGTCGAACCAGAGGCGGACGGCGTTCTTCAGGTTGTCGATCTCGTACCTGACGGAGAGCGCCGTGATGAAGGAAAGAACCGGGTCGTCGACATATTTCCGTATCTCCGTGTACAGCTCGATCTCCCGCGAATGGAGAATCGTCTCGCCCATCCGGAGGTCACCGGTTTCCGTGTATGCTTTTGCAAGCGGGGCGAAGTCTGTGTTCTTGAGCATCTCCACCGCTTCGGGAAGAGATCTGGCGCGCACGAGCTCATCGATCCGTTCCTGAGGGATGATCTTGCTGATCTGGGCCTTGAGTTTAGCGCTGATGAATCCGTATGTGGAGAGAGGTCCTGCCATGGATCCTAGTTCCCGGGGAATTCCGCCGTCGTGATGATCGACACCACCTGGTCGACGAGTTCGCCGGCTTTTCCCCTGAAGGAGGCGTACAGGGCCGCGTTCCGCTCCTCTTCCGACCTTTTCACGTCGGCGAGAAGGCGGGCCCCCTCGTCCCGCGCCGCGGCGAGCTTCGTCTGGATGAGCTGGGCCGCCCGTTCCCTGGCGGCGAGGATTATGGCGTTCGATTCCTCGTCCGCGGCCGCACGTCGTTCAGCCGCTTCTTTCTTAGCGTTCTGGATCAGCTCCTTCGCCTCTTCCTCAGTCTTCAGGATCTGTTCGATTATTTCCTGCATGGGTTATCGTCCTTTCCTTGGGGGGTCTCCCTGGCGGAGAAACCTCGGAAGGATTGTTTTATCCGCTTCGATATGGTGCCCTTAATAATAGCGTTTTTAGAGATTCGTGTAAACGGGGAGTGCCGGATTCTTGACCCGCGGGCGCGGCGGCTCTATCATGGAGAGGGAAAGGGCGGTGCCGGATATGGCTGAAAACATGGATATCCAGGATAGAATGCTGCCTCTCATCAGGAAGTACAGGGAACGATGCCTCTGGCACTTGCGGGAGGATTTCGTTCCAGGCACCGTTTCGGAAGCGTCTGCGGTGTTGGATCTCATTGAGAAACATGGGGACAGGGAAGCCTTTCTGGAAGCGAGAGAGATAAAAACATGGCTGTCACGGAATTTCAGCACGGTATCCTGAGACTCCTGTCGAAGAACAGGATAGCGATGGGGGAAAGCTATGTGGCGGGAGGGGGATTGAATGGCGGCAATCGATTTTTCCGAATCAGCCTGTCGTAACTGGAAAGATGCCGTATATCTTGATGCAGACGGAAGGGAGGCGAACGCCGCCCAGCACTATGGCTTCTCGGCTGAATGCGCCGTTAAAACCCTTCTTATTAGCTTTGGCCTGAAAACCAAGGCTGACGGTGATATCTCGATGACGAATAGAAGGCATGAGGACCAGAAGAGATACCGAACGCATATAGACGGGCTTGCCTCCGTCTGCCTGACCTACGCTTCCAGTTCCGATTTCTCCCGCTACGCCGCCATGATGCCGACCCTGGCTTCCTTCCGTTCTTGGAGCGTCGATCAGCGTTACTATTCCGATTCTGTCCTGCAGTCCATACTGGAGGCCGATTATAATAAATGGAAAACCGCGGCAGGCGAAGCGATGCATGTGCACAGTCAGCTCCGCCTGGACGGAAGGATCCGATGAACTCGATACGGTTCAATAACGCTCTGTCAGCGCTTTACAGAGAACTTGTCCGCCTTCCCAAGCCTGAACGGGAAGAGATTATATTGATGCGTGACCTCTATGGGCATCTCCGCATGGCTGTTCACGCGGGCAAAGCTGTCGCGGGGAAAATTGAAAAAAATCTTTCCGATGTATGGAAAATCCTTGGTGTCTATGCGGATTATCCTGGCCCGCATGTGCTCTGTGACGATGATTTCTTCGATCCGGAGTCGGTATTCAACGACCCAGACATCATCGAGTATCTCCCGGCGGGAGAGGAGATTTCCATTCGGCTGATGGACCGGCAGGTCACGGGCCAGGCGTGGGCAAGAGTTCAGGGAGCGGACGCCCCTGATCATCCACACCGTGTTGTCTTCTTCGGCGTTAAGGGAGGGGTGGGCCGATCAACGGCTCTCGCGCTCTCCGCGTACCGCTTCGGCAGGGAGGGGAAGAAGGTCCTTCTTCTGGACATGGACCTTGAATCTCCCGGCCTGTCGGGGATACTCCTCGATCCGTCGAGCCTGCCGGAAAATGGCATCTGCGACTGGTTTGTGGAGGACGCGGCGGGCAGCGCTTCCGGTATCATCCCCTCCATGACGATAACGAGCCTCCTCTCCTCAGCTCCCGGATTCAGAGGAAGGATCGAGATCGCCCCGGCCTTCGGCCTGGAAGAAAAGGGGTATCTTCCCAAACTATCTCGGGTCTTTATGGATCTGAGAAAAGGCGACAACAAACTGGAACACTTCGGCGACAGGGCGGAGCGGCTCATCCTCGAGCTGGAGAAACGCTGCGAGCCCGATATCGTTCTCATCGATTCCCGGGCGGGCTTGCACGATCTGGCGGCCGTGGCCCTTACCAGGCTGGCGGATACGGCCCTCCTCTTTGCCACCAATTCGCCGCAGACATGGGAGAGCTACCGGCACCTGTTTGTCTACTGGCAGGAACGGCCAGCTGTCCTGCGGCATGTCAGGGACAAGATAGCCATGGTGTACGCTCTCGCGGCGCAGGGCGACAGGGACGCGCCGAACAGGTTCCGGGACAACGCGTATGATCTTTTCTCCACTACGATCTATGAGAGTATCCCCGCGGGAGAGGCTATGCCCGACGCGTTCAACTTCGATATCGCGGATACCACTGCGCCGCATTATCCCGTCCCGGTCTATCGGGACAGCGTGTTTCATGATTTCTCCGTAAAAATGATCTCGGATGAGATCATCACTGACACCACCATCGAGGCCGTGTACGGCAGACTGTTCGGCTATCTCGATGCCAGGCTGGGGGAGCGTAGATGAGCTGTTTTTCAGATCATGACGCCGTACGAAAGGCAATCCAGGAAGCGCTGCCCGATTGGGACAATCGAGGTGAGGATGTCAATCTTCCTGCGGGTTTCACCTATCTCCCGCAGGGACATGCCCTTGCACTCGATCCCGAGGTGACCATTGTCTCGGGGATACGGGGAGCGGGAAAAAGCCACTGGTATTCGCATTTCGCGCAACCAGAAATCCGGGAATACCTTGTACGCTCATACAGGAATCTCCGGATTACGACCGCCACCGATATTTTCCAAGGATTTGGCGCGGGAACGGGGGAAAAAACCCCAAGCCCCGAAACGATGAAGAGACTCCTGGCGGAGGATCCTGACACGGCATGGCGGGCGGTCCTCGGATCGGCGATCGCCCTTCCGAAACCCTTTCCCTCGAGCGGAAACTGGGATGCGCGATTGTCCTGGATCAGGAAGAATCCGGAAGGATTCGAGAAATTGATGCGGGAATATGATGAGAGCCATTTACATGATAAAAAATCCGTTCTCGTTCTCTTCGACGCCCTTGATCGGATAGCTGATGACTGGGGATCTATCCGGCCTGCTGCAAAGAGCCTCTTCCGCCTGGCCCTTTCGGTGCGTTCGTATCGCTCCATCCGCATGAAACTCTTCGTCCGGCCGGACATGCTCGAAGATGATGCGATCATGAACTTTCCCGATGCCTCCAAGCTAAAAGCTTCAATGGGTGACCTCGTATGGAACAGGGTCGATCTCTATGCCCTTCTTTTCCAGCGTTTGGGGAATACACGGCCCTTCGGAAATCAGTTTGTCGGATATATGCGCAAGACCATGCGCTTGGAGTGGGAGAAGGCCCCGGACGGAAAGAGCAGGGTTCTTCCGGAGAGCCTCCGGCATGACGAAGAACTCCAGGCGGATCTCTTCCATGAGATCACCGGCCCTACCATGGCGGGCGGCGCTTCCGGGCATAAGCGCGGTATACCCTATTCCTGGCTCGTCAACCACCTCATGGATGCCCGCGGACAGGTGAGCCCGCGTAGTTTTTTCGCGGCGTTAGTCACCGCATCTCAATCAAAGGAATCGAAGGCTTGGAAATTTCCTCTTGACTATAAAGCGATATGGAACGGAGTACAGAAGGCTTCGCAGATACGGAAGAACGAGATAGCCCTCGAGGACTATCCCTGGGTGAGTTTTCTCATGGATCCTCTAGGGGCGCGGAAACTGACCATTCCATGCGAGGAAAGCGAGATCCGGGGCGTCTGGGAGGAGGATAAAGTTATCGAGAATCTTATAAAAAGGATCAACAGCGGTAACGAACCGGTGAAGCTCCCGCCGCGAAGGATCAATGACGGTGCTCGCGGACTCATCGAGGATCTCGTCGGCCTGGGCATCATGTACCGCCTTCCTGACAGGCGGATCCAGATACCAGACGTGTTCAGAATTGCATACGGCCTTGGGCGCAAGGGAGGGGTCAGGCCCCTGAAATAACTCAACTCGTATATGAAAACTGCCCGGCTGCCTGTCAAATCTCATTACTGGCGGACGGATGGATCCTGATAGGCTGTCTGGTTGGAGGCCGCGGGAATCACCGCGAGCCGATGACCCGCACCACCTGGTCCACAAGGGCGGCTTTTTCTTCAGCCGTCAGATCCTTGGTGGCCGAGGAAACCGAATCGACCACCTCGGCGCCGCGCTCTCCCAGCAGCGACAGCAGCTGGTTAAAGTACTTGCCCAGGAACCATCGGTTGGCTGTCACGAAGAGGACGATCCTCTTCCCGGACAGGTTCGGCCCTGTCTTGAGCCAGTCCCTGACCGGTTCCTTTGAGGCGAACGCCATCACGGCGCCATGGATGATGACGTGGCTGTACTTTTCCAGGCTGACCGATTTCATCTGTCCCGCCGCCGCGGCGTCGTAGGTGTAGCCGAGTTCACGGAGCTTCTTCTGGAACAGGTCATTCCAGGGATCGATGTTCTCGTTGCTCTCCTCGAAGACATACAGAACCGCAGGAGAGGGATTCCCCCGATTCTGTCCCGTCACGTTTCCGGCTGCGAGGATGAAGAGCGCGAGAAGCGGCAGCCCGATCATCATGATTCTCTTCATGGAACACCTCCTGAGGCGTCTCAAACTACCGGTAAGTATACCACGGGTTGCGGACACAACGGTAGAGATGGATATGTTTCACCTGTCGATCCGAAGGCTTCCCGGCTTTCGGATCACCCTTCTCCTCACCAGTTCCCCCGCGAGCCACGCGAGTATGTCGCGCCGATCGCTGATCAGCATTTCCCCATCGATGCCGGCTCCCCGCGCGGAGACAAGAAGAACACCCCGGCTTTCCAAGGCCCAGTAGAAACCGACAGCGGTATTCGACGGATGGGATGAACGGAGTTCGCCGAACCAGAGCGACCCGTTTCGAAGGAGGGCGAATCTGCCATAGGCGTAATACCCATAGCGCTCGAGATCGCGGTCGGCGTTGATGTCGGGGAGACGAGTCAGGCGGATGGTCAGTGTGGTCGACATGGACGGTTCCTTCAAGGGAGCGCGCCGCAAAATCGACGAGATCCGGATGCGCTGGCAGGGGCTTTCCCCCAGGCAGCTTCTCCCGCTAGCATTACGGCCGCCGCTCCTTCTAGAGTATCCCCTGTTTTTTGGGGATCCAGAAGGGATACCCGCAGAAGAGAATTCCGAGCACGGCGCGGAGTTTCACGCCGGCGGTCCAAGGCTTTCCCTTCTTCTCCGCGTGGCCTTTCACTGCCTTGAGTCCCGTAGGAAGCTCGGCCATGTGCAGGGCCTCGATGCCGGCGAATACCAGGAGCCATGCCCGCGCCCGCAGCCCCAGGACCGGGCCGCCCGTCGCAGCTCCAAGTATCGAGAGGACCGATGGGGCGAGGGTCACTGCGGTGGCGATTATCGCCTGGACCCGCCAGAGGATCCGCTTGACCACGTTGAAGACCAGGATGCCGCTGAAGGTCGCCATGGCCGCGTCGTCCTCGAAGGAGAGGAGTGCCCGTTTATCCCTGGTCGTCATCGGAGGCAGGGGCCATTCGACCCAGTCGAGGCCAGCCTCTTCCGGTGCAAGGGGCCGCGTCTCGACCGGTTCGTCCTCGAGCCGGAGGGGGGCGTCGAGCCATTCTCCCGATCTGATGAGACGCCTCCGCGCGGAGCGCTGACCCAGGGTGGCGCCGAGCAATGGGAGGAGGTTCCGGTTCCGCAACGAGATGACATGGCAGCCGGTTCCGGTCAGCCTGTGGAGAACCATGTGGGGTCCGTTGGGGAGGACCATGCAGCCTTCCAGGAACCGATCCGCGGCCGGGGCGATTCCCCGCGCGCACGACCCGATGGCCGCCTTTCTCATCGGCAGGTGTCGGATGTCGTCCGCGCTGTAGGGCTTTCCGTCGGCGTCGAACCAGTACCGCTCGTCCCCGCGCTCTATCCCTGCGCCGAGGATCAGTGCCGCCGGTTTGCGGGGCCTCACCCCCTCAGCCTCGAACATAGAGAAGGCGAAACGGGTCGTGGCTACACAGCCGCCGCGGCAGGACTCCTGCATCTCGCGCACCAGTTTTTTCCCGTCAGCGGCGGAACCGAACGCGGCGGAAACATCCGCGGAGGAGAGGCCGCCCCGGTCTATCCCGACAAGAACGAGCACCTCCGGGAAACGGGTCCGTACCCGCTGCGAGGTCAGCATCCAGTCCGCGGTCCGGAAGGGTACAGCCTTGAAGGACGCCGTTCTGAAGGCCGGCGCTGAATCGCTTGACGTGCCGCCGCTGGCTGCGCCGGCCGCTGAAAGCGCGCTGCCGCTGGCTGCGTTGGAGGCCGGCGGGTTGGAAACGCCGCTGCCGGGGGTGCTGTCCATTGAAGGCGCGCTGCCTGATCCACCGCCGCCGGAAACGTTGGCCGCCGCTTTTTGCGATGCCGGCGCCGAATCGCTTGGCCCGCCGCCGGAAACGTCGGCCGCCGCGCTTGAAGCGGTTCCGCTCTCCAGCACCCGTACACCTTCGGGGTCGCCGAACCCGAGCTCGTCCGCGTCCCGTATCAGCTTGATCGACGCGGGATCGAAGCCCATGAACCGCGTGGCAACCCGGTCCGTCTCCACCGGATGGTCGCCGGCGATGATCACCCGGCTGTCCACGGGATCCACCGGCGCGGGGCATTCCCCCTCGCCGCCGACGACACCGTCTATCAGGACCATATCAGGCTTGAACAGGTAGAGCATCTCCACGAGTTTGCGGTCTATGGCATAGTGGTGGCTCCTCTGCCTGAGGTTGTACGGGATCACCCCCATGGCGTTCTTGAACCCGAGGGTGACGCCGGTGTAGAGGTTTGTCTTGAGCTTAGGCACGGAAACGTACGCCGCCTCTCCCCGCACCACCGCGGAAAAAACCTCCGGAACCAGGATCTCCCTATGGTATTTGGCCTTCGGGAGGATGTATCGATCAACGGGGGTTTCGTCCAGTGCCGTAAGGCCGCAGCCGCGGTGCCTGGCGAGGCGGTCTATGCCGGAGACCATGAAGGAGCCGCGTGTCGGAAATCCCCGGCCCGATGATTCCACGATGGTCACGACCGAGGCGTGCCGCCGGAGCCACAGGACCGCGGCGTCGAGGACCCGCGGATCCGTGGTCTCGGGATAGGAACGCCGCCTGAGACCCGTATCGTGATACACGGTGACAAGGTTGGGTTTCACGAGAACGGAGCGGCCGCTGAACTTGGCGGAGATCCCTGTCTCCCCCTCCAGACGGTCGAGGGCGGCGAAAACCGCCGTACGTATGGCGGAGACGTCGGGACGGTTTTCCCACGCCTCGGTGCCGTAGTCGCGGGGAAGGGCAGCGCAGTCGGCGTAGTAGCCGGTATCCACGAACCCCTCCGCGTTCGGCCGGAATTCGGCATTGCGGAGCGGGGGCAGGTGTTCGATCGTTACTACGGCCATCGGTGATCTCCTCTATGCGCCTGACGGAAGGCGGGGGTGTCCCTGGGCAGTATATATCCGAAGAATAGTACGCACAATCCGGCCTCTGGCACGAACGCCGATCTCCTCTTATGGCGCGCCAGGCGGGGGATATCGACAGGCGGAACCTCACCAGTCGAGGAACCCGTGCTCCGCGAGAGCCTTCCGGAGTTTCCCGTAATCAGCGCTTCTGACCACGATTCTCCCTCCCTCGGCCCGGGTCACCAGCTTGGAAATCCTGGGATCTTCCATGAACAGGTGTCGGATCTCCTGGTCCGCCGGAAGGCGTATCATGACGCACTCCTCGATGGCGTGAAACAGCCGGGCTCCCTGCCGTACCCTGTCGAAAAGCCGCAGCCATGTGGGGGCGGGTTTCGGGCAGATCAGCCGTTTGAAAGTACCGATACGCTTCTCTATCTCCTTTGGGTCTTTGCACCCGCGGATGAAACTGCCCTCGGTGATCCTGAACCGCTCGCCTCCCAGGGGATCGCCGACCAGTTCAAGGAAGGCGCGGCACTCCAGGGATTTCCCCCGGTAGGTGACCAGGGGCAGTTCCTTGTCTGCGATGGCTTCGTATTCGATAGCCGCAAGAGCCGGCTTATCCGCGGAAACGCCAAGGCACCAAGCGCCGAAAGGGGTGATCCTGATATAGGTCAGGCCGTCGTAGGGGGAGACAGGAATGCACTCTCCCTTTACCGTGACGGGTTTGTCCGGCTCAGCTTCCCTGATCTGCAGGATTCCCAGGGATGCCATAAGATAACAGTACGCCTTTAGAACGGGTTTTACGATCAGGAAATACTCGAGGAACTGGTCAGGGGTAAAAAAAGGTTCCCACGCATCGCTGTGCAAGATGCCTTCCGGAAGGCGCAGCTCATCCCCTTTCATGTGTATCTCATGCGGGAAGTCCTTGTAGTGGGATAAGGTGAAAGGCAGATCCTGCATCCTCGTGGACTCGGATACCTCGTCCACGGAATACCATGACCCGCTCTTTGCCGCAATCGTCAGGAATTGCCTGAAGAGAATCCGGCAGGGGGGAAATGGATCGACGGTATCGTACCGGACGTAACCGGGCTTTCGGGAAAGCCAGGTGGCAAGGGCGGAGAATTCGTAGTTTGACCCCAGGGCGCAGTAGTAGTTGGTGACCTTGCCGGACGGAGGGTCTTCCAGGAAGGTTTTCAGAATAAGACGAATATGGTCGCGGACATCCTTTGTCCGGGAAAAGAGAAACGTGTCCGGATCGATCATCAGGAAGCGGGCGATGAGATTGACGGGGTCGGCTCCATATTTTCCGGCGATCGGGAATTCGGGAAAGGCGCTGGCCCGGCGGAGCTCCTTCAGATCCTTCTTCTGCAGCCCCCTCCGGAGGATCTTTTCCCGGCTATTGGCGTTTGCGAGCATGGCGCCGAGGCCCTCCAGCATGAGGGGCATGCTTTCCGAAAGGGTATGTATCGTATCCCAGCCGGGTGAAAGCTCCTCCCGCAGGGGGCTGAGGCCGTATCTTTCCGGTTTCGGTAGCCGGCGTGAGAATAGATATCTGAAAGGCTCTTTCAGAAACAGAAGCTCCACTCCATACTTCCGATACAGCGAGAAGAAGCCGAGCCGAAGATTCGGGTTGATTTCCTCATGGTTCGTATAGCGGTAATAGGAGGGTTCATCCTTCACCAAGATGGGCTGATCGGCCAGAGGCGCGATGGTTTTCACCGGAACATACCCCTGAAAGGCCGCGTCCATGACGGCTCGGGAGAGGTACCGTGGAAGAGAATCGAACCACGCCTTGAAAACGGTTTCCTTGCCTTTAAAGTGGAGGTGATACAGGAGGATCGTGACAAGGTCCGCCTTTTTTCTCTTTGCCGAAGGAAATCCCATGGAAAGGCAGGCAGCCTGCAGTTCCTGCATGGTCAATGCCTCCAGTGCGCCCCGGTATGGTTCGATCTCCGGTGCAATGACCACCGGTATCTCCTCCCCGGGCATTCCGGGTAGACCGCCCTGCCGCGGGTTTTTCCGCTGTTCTCTTTCCTTCACGGAGACTCCTTACCCCTCCAGGAGGAACCGGATGTCTTCCTCGCTCAGGGATTTCATGGCTTCCGAGTCCGAAGAGAAGAGCGAGGAAGTCAGTTCGGCTTTCCTCTGCTGCAGGAGGAGTATTTTCTCTTCTATCGTATCGCGGGCGATGAGCCGGTAGCAGAACACCGGATTCTTCTGACCGATCCGATGGGTCCGGTCGATCCCCTGGCTCTCCGCGGCGCTGTTCCACCATGGGTCGAAGATGAACACGTAATCCGCCGCGGTCAGGTTCAGTCCCACGCCGCCGGTCTTGAGGGTCATGATGAACGCCCCCACCGTCGAGTCTGTCTGAAAGCGGTGGACCAATTCCTGGCGGTTTCCGGTAGCTCCGGTCATGACCAGGTTGGAAATTCCCGCCTCTGTCAGGTCACTTGCGATCATCTCAACCGCGGCCAGGAAGTTGGTGAAGATGAGACATTTGTGGCCGTTTTCCCGGATTTCCCTGACCATTTCCAGGAGCTGATCCCGTTTTGCCGACCGTTCCAGGTACTCGCCGTCATCCTCGGGAATGCCCGCCAGGCGCCGGAGTTCGCCCAACGCCTGAAGGATGATGAAGGAAGCCTTGAAAAACCCCTTTTCCTCGATAGCCTGCTTGATCCGCTCCGCGAAGTACGCCCTGCGCCGGTGATATACCTCCAGGTGCTCCTTGTCCAGATCCACGAGGAGAACTTGCTCGCTCTTTTCCGGCAGGTCAGTCAGGACCTCTTGTTTCAGGCGCCGGAGCATGAAGGGGTAGATCTTCCGTTTCAGATCTTTCAATACCCGTACATCGTGGTCTTCCTGTAACGCTTTGCCGTACTCCCGGCTGAACCTGCCTCTGCTCCCGAAGAACGAGGGGTTGAGAAAACGGAAGAGGCTGTACAGCTCGGAAAGGTTGTTCTCCACCGGCGTGCCGCTCAGGGCGAACCTCCGGCGGGCCGTGAGCCCCAGGATGGCCATGGTTCTCTTGGCGTTGAGGTTCTTGATATGCTGGGACTCGTCCAGGACAAGATAGGCGAATTCGACGGACGCGAGCTCTTCGATGTCGATACGCGTGGTCGTATACGTCGTCAGGATGATCCTGTTCTCCCGGAAAGAGATGCCGCCGCTGTCCCGTCCGATGCCGTAGTGGATATGCACTGGCAGCTCCGGGGCGAAACGCCGGAGTTCGGAGGCCCAGTTCCAAATCAACGACTTGGGGGAGATGATCAGGGAAGGGCCGGAGAGTCCCGAAGCGTAGGCGCGCCGGAGGAGGGAGAGGACCTGCACCGTTTCCCCAAGACCCATCT
Organism: uncultured Spirochaetales bacterium; assembly: GCA_964590705.1. Taxonomy (GTDB): domain Bacteria; phylum Spirochaetota; class Spirochaetia; order CAZPZF01; family CAZPZF01; genus CAZPZF01. Next base: position 3,502 of record CAZPZF010000051.1, on the reverse strand, counting down.
CGTCCGCGAGGCAGCCGCCGATGCCGTGGTCCCCCAGGTGTTCCATCCACTGAACCCCGTATTTCTGGTATGGTCTGAGGCTGCTCTCCGCAAGAGAGAAATCCCCATCCCGGCCGGGTATCGTATTGAAGCCGAGATAAAAGGATTCGATCCGTCTCAGGAGCTCCGGTGAGGCGGTTACCTCCTTTTGCAGATCGAACAGCGTCAGGTCGAAGAAGGAGATCTCCACCCGCTCTTCGTCATCGTCCGAGCCTCCCCGTGCCTTGTGGAGCAGTCCCTCGATGCGGCTCATAGCCCCTTGTTCCAGGAACACTCGAGTGCCGTCCTGAAGGGATATGAAACCGGCCTTCCGGTATTCCGAAAGAAACCGCATCCAGGGCCAGGAGATTTCATCGATGACAACTGAAGCCGAACCCTCAAGAAAATCGATCCCGTGGTCCAGCTTGAGCCGGATGGACGGGGAGGCGTATCGGATCCGGTACCGGCCGAGGGTTTCCGCCTGATACAGGGCAAAGGAGGTAACGATACTTCCCATATTCTTTTCCAGGAATTCGCGGGCGTATTCCGGGGAGAAGATGAATCTTCCCTCCTCTTCGGCCACCTGGTCCCGGACAGTTTTTCCGGATTTCCTCAGCAACTCACGGAACTCCGTCAGGGGAGATCGGGGAAACACCACATCGGCCACAGAGAGTTGCTTTTCCCGCTCGTCGATCTCCACGGTTTTCATGATATCCTGATCGTCGAAAAACCCGGGAGGATACCCGGGGACGCTCGATACCGGCTTGACATGGAGGTAGCCGTACGCGTCGATTTCCTGAAAAAGAAGACCCGGAACCGCCGTTTTCGGCGGAAGCTCCCGGACCCGGTATCCTTCATACCGGATTCCGAGCGTCGGGAACCGGGAAAGAGCCATGGAGAGGAAGAGAGACAGTTCCTCCTTCTTTACCTTTCCCGTTAGGGTATCGATCTCGTTCCAGTGGGCGCCCAGGTCTTCGCAGGAAAGCAGCCTGGTTCCTGTAAGAAGGAAACCCGGGGAAACCGCCCTGAGGAAAGAAGAGGCTGCCTGATCTGGTTCCGGCGGCCTGGCGTCCGGATCCTGGATATCCGGGAGAGGCCTGATCCGCAGGATATCTTTCTCCTCCGGAATGACCGAGAGGATGAGGCGGCATCTGCCTTTGACCGGTTCAATGGGAATCCCATCCTGGCCGCGAAGAAGCCCGG
>CAZPZF010000051.1:0-2271 GCA_964590705.1 uncultured Spirochaetales bacterium | reverse complement strand
TATGTCGATCTTCCGGTCCCCGGGATCGATCAGTACGGTATCGAGTTCAGAGGATTGGACTTCCGTATCCCAGGGCAGAAACCTCGCCTGCCTCGCTATCTGCGTCTCGAACTCCATCAGCGCGTACCGTGCCGCGCCGGCGTACAGGCGGTACTCCGGCCGTACCGGCCTGCCCCTGCTGTCGGAAAGGCGTAGTTCCGGGTATGGGCCTGACAGGTTCAGAAAGAAGGCGATATCCGCTTTCATGCAGGCGATGCTATCCGGTATCAATGGTTTTAGCAAGTTTCCTGAAGGGGATTGGGCATGCGGGAGAGCGCTTGCCGCGGCGATGAAATACAATTTTGACGATGAAAAACCCGCGGTAATCAGGCTTCATTGAGGCGATTGCCTGTCAGTTTTATCTCCCATACAAAACTTTCCCACGGCTTCTGGCGTCACTAATCGTTGCGGTTTCATCCTCAAAGAAATCGAGGATCCGGCTCCCGCGGTACACTCGACGTTCCAGCTGAATATGACAACGCCGCCTTTCTTTTTCCAGAACCCTCACTCCACGCGGAACACCTTCATCACCTCGTCGCCCAGGCAGTTGATCACCTTGACGGCTATGCGGCCGCTTTCCGGTTTGTCGAAGGGGCGCGATGTGTCGCCGTGCAGGGTCTCCCACGCCTCCGCGTCGATCTCCGCCTTGAGGGTCGTTTTCAGCGACTTGTAGGGATCGTTGGCGCCCAGGAAGTAGGCGTGGCGGACAAAGAAGCTCTCCTCGTTGTAGTCGGTGTCTATGAACCAGCAGGCGATTCCCTCCGGGCCGTCGCTGCGGACCTCTCCGGTGCCGGGGTGGAACACGTCCACGCCGTTCACCTTTACCCGGATCCTGCCGCTGTCGGCTGGGAGGATCTCGATGTCCGGTTCGCCGAAGACCACGAAGAGGTTGCCCTGGCCGGTGTTCTTGAGGTCCGCGGCCATGTGAAGGTCGGCGTTCATCCGCGCCTTGAGCACGGGGATGCGGCCGAGTTTGGAGAACTCCGTTGTCTGCGCCTCGTAGTTGAACGCGCAGGCGATGAGGACGTCGAAGCCTGATTCGCCCGCTTCCCGCGCGGCTTCCGCCAGGTCCGGGCGGGTGACGGTGCCGAATTCGGGGCCAATGAAGATCCCGGCGCGCCGCTCCGCGCCTGAAGCACCGCCGGAGCCGGCACTGGAGGCGCCGACACCCGAGGTTACCGCCCCGCCGCCGCCTTCTATATATCTCCCCTCGGCGCAGATGAGGTTCCCCGGCCACGGTGTGAGGGAGGTGAAGGTTATCCGGTCCTCGCGGTGAGCCTGCTGGACCCCGGCGGTCCGGAGGTTCTCCAGGATCATCTCCGCGAAGTCCCTGGTCTTTCCGTACTCGGGGTACCGGAAGGCCGCGGCAGAGGGATCCACCGGATTGTCGTTCTCGTCCACTCCCATGACGCGGTGGGGCGATAGGCTTTCCACGGTGAAGGGGCCGGCCACCCGGGCGATTCCTTTGTCCTCGTACGGTTTGTCGTAGAGGTACTCGTACTCGGCCTTGGCGGCGATCGACGCGTCTATCTCCTTCTGCCGCTCGATCCGCAGCTTCCACCACGCGGCGTGGGCTTTCCTGGCGGCCGCTGTCCAGGAGGCTTCCGCCTCCCTGGGGATCTCCCATTCCTCCCATTTCTCTTTCAGGATGCGGTTCAGCTCGGCCCGCAGGGGCTCGAGCTCCCGCTGGAAGCGCTCCCAGATCACGTCGATCTCCGCGTTGTTCGCGATGGACTTGAGGGTGACGTGGGGGACCCGCTCGTAGACGAAGCCCATGCGGATGTCTCCCCTGGCCGGCTCCGACGATGGAACGGCCCCGGCGATCTCCGCCTCCTTCCTCCTCCCCTCCGGGGAGTCGGAGAGGATGTAGTAGGGGTAACGCGCCCCCATGATCCGGGCGCGGGCGAGTGCCAGGGCGACCCGGGAGGTGTCTATGGTGATCCAGCGCCGGCCCCACTGCTCTGCCACGTAGGCCGTGGTCCCGGAACCGCAGGTAGGATCGAGCACGAGGTCTCCGGGATCGGTGGTCATGAGGAGGCAGCGTTTTATTATTTCAGTTGAAGTTTCAACAACATAAATTGGATTAGCAGGTCCCTTTAGTTTTATCCATAGATTATTGACTGGGACAATTGCAGAATCATTCCAGTATGATCTTGCATATAAACGAAAATTTGTGCCTCTTAATCTTCCAGCAAACGATAAACGTTGCATACAATGAGGCCATTTATGCGA
>CAZPZF010000050.1:0-16321 GCA_964590705.1 uncultured Spirochaetales bacterium | reverse complement strand
ACAGGCAATGGAGGCTTGGGATGAGAGGCGAGAACAGGGAAAATACCGCGGCGAGAGAGGGTTTTCGCTCACTCCTGCGGATCAAGGACTCGGACATCCGGATCCTGTGTCTGGAACAGGGAAGGGACGCCGTAGACAGGGGCATTCACATAGGCGGAGCCTTCTCCGCTGTCATTCCATTGGTGGCACTTTACTATGGAGGCTTCATCCGCTTTTCGGTGGAGGATCCGACCGCGAAAGGCCAGGATCTCTTCATCCTGAGCAAGGGCCACGCCGTGGCTGCCATGGCCTCGGTATACGCGGATCTCGGGTATCTCGACAGAAGCGTGCTCGTCAACTCGCGCTCCGACGAAAGCATCCTGAACGGTCATCCCGGTCCAATCCTTCCAGGCGTGCACATCGCCACCGGACCGGAAGGCCACGGTCTAGGGGTTGCACAGGGCTTTGCCCTGGCAGGCAAGGAGGATCCCAGATTCGACGTCTTCTGCCTTACCGGAGACGGCGAGATACAGGCTGGAATGGTATGGGAAGCGGTGATGCACGCCGGGGCGCGGAAACTGGACAATCTCTGCCTCCTCGTGGACAAGAACGAGGGGCAGTTGGACAATCCGAGGGCGCTGGCATTTCCCATGAACGGGGTGGAGGGATGGTTCGAGTCTTTCGGATGGAGGGTCTTCTCCGCGGACGCCTCGGACTACGACGGCGTGCTTCAGGGGCTGGGGGAATTCAGGAACGCGCCGCGGAACGGAAAGCCGACGGCCATCATCTGCCGGACCCGCAAGGGCATGGGAGGTTTTTCCAGTTTCTGCGTCAGCCACAAGGGAGAGATCTCCCCGGAACTCGCGGCCCAGGAGATCCGCTTCCAAGCGGACAGGAGAAAGCTGAGGGTGCGGCGGTATCGGGAGATCCTCGAAGCCCTGCAGCCCGAGGAGCGGAAGAGGCTAGAACTCGAGCGGGAAAGAATGGGCATCGAGCTTGAGGTTCGGGAGACCGTACCCGGCGGAACCGCTCAGGCTGCCGGCAGGAAAAAGGAGCCTCCCGTGGCAGCCGGGAGCGCGCGCGTCCGAAAGGCAGAGCCGCGGAACAAGAAGGTCCCCTACGATCCCCGCAGACTTCCCGTACTCGACCCTTCGGGTTCGTATTCGGCAAGCTGGGTGATCACCGAGTGCATGAAGGAATTCGGTAAATCCGGGATGGTGGCAACCGTTGATTCGGACCTTGCCTCAACGAGCGGGTTGGAGGCCGGGCTCTCATGGGCGGATTCCACGAAGGCGTTCAACGTCGGCGTGGCCGAATCCAACATGATGAACATCGGGGAAGCGCTGGCCGTGCTCGGGTACAACACCTGGGTCAGCACCTTCTGTCCCTTCTTCGACTGGCGGGTGATGCGAAGGATCGCGATCGGCTGCCAGGAACGAGCCGAGGTGATAGAATCGGGGGGCTGGCTCTCGGAGGGCCACAACCTCGACCTCGTGTTCCTCGCAACCGCGCCGAATCTGGAGACCAGGACCAACGGCGCGACTCACATGGGCAACGACGACTCCCTCGTCTTCTCCGAACTGGCCGGCGTCAAGATTGTGGACATCTCCTGTCCGAACCAGCTCATCGGCTTCATGCGGTGGATCATGGAGGGAAACAAGGGGCTCGTGTACGCGCGCATTCCGCGCGCACCGTCCGGGGTTCTGTACGGGAAGGATTTCACCTTCGAATACGGCAGGGGATATCGGCTTCGGGCAGGAGCGGGAACGTCCTGCGGCGGAACGTCAGCCGAAGACGCGGCAACGGACGCAGCAACGATCGTCTCAAGCGGCCGCGGGGTGTACGAGGCGCTGAAGGCGGCCGAGATCCTCGAGCGAGAGGGAATGAAAACAGCCGTGATCGATATGCCCACCTTCGATCCCGCACTCATGCTCGATGTATACCGAGGCGGGAAGCCCGTGATCCTCGCCGAACAGAACAACGGCTATCTCCTGAAGATGACCCAGGAACTGCTCCTCCGTGGAAACGCGGCAGCCTTGGGGAGAGCGGGAATGATCATCCCGATAAACTGCCGGAACGATCGGGGAGAGAGGCGGTACGTCCATTCCGCCACATACCAGCAGCTCCTCGACCGGTTCGGGCTGTCGCCCGAAAAGCTGGCGGAAACGGTGAAGAGGAGTCTTACCGGATGGACACCATAGGAATCGGAATCATCGGGTGCGGCAGGATAGCCGATATGGCCTTCGAAGGCTACAGCCGCATCCCAGGCACGAGAATCGCCGCGGTCTGCGATGCAGACGAAACCACGGCTCTCCGCCGCAGAGACGAATGGGGAGTCAAGGCATTCTACACCGACTATCGCCGCCTCCTCGAGGATCCCGCGGTCGACGCAGTCGAGATCCTCACACCGCACACGACCCACACGGCCATCACACTGGACGCGATCTCTGCAGGAAAGCATGTCGCGCTGCAGAAACCCATGACCGTGGACAGGGCGAGCGCGGAGAGGCTCGTTCGCGCGGCCGCGGAGGCCCGCACCGTCTGCAAGGTGACGGAGAACTATGTATTCTATCCTCCCATTCGGTTCGCTGCGCAGGTCATCCGCGAGGGCTGGATCGGCAGTCCTTCCTCGATCTCTCTCAAGCTGATCGCGGCGGGAAAGGGCGGGTGGCAGGTTCCTCCGTCGGCGTGGGCGTGGCGGGTCAGGGAGTTCGCCGAGGGCCGGGGAATGCAAACCTTTGACCACGGCCACCACCTCTGGTCCACGGCCCGCTTTCTCCTCGGGCCGGTTGAAAAGGTGTCCGCGTGGATCGGAACGACATCCTCCGTGATCGATTCTCCCGCGGCCATCATGTGGAAATACAGGGAGAGACAAGCCTTCGGGATCTGCGAATACGTCTACAATCCGGACATGGAGATCCCGTCGCAATACTACGCCAACGACGAATGGATACAGGTCTCCGGCTCGGCGGGAATCCTGACGGTGAACCGGTGCACCGGCCGCCTCCTCGACGGGCCGTCTGTGAGCGTGTTCTCCCGCGATTCCTGGCGTCACTACCGTGTCCCTTCGGACTGGAAGCTCGGGTTCATCGGCGCGGCGTGGAACTTTATCCGCACCATAAGGGGGGAGGAGGAACCGCTCCTCTCGTTCCCCCTCGCGCTTGAGATCCTTTCCATCGACCTCGCCATCGCGGAATCGGCAAGGAAGGCGCGCACGGTACGCCTCGCCCCGGGAGGCGGGCAGGTCGGTCCCCTCCGCTCTTTCCTCCTGGAACGGCGGGAGATCCGGGAAGCGAGAGCGGAGAGGAGGCTTCTCGCGGGCCGCGGAGTTTCAAGGAGCTCGGGCGAGAGCGCCGCTCGGGCGGTGAGGCTCACAGAGGAGCTTCCGGAAAGGCTCGACCCCGAAGCGGGGAAAGGAGGTTCCCTGCGCATCGGGCTGGAACTCGCCGACGGGTCCTTCCCCGGAGGGATCAAACGGATGTCGATGACGGTCGAGGGAAACGGCGCGAGGCTGGAGTATGATCGGTTGCCAACTGATCCATCCATCCTCATCAGGACCACGGCCGATGTATGGGCCTGCGTTCTCTCCGGCAAGGCGAGGATCGAGACGGTGTATCTGCAGGGGAAACTCCGCTTTACAGGTCCGATCGATACGGCGCTTTCCCTGAAGAAGCTCTTCAGGCTCTAACCGCAGAATCCCGCTAGAGGGGCTTACCCGCTGGTACCGAGCCGAGAATCGCGTTTATCGCCTCGGCAGCCTCGCGTACGATCCCGATGTTCCGTTGGAGATCGGGCAGCCCACGGTCTTTCGGACCGGATACTCCCACAGCCGCGACGATCTTGCCCTGGTAGTTTATGATCGGGCTCGCGATGCACACGACATTCAGCTCGTATTCCTCCATGTCGAGCGCGTGCCTTTCGGTTCGCACCCGCTGAAGTTCCTCGTATAGCGCGTCGAGATCGGTGATGGTCCTTTCCGTAAAGCGTTCCAGGCGACGGCCGTTGAAGAGGATCTCGAGTTCCTCGCGTGTCTTGTCGCAGATAAGGCACTTCCCCACGGCCGTGCAGTACAGCTCCTCGGCGTCTCCGATATTCGTGTTCGCGGAGATTAGGCTGCTCCCCTGTTCCCTGTCGATAAACACCGCCTGGGCTCCCGACCGCACCGCGAGATGGGCGTTCTCCCGCGTCTTCCACGCGATTTCGCGGAGAAACGGCGAAACGACCAGAGGAAGCTTCATCTGGTCGTAGAGAGACGAGGCGAGACCGAAAACCCCGAAACCGAGGCGGTAAACCTTCTTCCCCTCCTCCTGGCGTACCAGAGCGTGCCTTGTCAGCGTGGTGAGGATCCGGAAAACGGAACTCTTGTCCAGCTCCAGCACCTCAGCCAGCTCTGTCAAGGTGAGCCGTTTCTCCGGATGAGCAGCGATATACTCGAGGAGGGTTAATGCCCTGTCCACCGACTGGATAACCGTGTATTCTTCCTTCATCTGATGGAGAGTATACAACAGAGATGCTTTTTGTGCATCAGGGTCGGGCCAGGATCAGACAAAGGCGTGATGCTCCACAAGGATCTTGACCCCGATCCCGATGAGGATCAGCCCTCCCGCAAGCTCCAGCTTATTCTCGAAGAAATGGCCCACGCGGTTGCCGAGGAAGAGCCCGGCGAAACAGATGACGAAGGTGATTCCGCCGATAATGAGGATAGGCCGCACGATGCCGATTTCGAGCATTGCGAAACTGAGTCCCACGGCGAGGGCGTCGATGCTCGTCGCCAGGGAGAGGAGGAGGAGCGTGGGCAGGTGGAGGCAATTCCTCTCTTCGCACTTCCCCTTCCTGCGCAGCGACTCCCAGACCATCTTGCCCCCGATGGACGCGAGAAGGCCGAATGCGACCCAATGGTCGAAATTCTCGATGAGAGAGCTGAAAGAAAGGCCGGCCGCCCACCCGATGAGCGGCATGAGGGCCTGGAAGATGCCGAAAAACCCTGCGATGAGAAAGGCGTGCCGGAGCCTGAGATTCCTGATGACGCAGCCGTTGGTGACGGATACGGCAAGGGCGTCCATCGAGAGGCCGATGCCGATTCCCAGGATGGTGATGATACTCAAGAGCGCCCCCCGTCTTCGATTCGGTGTCCGCACAGTATAGGCCTGTCTCCCGATCTTGTGAATAGCGCAGCTTTCACCTTGACCCCGGCACTAAGCCGGAGTACCGTATGCGTACGGGCACATCGTACAGTACACCGCGAGGAGTCCATAGTCGGAGGGATCCATGCACAGAGACGATGAAATCGCCCTCGCGTCTCTTGCCGCGATATACCGGGCAGCCGTGGAGCAGGTAAATCCCGAATACATGATCCGATCGTGCCTTTCCCTTGTGGGCGACGCCTTGCGAGTATCCCCCCCGTCCATCGCACCGCCGGCCGTCGCGTTCATGTCCGGAACCGCCCATGAGCGCCCATTCGAGCACGATGGCCAGGCGACCCTCCTATCGGGTTCCCAGGACGCCCCTTCGAACGCGCACCATCTCCACCCTCTCGAACACTCTGTCTCCTACGATCTCTCCGCGTATCGATCGATCAAGCTCATGGGAATCGGGAAGGGAGCGATTCCGATGGCCGCCGGAGTGGTTTCGGTCCTCGGAAACCGCGTCTCCGAGGGACTTGTCTCCGTCCGGCACGCGCAAGGAGCCGCGCTCGAGGGTATCGGGATCATCGAGGCGGGACACCCGGTCCCCGACGAGAACAGCGAACGCGCGGCACGGGAATTCCTCCGAATGGCCGAGGAATGCGATTCCCGGACCCTCGTGATTTTTCTCGTATCGGGAGGCGGTTCTTCCCTCCTCGCCCTTCCCTGGTCGCGCGAGGGGTTTCCCCCCGCGCTTACCCTCGAAGAGAAGCGGGAAACGACACGCCTCCTCTTGGGTTCCGGCGCGCCCATCGCGGAAATCAACTGCGTACGTAGGCATATTTCCGAGGTCAAGGGAGGCAGGCTCGCCGAGGCCCTTTTCCCCGCGCACTGTCTTACCCTCATCCTCTCCGACGTCATCGGCGATCCCCTCGATTCGATCGCCTCAGGCCCCACCGCTCCGGACAAGAGCACCTACCGTGACGCGCACCGCATTCTCGAGTCCTATCGGATCTGGGATTCTCTTCCCCCTCATGTCCGCGAACTGATCACGGCAGGCATGACGGGACGCATCCCGGAAACCCCGAAACCGGGCAACCCGCTGTTCCTGCAGATCCGCAATATCCTGATCGGGTCTAATCGGATAGCGCTCCAAGGCGCGGCGGAAAAGGCTCGCGAGCTCGGATTCGCGCCGATCATCCTCTCCTCCTCCGTCCAAGGAGAGGCGAGGGAGATAGCCAAATTTTACGCGGCCCTCGCCCTGGAAGCTTCCCGTTCGGAGCGTTTTGGCAAACGGCCGGTCTGCCTCATCGGGGGCGGTGAAACCACGGTAACCATACGGGGACCCGGACAAGGCGGAAGGAATCAGGAGATGGCGCTCTCCTTTCTCAACGAGATGGCAGCCTCTCCCGATTCTTGGAGGGGGATCTATTTCCTCGCCGCGGGAACGGACGGAATCGACGGCCCCACCGACGCAGCGGGGGCATTCGCCTTCCCCGGCCTCGTGCCGGGCTGGAGCGGGACCGTTTCCGGCAGAGGACACGAAGTCGAACCATGGGAACGGACTGTCATAGGGCGATTCCTGGACAATAACGACTCGTACCGCTTCTTCGATGCCGCGGGCGGATTGTTCAAAACGGGCCCCACGAACACGAACGTATGCGACATCCATCTCGCGCTCGTGCTGTAGAAAAACGCAATAATTCATGTTAAAAGAAAGAAATAGATCGCTCCACCGTTGACAAAACCCCCCATATGCTTTACAACGACTCTCACTGCATAAATAATGCGGTATAGAGTCTGTTTGTATAAACAGCGAAAGGGGGCCCTTCATGATTCCGGTTGGGAAGAGAAACCCTGATTAAACACATTGGGGCGCCGTCCGGAAACGATCCGGCGGCGGAAAGGAGCTAAAAGAGAATGGGAAACACTGTATCGTCTTCTTACTTTTCGCCGAAACTCGAACTCAGAGCCTGCGAAAAGAAGGGTGGTCTCGGTGTTTTTGCGAAGGAATTCATCGCAAGAGACGAGATACTCTGTGTCTGGGGCGGAATGGTGATGACCGAGGAACAAACGGCGCATATACCAGAGTACCGCGTTCACCACGCTCTCCAGATAGAGGAAGAACTGTACATGATTCCTCTGAAAGATGGGGATCCCGCTGATTACGTGAATCACTCCTGCAATCCGAACGCGGGAATCAGCGGACAGATCTGCCTTATCGCCATGCGCGACATCGAAATGGGCGAGGAAGTCTGTTTCGACTACGCGATGACCGATTCCAGCGATTATGATGAATTTGAATGCCACTGCGGATCACCGGAGTGCAGGGGCCGGGTTACCGGAAACGACTGGAAAATCCCGGAACTCCAGATGAAGTACGAGGGGTATTTCATCTCGTACCTCCAGAAGCGCATCGACAGCATGAACGGCATCGAACGGAAGGCTCTCAAGCTTCTTTCAATCAAGACCGCCTGACTGGAAAGAAAGAGCGAAGTCCCTGTAAAACCACCAACCTCTGAACCGCCCCATAGGGGAGGGGGGGAGGCGGGTGGTTTCAATTTTCACCGTTCTTCGGAATGAAGAAATGAATTTCTTGTCAGCACTCGCGGTATTATCCGCCTCCTTCTACGTGGTCATCGGCGTCTTCACGTTCATGCGCGACCCAAGGCAGAGACTCAACCTCATCTTCCTCGCGCTGTCATTGGTCGTTGCGCTGTGGTCCTTCGGTCTCTGTCTCTTCTATGAAGCCGAAACAGCTGAAAACGGGCTCGCGGTCATCACCATCTTCTCCTTCGCGTGGATCTTCGCGCCCCCGCTCCTGTTCCACTTCTATCTCTCGCTTACCGGGGTCTTGCCTGTACTCCGGCGCTGGGGGATTCCCCTCTTCTACCTGCCCGCCGCGATCCTCACGATTATGATGATCACGGGCAACGGTTTCATCGAATCCCTCACTCCTCTCGCGATCGGTTACCGATACACTACGCCTCCAGAGGTCGGTCCCCCGCTTACGGGCTGGGCCGTCAACTACCGCATGGATTCGGTCTGGTACTGGCTCTACATCCTCGAACTCGCTTCATCAGCCGTGGGTTCCTCGTACCTCATCGTTCGGTGGAATATGAGGAGCCCCCGAAAACGGGAGAAACGGCAGGCGAGAATCATCCTGATCACCCTGATTCCTGCTCTGGTTCTGAGCATCATCACCGGATTCATCATCCCTCTGTTCGACATCGTCGATCTGCCCCCACTCGTTCCACTCATCATGACCGTCTGGATCTGGGGTATGGGATACGCGATCAGGAGGTACCGCCTCCTCACTCTCACTCCAGCCGAAGCCGCGGAGAAGATCCTTTCCAAGATTTCTGACATGGTTCTCCTTCTTGCCCCGGACGGAAGGATCATTTCCTCAAACCAGCGTTTCCACGAGGTTTCGGGGTATACCGAGCGCTTCCTCAGGGGCATACCCTGCCGATCGATCCTGTCCGGTCCTCTTCCTTCGATCGAACCGGACGAATCCGCTGCATTCGAGATATCCGTCGTTACACGGACGGGAACGGAAATTCCCACGGTTGCAGCCTATTCCGGAATCACCGATTCGGAAGGCGACTTCCTGGGATCGGTGCTTTCCATGCAGGATGCCAGGCTCATGAAGCGGCTTGAAAAGGAGAACAGAGAACGGCTTGCCGCAGAGGAAAAATTCACCAAGGCCTTCATCCATTCGCCGATAGCGATTATCCTTACCGACGCGAGCACCGGCACGATCCTCGACGTCAACGAGGCCGCCGTGAAGCTGAGCGGATACACGCGCTCGGAGATGATCGGGCGCACCACGCTTGAATTGGGAATCTGGAAGAACAGGAACCAGCGGACCGCCGTCTTACAGAAACTCCAGTCAACCGGGCCAGGAAGGGGCGTTGAGGCCGAGCTCATCAGCAGAAGCGGGGTAGCGGGCACATACTACATATCGAAGGAGGAGATCGAGATAGAGGGGAAACACCGGGCCCTTTTCAGCCTCCTCGACATGACGGAACTGAAGCATCTCGAGGCAGAGAACCTCAAAGTAAAGAAGCTGGAATCGATCGCCTCTCTTTCGGGCGGCATCGCCCATGATTTCAACAACATTCTCACCGCGGTCATGGGAAACCTCTCGTTGGCAAAATTCTCCTGCCATGAGGACGACGAGTTGTTCACGCATCTCGAAAACGCCTATGCCGCCTGTCTTCGCGCCAAGGATCTCACATGGAAACTCCTCATCTTTTCGCGGGGCGGGATGCCGGAGAAGAAGGAGGTGAACCTCCGCAAGGTCATCGAGGAGGCGGGTTCCATATCCCTCGCGGGCTCGCAGGCCGCCATAGTCACCGATCTTCGGGACGACCCGATCGTGGTTTTGGGCGACAGGGATCTGTTTACCCAGGTCTTTCACAATCTCTTCATGAACGCGGTTCACGCAATGCCTGACGGGGGAACGATCACGATTCGGGAAGAAATGGTTCCGGGCCCGCTTATCGCGAACGGACGATACGACCAGAGCGAGCGGAACGGTCCGTCGCCTCAGAACTGGTACCGCTTTCAGGTGATCGACACCGGCACGGGTATTCCGAAAGGGGTGATCGGGAGGATCTTCGATCCCTACTACACGACCAAGCCGAACGGCACGGGTCTCGGCCTTTCGATCGTCAATTCCATAGTCACGAACCACGGAGGAAGCATCACGGTTGAATCCGAGGAAGGCAAAGGAACATGCTTCACGCTGCTCTTTCCCGCTTCCTCCCCGCCCATGGAGAATTCGTAGCGCGGATCGTCCACCATGACCTTAACCGAAAAAAAGCCCGGGGAACCCGGGCTTTCGATTGCGGTAGCGAGGAATAGGCGCGTCTTTGGGAACAGCGCCCTCTCCCGCGTCACTTCGAAAGGTACTGGCGCACCTTTCCGACGAGGTATTCTGGAGTCACCGGCTTGTCGATGATCTCGTCCACCTTAAGCCATTCCTTCGCTCCCGGTTTCGAGATGTCGAATGTGAACCCGATCTCTTTGGAGGCGCCGGTCTGCATGAGGATCGGCGTTTTCTCACAGCCTCGCAGCTCCCGGAACTTCTTGCCGAAGACGAAGCCCGAATCGTAGTGTTCCATCATGAGATCCGCGATCACGAGGTCGGGGACGAAGGCGGCCGCGCGCTCCAGCCCCTCCTGCATGCTGAACGCCGCCTCCACCGTGTATCCGTTCGCCTCGAGTATCACCTTCTGGCTCTCGGCCAGATCCCTGTCATCGTCAACGATCAATATCTTGGCCATTTTCAGTCTCCTCTTTCATCGACCTGTTCGGTCCGTGATCATGTCAGGACTTCTTCTGCCGCGGGAAATACCGGGTATGGAGAAGTTCGTGTGCCACATGGGAACCGGGCTCGTGGAGGAATCCCTTGTATAGTTCGTTGATCTTGGGGTTCTTGTACGAGAGCCTGATTTCCCGCTTCTTGTCCAATGCGTAGATCGAGGCGATCCTACGCTTGATGACGTCGCTGTCAAAGCTGTGGATCTGACCGCCGCCGCCGACGCAGCCGCCGGGGCAGGTCATGACCTCGATGAATTGGTACTCGGCTTCGCCGGCCTTGATCTTTTCTATGAGCCTGCGCGCGTTCTCCAGCCTGTTGACGACCGCCAGTTTCAGCTTGAGACCGTCGATCTCAATCGACGTTTCCTTGACGCCGTCAAACCCGCGCACATCCAACAGCTCGATATTCGCGAGGTCCTTTCCCGTGATGAGGTAGTACGCGGACCGAAGCGCGGATTCCATAACCCCGCCAGAGGCGGCGAAGATATCCCCTGATCCCGACGTGGTTCCGATGATCTCGTCGAAGGGAGTCTCCGGAAGCGCTGGGAAATCGATGCCGAAGCGGTTGATGAGCTTGGCGAGTTCCCTCGTCGTGAGAACCGCGTCTATATCGGGATTTCCGCCGTCGGCGAATTCCGGCCGGGCCGCTTCGTACTTCTTGGCGGTACACGGCATAATGGAGACTACATAGACATCCTTCGGATCCACCCCGGCCTTTTCGGCGTAATACTTCTTGATGAGAGAGCCCATCATCTGCTGGGGCGACTTGCAGGTCGAGAGATTCGGAAGGAACTCGGGATAGTTGTGCTCGGCGAACTTGATCCAGCCGGGACAGCACGAGGTGAACATGGGGAACGGGCCGCCGGCCTTGACCCGGCGAACCAGCTCGGATCCCTCTTCCATGATGGTGAGGTCAGCGGTGAAGTCGGTATCGAAGACGTTCTTGAACCCTATCCTCCTGAGCGCGGTGGAAACCTTGTGAGTCACGTTGGCTCCCGGATCCATGTTGAAGAACTCGCCAAGGGAGACCCGGATGGCCGGGGCCATCTGGGCGATCATGTGCTTGGACCCGCTCTGAAGCGCGGCCACGACGCGGTCGATGGCCGAGACCTCGTGTAAGGCCCCCGTGGGGCAGGCGAGAATGCACTGCCCGCAGTTCACGCATCCGGTCTCGGAGAGGTCATGGTTGAAGGCGGGAAGGACCATGGTGTTGAATCCGCGCTTGGTGAAATCGATGGCGGAGACTCCCTGGATCTCCTCGCAGATCCTCACGCACCGTCCGCACAGGATGCACTTGTCCGTGTCGCGGACAATGGCCGGAGAAGAGAAGTCCGTGTAGTGGTGCCGCTTCTTTCCCTTGTATGGGACTTCGCTGATGTTGTATTCCGCAGCCAGATGCTGGAGCTCACAGTTCTGGTTCCTTGTGCAGGTGAGGCATTCAAACGGATGGCTCGCCAGGAGGAGCTCGATGATCGTCTTCCTCGTGTTGAGCACCCGCGGGCTCGCGGTGAGGATCTTCATCCCGTTTTCCGCGGGATACGCGCATGAAGCGAGAAGACCAGGTCTTCCCTCGGCTTCGACGACGCACATCCTGCAGGCTCCCGTGGGGGAAAGATCCTTGATGTGACAGAGGGTCGGGATTCTTACCCCCGCCTTTTTTGCGGCATCGAGTATGGTGGCGCCGTTATCCACCTCAACGGTTCTTCCGTCTATGGTAAGGCTGATCATGTCATTCTCCTCTCAACTCACCTTGATCGCGTTGAACTTGCACGCGTTGTAACAGCTCCCGCACCTGATGCATTTCTCGTCGATGATGTAGTGGGCCTTCTTCTTCTCGCCCAGTATCGCATCGGAGGGACATTTGGTCGCGCAGAGGGTGCACCCCTTGCAGAGATCGGTATCGATCTTATAGGTCAGGAGCCCCTTGCACTGCTTCGCGGGACACTTCCTGTCGTAGATATGGGCCTCGTACTCGTTCCTAAAGTATTTGAGGGTTGAAAGCACGGGATTAGGGGTAGTCTGGCCGAGTTGGCACAACGACGAGTCCTTGATCACCGTGGCGAGATTCTCGAGGTTCATGATCATGTTGAACCGGATGAGATTGTCCTCCTCGGACATCTTCCGGTACGGGGTCACGATGGACTCCAGGATCTCGTACATCCTCTGCGTTCCCTCACGGCAGGGAATGCACTTTCCGCAGGATTCGTTCGTCGTGAAACCGAGGAAGAACTTGGCCACATCGACCATGCAGGTGTCCTCGTCCATGACGACGAGACCGCCCGACCCCATCATGGCCCCGATCTGCTTGAGCGATTCATAGTCGATTTCGGTATCCAGGTACTGCTCGGGGATGCAGCCTCCCGAGGGGCCGCCGCTCTGCACCGCCTTGAACTTCTTGCCGTTGGCGATCCCGCCGCCTATGTCGAAGATGATCTCCCGCAGTGTCGTTCCCATGGGAACCTCAACAAGGCCCGTATTGTTCACTTTACCGGTCAATGCGAAGACCTTGGTTCCCTTCGACGTGGCCGTGCCGATCCTCGAGAAGGATTCCTTGCCCTCCCGGAGGATGTGGGGCACATTGCCGAAGGTCTCAACATTGTTGATGACGGTCGGCTTGCCGAAGAGTCCCGCGTTCGCGGGGAATGGCGGTTTGAGCCGGGGCATGCCGCGTCTTCCCTCGACGGAATTGAGGAGCGCGGTTTCCTCGCCGCATACGAACGCGCCGGCCCCCTTCTTGATCCTGAGCTTGAACCGGAAACCCTTTGCCAACGGAGTCTCGAGGAGTTTTTCCTTCTTCAGGGTCTCGATGGCCTTGGTCAGCCTCTTGATCGCGATGGGATACTCCGCGCGGCAGTAGATGACTCCCTCGTCGGCGCCGATGGCGTACCCCGCGATCATCATGCCCTCGATGAGGGAAAACGGATCGCCCTCCATGAGCGAGCGGTCCATGAACGCGCCGGGGTCGCCCTCGTCCGCGTTGCAGACGACGTACTTCTTCTCCGACTTGTTCATCCACGCGAATTCCCACTTCTTTCCGGTGGGGAATCCGGCGCCGCCCCTTCCCCTGAGGCCTGATTGGAACACTTCGTCGATGACTTCCTTCTGGGTCATTGAAAGGGCCTTATCGAGCCCCTTGAAACCGCCGTTCGCCCGGTATTCTTCCAGGGATTCGGGATTGATGATGCCGCAGTTCCGGAGAACGTACTTGACCTGCTTCTTAAAATACGGGTGATCGTCCAGCATCGGGACTCCAGGAAGGGCTTTCCTGCCGTTCCTGTGCTGCCCCAGGAGATTAGGGATCGTATATTTCTTCTCCAAAAGGACGGACGAGAGAACCTCTCCCACGTTCTTCTCGGTGACGTTGCCGAACGAAAGCCGATATCCGTCATCGGTGACAACATCCATGATCGGCTCTACCTGGCAGTACCCGAGGCAACCGGTCGGGGTAACGGAGAGTTCGCGTCCCTTTTCTTTGGCCCACGCCATGGCCGCTTTCGATACGCCTTCGGCTCCGGTCGCGAGTCCGCAGGTTCCCATTCCAATGAATATCGTGTTCATGCTTTCCCCTCTTTCTTGCGGATATCGGTGATCAGGGCGATGGCTTTCTTCTTGTCCAGCCTTCCGTAAAAATCGCCGTTGATCGTGATGGCGGGGGCGATGGAGCATGCCCCCAGGCACGCGACCGTCTCGAGGGAGAACAGACCATCCTTTGTGGTGCTGCCCGCCGGGATCCCCAGTTCGATCTGGAGCGCCTCCAGAATCTCGAGAGAGCCCTTCACGTGGCATGGGGTTCCCCTGCAGACCTGTATCTGATACTTGCCGGGAGGATTGAGCTTGAACTGATTGTAGAAAGTCACCACCCCGTAGATCTTGGTCTTGGGAAGGTTTAGTTACCGTGAGATCTCGTCGTCTCCCGCTTCTGGGATATATCCCTCGGCATCCTGCAGCTCCTGGAGTATTGGAATGAGGTAGTCCCTTGAAGCGGGAAAGCGCTCAACCAATTCCCGATACGACGAAACTGTTGTCTGGTTCATATATACTCCCTGTAAAACCTTTTATAGAGAAACACCAGTTAGTAAAAAAAGTATATTATCTTTAATAAGAATAATAATCACAATTACTGAGATTTTTCAAGAGTTTTACGTCACGTTTTAACTTTATTTTATCATTCCTCATCATAATAGGATAGTATCATTGTTTATTGTTACATGCAGAACTTTATATTCAGGCGGTGACGACCCTCGCCTGTTGACGTATAGCGATCGTGCCTTTTTCGTTGCACGCACGGATAGTCCATTGGAAGGAGGCAACCGATGATCCCACCGCGGGACGGGTACTCCCCGCTCCCCTCCTCTCCCCGATGGGCTCACCCCCTTTGGACAAGTCCACGCTGGATGGGTACGTGGTCGGAACGGAAAACTTCAGGGAATCCTACCGGGTCGGAGATCGTGCCTGTCGGCACTCGCCTCCCCATGGGTAAAACCTACGACTCGAACGGCCCTCAACTCTCCGCACAGGCTGTGGAAGCAGGATGCGCCGTGACCGCTTCGGGTCCCATCCCGGAAGACGCAGAGCAGCTGCGCGGGGCGATCGAAGCCGCGCAGGAATCCTCGGACATCCTGATCCGCTCCGGCTGAGTCATCATGGGTGAATTCGATCTCGTTCCAGCGGTTCTCCGCGCCGCGGTGGTCAGGGGGAACACGAGCATCGTGAACTTCCCCGGCTCGGTGAAGGGGGCATCCCTCTGCGCCCGGGTCATCCTGCCGATCCTCGGTCACAGCCCGTCGATGCTGCGCGGAGAAGCTCACTGACCGGTCGACCGGATGTCTATCACCTGGAGCCTCACCCGTACTCCATAACAGACGGTTATATTCATTAAAAGGCCGTTTATGGCTGAAGCCCTCCCCCGTCGGTATATTTCCGCGTGAAGACTTGGAAAGAGGGGGAGAGCAACGCATGGAACGAAACAGGATCATCGTATCCCTCGAGGATGTCCGCAAGACATACCCGCTCGGGAAGACGGAAGTGCACGCGGTACGGGGAGTATCGTTCGATATCACGAGGGGCGACTTCATCTCGATAGCGGGACCTTCGGGGTCGGGCAAATCCACCATTCTCAATATGATCGGATGCATCGATACGCCCACAGCGGGAACCGTCCGCATAGACGGCGTGGAGACGTCCGGGATGGGAGACGACGAGATCACAGCGCTCCGGCACCGCGCGATCGGCTTCATTTTCCAGAATTTCAACCTCATTCCCGTTCTCGACGTGTTCGAGAACATCGAATTCCCCCTGCTCCTCGGCCGCGACACAAGAGGAACCCGCGGGGAGCAGCGGGAGTGGATCGATTACCTGATAGGGATGATAGGCCTTGCGGATTGGCAGGGCCATAAGCCGAACGAGCTTTCGGGCGGACAGAGACAGCGGGTGGCGATAGCGCGCGCCCTCGCGACAAAGCCGAGGATCGTGCTTGCCGACGAACCGACGGCCAACCTCGATTCCGAAACCGGCGAGGCCATCATAGGCCTCATGAAGAAGATGAACCAGGATGTCGGCACGACCTTCATCTTCTCGACCCATGACCAGACGATCGTGTCGATAGCCGATCATGTCATACTCCTGAAGGACGGCCTGATCGTGAGGAACGAGAGGACGGGTAGGGCATGACCATGGAAGGCGTGCTGTTCAAGATAGCGTTCAGGAACCTCAGGGAACACAAGACGAAGACCATCATCATCGGGACTCTCGTCGCGCTCGGCATGGCGGTCCTCGTCATCGGCAACAGTTTCATGGACACCCTCACCGCCGGCATCGAAAGGAACTACACGGCCAACTACACCGGCAACCTCTTCGTGGCCCCGGCGCAGGTGAAGAACCCCTCGCTGACC